>NZ_CP031393.1:2419553-2721998 GCF_017161265.1 Treponema medium | reverse complement strand
CTGAAACGCGATAAAAACGATTCGTATATTTTTATCGGTGATGATAACAGGCACTATGAGAAGTTCTCAGACGGCAGGGTGAAGGATATCGAGGACGAAATCCCGTTTGCCGTACCGGAGGGCTGGGCGTGGTGCAGGTTGGGGGAGATTTGCGAATTCATATCCAGAGGGAAAACACCCGTTTATACAAAAGAAAGTCAATATCCGGTTTTGGCACAAAAGTGTAATCAATGGGATAGTATAGTATTAGATAAGGTTCTTTTTTTAGATCCAAATTCATTATCAAAATGGACTAATGAATATCATCTACAACACGAAGATATTGTAATAAATTCTACAGGGACGGGTACTATTGGGAGAGTTGGTATCTTTGATATAGGAATTCTAGGTAAATATCCTTTTATTGTCCCTGATTCACATATATCCGTTGTGAGATGTTATAAAGCATACATATATCAAAAGTATATATATACTGTTTTTACATCTGAGTATCTGCAAACTAAAATTAATAAGACTGCAACCGGATCTACCAATCAAAAAGAACTACCGAAAAACGTTCTAATAGAATTCTTTCTTCCTCTTCCCCCACTTTCCGAACAACAACGAATCGTTGCCAAAATTAAAGAGCTCTTTGCTAAACTTGATTTTATCACGGTTTCGCTAACAGAATAGTTTTGTCTCAATTGAATTCAGATAGTTACAGTTTAGTTTTTATATTGGACACAATACCAATCGACTTATCACTGTTTTTCATTGTCTACAGGCTTTTTACATCTTTACATCTTAAACGATTCTCTTTTGCTGTACTTTTGTAAAAAATCGTTTTGATATGCAATACACACGTATTGACTTTTGTATATTGTTAAGTATATGCTTTTAGCAAAGAGTGTAAAATGAAAGCCGTACAAATAGAACGACTTTTATTTACTCAAGTTTGTACAAGTGCAAACTTGTACATCTATATCATACGCACGTTCTCACTTCATTGCGAACATGCGTAAAAAGTCAAGCGGAAGTTAATACTTTCTTCTTGACTTTTTATGGGGAAAAGCACTATGACATATGCAAAAGTCTTTATAAGCGGTAATAGCCAAGCGATACGGCTACCAAAAAGTTTTCAGGTATCTGACAATCAATTATGTATTAAAAAAATCGGTTCATCAATTGTGTTATTCCGCGAAGATAATCCATGGGATAGTTTTGATAGAAGTTTAAATAAATTTCCTGATGATTTTTTTATAGAGGGACGGAAACAACCGGAAACACAACAACGGGAAGGTATTTAGTGTATTTACTTGATACAAATATCTGTATATATATTATAAATAATCGACCTGAACGAGTACGAGAAAAACTAAAAAGCATTGATCATAGAATCATATATCTTTCAACAATTTCATTCGGCGAATTGCAATATGGGGCATACAAGAGCAGTAAACCGGAAGAGAGCAAGCATGCATTACTGGATTTTGTAAAACCTTTTACATTTGTTGATTTCACGACAGAAGATGCGGAAGCATTCGGTGCAATTCGGGCATATTTAGAAAGAAAAGGCAATGTAATTGGGGCGTATGATATGCAAATTGCTGCACAGGCTATGACAAGAAACTTCATATATACAAAGTTGCTTTATATACTGCCGATAATATGTTAGAATATGATTTCCGTTAAAAGCGAAGAGCAATAGTTTTAAACAGTATCAAATGGGCATCTCTAAAAACTCGGTTAGATTTTTAGAGATGCCCGACGAGTTTCAGTTTAAGTCTTTACAGAACAAGCCGATAGGCTTGCAGTTTTTAGAGGTTCCCAAATATTTCAAATCAACAACATCGAGGCAACGTGTCGGAGTTGTTGATTTAACTGTGATTCTTTTTACCACGTTACAATGGTATCGACCAGTTCCCGTTGTTCGCTTGCGGTTCGGCGTAAGTAAATTCTTGTAGTTTCAATACTTTCATGCCCCATCAAATCGGCAAGCAGAGAAATGTCATTGAACTTTTCAAGAAAATTCTTTGCATACCGATGCCGGAATGAGTGCGGATATACAACCTTTCCACTTATTCCGTACTTTCTTGCATAATTTTTTAATTGCTGTGCAATCCCGCGGGTGGTAATATGCTTTTTAAAACGATTCAGAAAAAGATAGCCGGATTGACGTCCGATTGATTCCAGCCATTGTAATGCTTCTTCCTTCAAAATTTTGGGAATATACAACCGCCTGAGTTTTCCTCCTTTTGAATATAAATCAAAGTATCCCAATTTTACATGCTCAACTTTAATTTGAATAAGTTCACTGACGCGCGCCCCTGTAGCCGCCAGAAACCACACAACAAAATACCATTCAAGATTTCCGTCTGTTTTAAGACTTGATTTCAAAAATTGGTAATCAGCGTTACTGATAACGTTTTCAAGAAAATTTTTCTGCTGAACTTTTACGAACTTCAACTGAAGTTGATCTTGGTGCATAAATTGTAAATACTTGTTAATGCCCTGAATCCTCAGATTCACCGTCTTTGGTTTAAAAAATTCAATCAGATACCCTTTATATGCAAGCAGATTTTCCTTGCTTAAAGAATCATAATGTTCGGCATAGTATTTAACCGTCCATAGGTAAGATGTAAGCGTATTCTGAGAAAGATTGCTTTTCTTCAAATACTCTTCAAAAGTTTCGTCGCTTTTCATAACGATCTCCCAATAAATAAAATTTGCGAACATTCGCTTATTGGAAAGTATACCGGTAGTGTATTTTCTTGTTATTATGAGAAGATTGATGGAAAAAATGATATTTGCATAGATGATGAGATTCCTTTTGAGCTTCCGAAAAGCTGGCAATGGTGCAGATTACATGAACTTGGTGATACTAACATAGGACTAACTTATCATCCTAAAGATTTGATAGACACTGGTATTCCTGTTTTACGGTCAAATAACATACAAGATGGAAAATTATATTTATCAGATTTAGCAAGAGTACAAACAAAAATATTCGAAAATCAATATGTTGTAAACAGCGATATTTTAATTTGTGCGCGAAACGGTAGTAAAAATTTAGTTGGAAAATGCACTATAATTAGAAATTTACCTGAAAAAATGGCCTTCGGTGCATTTATGGCCGTTTTTAGAAGTAAATTTAATCTCTACATTCTTAGATATTTGCAAAGTTTTTACTTTAAAGATTATTTAAGAGAATCAAATTCAACTCAGATATATCAATTAACACAAAATATGCTAAGAAATGCACTCATTCCAGTCCCACCAACTGAGGAACAAAAAAGAATTGTTGCTAACATTGAAGAAATGTTTAATGTTTTAGATAAAATTCAAAATAATCTCGGCTAAATTTTCCATTATTTTATTGATATTTCGACATATTTTAATTTGCTCATTTAAGGGTGGAATCGGAATAAGAATTTTTGAAAGAAATTCTTTTCCAATCCGCTGCTGTCCTACAGCACCTGTAAAATTACTAATACCTGCTTTGATGAAACTATCGGTTTTTATAAACCAAAATACATATTCATTAAGAATATATTTACTGTTTATTCGTAATATATGTAATTCCGTAGTTCCCGCTCCATGTTTGTTATTTAAATTCTTAAAAATTACAGATTTTCTATTTTCAAAACAAGGGGTGATTTTTGCAATTCCAATATCATTATCGGAAAAATGACTGAAACCGGATTTTACTGTTCTCCATGTTCGTAATTCATAGGTAAAATTGCTATTAAATTCTGAATCAATTAAGGTCATTGGTACGAAAGAAACTTCTAAAGCATCATTCAGCTTATTCTTAGGATTTATTTTACATATTGAAGAAATTTTTTCCCAACACCAGTTTTCCGGCAAATCAAACGGCACTTCAATCTGTTCCTCGGTTCCGTCATCAATCTTCTCATAATAACAATTATCAGCAGCATTTTTATAGATGTACGAATCATGCTTGTCTCGTTTCACCTCACCGGTTGCGATTTTAGCTTCCTTCTCAGCACGGAGTCTTTCCAGCATAACGCTTGCCGGTTCATCATTCGGATCTTGTGGAACAAGTTTTCCGTGAATGGCTAGTTCTAGGATTTTGCTTTTTGCTTGCTTGATAGCGGTTTGTAGGTCGGTTTTGCTTTGCTCCAATAGATCGATTTGTGCAAAGATTGCTTCGATTTTTGTGACGATGCGTTGTTGTTCCGGTAAAGACGGAAGAGGAATAAGAGTTGTTATAATTTTTGCTTTAGAAATATTTGGTTGTGCCCCACCAAAACCAAGCTGTATAAATTCTTCTCTGTGCTGCAGTAAGAAGTAAAACAGGTATTTATTTGAGATACCCTTAAAATCACTACAAACACAACAAGCCTGATTTGTTGAGGCAGGGGTTGATAATATTCCAAGTTTCCCGATTGTAGCTCCGTACATAGCCATGCAGACAGAGTTTATCGGATTTAATTTCAATGAGGTTTGACTGTATGCCTCTTCTGTAATTTTATTAGGAATATCTGTTATGATTCCATCGTTTAAATCACCAGTTAAAAGCCATGGAATAGTTCCATTTTGATAAAAAGCAATGTTTTTTCGATTTGGCGTACTTCCTGAGCGCCAAGAACCAACTTCTCCCAACCTGCACCATGCCCATCCCTCCGGCACGGCAAAGGGAAGCACATCCTCGATATCCTTCACCCTGCCGTCTGAGAACTTCTCATAGTGCCTGTTATCATCACCGATAAAAATATACGAATCGTTTTTATCGCGTTTCAGTTCACCGGAGGCGATTTTTTTCTCTTTTTCCGCGCGGATTTTTTCAAGGAGTACGGCTGCGCTTTCAGCGGTAGGGTCTTGTTTCACCAATTTTCCGTGAATTGCGAGGTCTAAAATCTTTTGGCGTAGTGCGTTTGTGTTCACGTTATGATCTCCCTGTAACTGCCATCATCAGCTGCCGCTCATTTCGAGAGAGGTTTTATATTCTTCTATCCGCTCGCTCAAATTCCGTATATGGTGTGAAAACATAAACTGTAAGAAATCCGCCGCATCATCTTTTTCTTGCGAAGAAGCAAGACTTTGAATATATTCCGCCCTATTTTCTTTTTTAATTATTGCAGGTACTATTCCCGCCTCATATTGGATAAAATTCATTAAAAGCCGACTCATCCGGCCATTCCCATCAGCCCAAGGATGAATGTGAACAAGTTTATAATGAGTGAGAAAACTAAAAACGTATTGAGCTTCTATATCTTTTTCTGCAATGCTTTTTCTTTCCGCATTGAGCCAAGCACAAAATTCTTCCAGTTTTTGCGGAAGCTTCTGCCATGCCATATAACTCTTCCCGCCCCGTCCCGCACTGACATTTAGAAGTCTCAGTTCTCCTTTTGCAGAAGAAAATGTTCCTCCGATGGTATTGTACACAGTGCCGGTGTTTTTCATTACGAGAGACGAAAGTTCACAGAGGATTTCCGGTGTCATTTGGGTATGTTGTTTTGCAAATTCAAAACTTCTTTCATACGAGGCTTTTAAGTCAAGGTTCATAAGCTGTTCATGAATCGGTTTATTTGCACTTATCCCTTCGTCAAAGAGAAGCTGATTTTCAATTTCCGTGACGGTCGAACCTTCTATTGCCGTTGAATGCGTGATAATCGAATATAAATAGAACTTATCGTAATCAAGCTGTTGCGCAATGTGCAGTCTATTGTACTCATTGATAACTTCCGAAAGTTTATCAAAGTTTTGTTCTTCCTTTCGATTTATCATTCTTCAATACCTTCAATCAGTTTGGAAAGTTCGGTAACAGCTGCAACAATATTTGTGCTTTTCTCTTGAATAGTTTGCATCAGTTCGGCAAGGGAACAGTCTACTGTATCGGAACCGTCTTTTATCCAAGAAATATCCAGACTGGTTTTATCCCGTGCAAGCAGTTCATTGATGTGATATTTACGCCATCTGCCGTTCGGATTTTCGGGCGACCACGTTTCTTTGCGGTCTTCAACATGTCCTGCACAGTAGCAGGTTACAAAGTCTTCAAGGTCGGAGCGTTTAAGCGGTTTCGTTGCAAGGGTGTGTTTAATCCCTGTACGGTAATCGTAATACCATGTCTCTTGTGTCGGGCTTCCTTTTTCAAAGAACAGCACATTCGCTTTTACGCCGTTTGCGTAGAAAATACCGGTCGGCAAACGAAGAATCGTATGAAGATTAAAATCTTTTAGAAGTTTTTTGCGGAGAATTTCTCCGGCGCCGTCTGCAAAAAGCACATTATCGGGAAGAACGATTCCAGCTCTTCCGCCGTCCTTTAACATAACCATCATGTGCTGTAAAAAATTTAACTGGTTGTTGCTTGTTGTTACAATCAAATCGGAACGCATGGTCGAAATATCCACGCTTCCGGCAGGGCGAGCCCCAAACGGCGGGTTGGCAAGAATCACATCTACAAGATGTTCGGGTTCGTGTTCCAAACTATCTTCACATTTAATCGGTGTTGTGTCCGCTCCAATGTCGTGAAGATAAAGATTCATAGAAGCCAACGTTACGACAAGCGGCGTTATGTCATTTCCTCTCAGCGCCTTCGTTTGTAAGAACTCCACCTTACTCTGTTCGTCGCTTTGTTTACGCATATAGTCATACGCAGCAAGCAAGAACCCTCCGGTTCCGCATGCAGGGTCGGCAACGGTCTCAGTGATCTTCGGCTGAACAACATCAACCATAGCATTAATCAAGGGGCGCGGCGTAAAGTACTGCCCTGCTCCGGATTTTTTATCTTGTCCGTTTTTTTCAAGAATACTTTCGTAAATTGCACCTTTGAGGTCTCCGTCCATACTAAACCAGTTTTCTTCGTCAATCATTCCGATCAGTTTTTTAAGAAGAGCCGGTTTTGTAATTTTATTTTGTGCCTCCGTAAAAATTGCGCCGATAAGTCCGTCTGTTGCCTGTAAAATTTCAAGAATCTTTTCATATTTTGCAAGTTGATCAGGCCCGTCCAGTTGAACAATATCTTTCCATTTACTTCCGTCAGGAAGTGCACTGCCTAAACCGTACGATTCTTTTTCAAAATCCATTTTTAGAAATAAGAGATATGTCAGCTGAATAATATAATCCGTAAATCCGACACCGGCTGCCGCAAGAACGTCCGCCATGTTCCAAACTTTTTTTGTAAGCGCCTGTTCCGGTTTTGACGGCGTTGTTTGTTTCTTTGCCATTTTTATGCTGCCTTTCCGTAGAATAAGTATTTTGAAATTGTTTGCATTTCCGCATTTAGTTTGTCGGCTCCGAAGATTGGAACGGCTTTTACGAACAAATCATGTTTTGCATTGTTTAATTCAACGTTCGTGATACAACCGTTTTGTACGATGTATTCTGCAATCTGCCGCACGATTTCAATTTGTTCCGGCGTAAATTTACGCCAAGCCTGTCCGCAATAAAGGTTGAAATAGCTGCCGAATCGTCTTTTAAGGGACACAAGTTCATCATCCAACTTATATCCGTATCTTACCAGTTGAATAAGATTGGTAAAAACGCCCAGTTCCGTTTCTCTGTTTAAGGGTTTTACTTTTCCGCTTTCTCCGTCCAGTGTTTGATAGCACGTCCACAAGAATTCCGGCGTAAACTGGCTATTATACGCAATAAGTTTCTTTTCCAAATCTTTAAGCATCGTATACGTGATGGCGACTTTTTCCTGATTATAAAGAAGCCGTAATGCTTCAATTTCATCTTTATTGTCATCAAGATAGGTTTCAAATGTAGCGATATATTCTTTTGCCTGTTCTTTTGAAAATCCCGCATACAGTAATGTGTCCTGTTTTTCAAGGGCAATTTTAATGAATCCGGCATTGATTTCCAAAAGTTTTTTGCGAGCTTTTACATTGTTTATGAGTGGGGAAATCAAAATCTTTCTTTCCGTATTCGGCTCGTTAATATCTTTGTAGGGGGGTAAAATGCAAGATTCGGGTGCGATTGATTCAAAAATATTTACAGCTAATTGTTTTACGGTAATAGCACCGAGTAACTCATTAAGTTCGATAATATCTTCCGATTCGGCTTTTCTATTTACGCGTGAAAGATAGTCTGCTAACAGTTCTAAATTCTTATCGGATAATTCTCCGTGTGCAAGATGTTCAAGCAGGTCTTTGAGTGACAAAACTTTTTTTATATCGTCGCTGCCGCCCGGAGTTGGCATTGATTTTTCGTGTTCCGTTACGCCAACTGCATCCACAAGATAATAAAAGTCTTTTGAGACCGCATTTGTGGTTACGTTTCTTAGTTTATCGTCGGCAAGTGTTCTGCATCCGCGTCCTTTCATCTGAGTGTAGAGAACTTCGGACTGTATATCACGCATAAAAACAAGAATTTCCAAAGGCCTGATATCGGTGCCTGTTGCAACAAGTGTAACGGTAATTGCAATCCGAAAATCTTTATTATTTCTAAAATCGCTAATCAGTTGATTTGAATTTCCGGATTTACACGTAATCAACTGGGCATACTGTTCGGGGATTTTCCCGCTAGGAAATTCGCTTCCGAAAATTTTTTCTATCGCTTTTAAGATGTCTTTTGCATGGCTTTCTCTTTTTGCAAAGAAAAGCGTTTTTGGAATCATCGTCCAGTCTTTTTTTCTGTCCGGATACAGCGACTCATAGATGGAATCTTTATATGCTTGAACAACGATTTCGATTTGTGACGGAATTACAACACTTCTGTCTATGTCCGTTGTGGTGAATTGCCGGTCTTCATGCTGCTTTTGCGTTTTTCTTTTACCGCTCCAATTGGAAATTTTTTTAATTTTTTCACCGTCTTTAATGGTGCCGCCGGTTTCCGAGATTTCGGTTTTAATTCTATACACACGCGGAGGAACATTAACACCGTCTGCAATGGATTTTTCCAAAGTATAATTGACTACTCGGTTTTTATTAAAAAACGCTTCCGCTTCCGGTGTCGGAGTTGCCGTTAGTCCGATGATTTTTGCATTCTTAAAATAGGTGAGAACCTGCTGCCAATCTCCGTAAATCGAACGATGACATTCATCAATGATAATTACGTCAAAGAAATCCGGCGGTAAAAGTATGTTTCCGGTAAACTGAATCTGTTTTCCCGGTGCGTTTTCATCATAATCCGTTTCTTCGTCATCGCCGGCATCGTTTATTTCTTGTCCCGTGAGTACTGCAAAAAGCCGTTGAATCGTTGAAATGACGACACTTGCATTTCCTATTTTTTCAATGCTTTTAAGTCGATGAACAATGTATTCATCGGAAAAAGGATTACCGGTTTCTGTAAGTTTATAGGTACCGAACTCACCTTCGGCTTGCTTCCCAAGATTGTTACGGTCTACAAGGAAAAGAACCCGCTTTGCGGATGTATAATTCAAAAGCCGATACGCTGCCGTACAGGCGGTAAATGTTTTTCCGGCACCCGTAGCTAAAACGATAAGTGCCTTTTTGGCTCTCTGCTTAAATGAAAGTTCCAGCTTCGTAATTGCTTCAAATTGACATTCTCTTAAACCTTTTGCCCCTACAGCAGGGACGGAAGGAAGTTTTGCATATTCCGAATCAATGCCGTCGCCTGCCAATGTAACAATATCTTTCGGGGTGAGCATTTTTTTAAGAACTGTATAACACGGTTTTTCGTCGCGCATATCCTTAAAGAGCAAAGTCTCACCGTTTGAAAGAAAAATAAACGGAAGCGGAGTTTTCCATGCCTGTATCCAATCGGGCAGAATGTTTCCGTAATGCTGTGCTTGTTCTGCAACTTCAAAGCCTAAATTATTCTCTTTTCTTTTTGCTTCAAGAACCCCTATAGCCTTTCCGTCAAGATAAAGAATGTAATCAGCTTCTTTATTGCCTTTTAAGATATTTTCACGGACGGCTTGTGCGTTTATCGCTTCGGGAACAAATTCATCCCGGTTGACTACCGTCCAGCCGGCATCTTCAAGATATGCATCTATATAAACACGCGCTTGTTGCTCAGGCAATAGGTCGTCATATCTGAAATTATGATTATTTTTGTATTCCGTCATAACTATATCCTGATGTTCCCATACTCATATTCCGATAATCAAAACTATGGGAAGTATTATACCATAAGTTTACGGATTTTGGTAGCGAATGCCACATTTCATATTAGAGTAAACGCATCGGATTTCCGGCGCAGCGCAGCCGTGCTTCAAATATATTTGTTGATTCTCATTAGTTAACGAAAAACTAAACCTACAACCCAATGAGTAAATGTACCGATAGGGAGTAAATCGATATCGATTATGTTTTCGATGATTATAACAGCAAACAAAGTAAGAGTGCCGTATTGTGTTATCTTCCGCTCAACTTCATTGCTTAAATTGAGTCCCGATAAAAATACATGACTGCCGTCCAGCGGCGGAATTGGCAGCATATTAAATATGAACAGCCCCAGATTTATGACGGAAATATAGAACAGCAGTCTAAACAGACTTATATAGAGTGCCTCCGGTAAAAAATATAAAAAAGAAAAAAACAATTTGATAATGAAGAGAAATACTATTCCCAATATTAAATTCGAAAGCGGTCCTGCCAATGCAATCAGTATCCGGTCTCGCTTAGGCGATTTCAGGTTTCTCATATCAAATTGTACCGGTTTTGCCCAGCCGAATCCTGCAAACAAGATAAAAACCATCCCGATCGGGTCGATATGATAGAACGGATTTAATGTGAGCCGCCCTTGTGCTCTTGCCGTGCCATCGCCGAGTTTATCCGCAACGAAGGCATGGCTGAATTCATGTACGGTAAGGCCGATAATAATCCCGGGCAGCGAATACAGTATATTAGTCCAGTTAAAATTCATAAAAGAACGCTATCAGTGTAAAAACTCTTTTACAGCGCCGCTTTATAAATTGCAAGGACATCGGCTGCCGTTAAGGTTTGGAAGCCGCGGATTTTTCCGCTGCGGCTCCGGTGCATCACAGCCGCTTCCGCCATCTCTTTAAGATGCTCTTCGCCGATACCGACTTCACGCAGCGTCATCGGGATACCGAGCGATGCAAAAAATTCCGATGTCTTATCGATGGCGGCGTTTGCGGTTTTATAGACATCCGCGTCTACGGGCAAGCCCCACACATTGACGCCGTATTCGGCAAGCTTATGCACGGTATTGTCGTTCAGCACGTGCCGCATCCAGTGAGGGGTCAGGATTGCAAGTCCTACCCCGTGCGTAATGTCGTAAAAGGCGCTCAGCTCGTGTTCCATCGGATGAGCCGACCACATCGTCATTTTTCCGCAACCTAACAAGCCGTTAATTGCCCATGTTCCTGCCCACATCAGATTGGCGCGGGCGTCATAATTATCGGGTTCCTTCAGCGCAATGGGGCCGTAATGGATACAAGTCTTGAGTATCGCTTCGGCGAACCGGTCTTGTAAGTAAGCCCCATCGTCCAAAGAAAAATAACTTTCAAAGGTATGGCTCATAATATCCGCAGTACCGGCAGCCGTATGCGCTTTGGGTACCGAAAAGGTGTAGCACGGATCCATCACGGAGAACTTAGGCATTACAAGCGGAACTTCAAAGCCGAGCTTTTCCTTGGTTTTAAAGTTAGTAATAACGGCTCCGCAATTCATTTCGGAACCCGTCGCTGCAAGGGTTAAGACAGTACCGAGCGGGAGGACGTTCTCCGCTGATGCCTTCCGGGTAACAATGTCCCACGGGTCGCCGTTATAGTGCGCACCGGCAGCGATTGTCTTAGCACAATCGATGGAACTTCCGCCGCCGACAGGAAGGATAAAATCAAGCTTATGTTCCCGTACCAGCGCGATTCCTTTTTCAACTTCTTCTATCCGCGGGTTGGGAGAAATGCCGGATAGTTCCGCATAAAAAATACCTTTTGATTTTAACTGTGCGGTTATCGTATCGTAAAGGCCGATTTTCTTGATACTCCCGCCGCCGTAACAGAGCAGCACTCTATTGCCGTATTTTACTATCTCATCGGCAAGCCCTTCGACACTGCCTTTTCCGAACAGTATCTTTACCGGTACATCAAAAACAAAATTAAACATTATAGCCTCCCTCTGGCAATCTTTTAGTTAGTATAGTGAGATAAAGTTTATCATAGATTAGATGATTATGCTATCCTGCGGTATTTTCCGTGATTTTCTGCTGTTTTTAAAAGTTAATGCTGTTCTATCAGCTCCGTTATCACCTCACCGATATCTCCGTTGATGCAAATTGAACGCTGCTCGATTTCTTGCGGTGAAAACGCCTCTCCGTAATTGATGCACACGTAGACCGACTGCGGATTATGTGCCGCCATGTGTTGGAACGGATATTTGATAATCCCGGGTGTGTTTGCTCCAACGCCGAGTTCTAAAAAGAGGATGCGGCTGTTTTTGTATGCCGTAAGAAAATCGGCATAGCGTTGAGCAGCAACCTGCCAACCGGCATCTTCTACAAACGTGTCATCAGCCCGCAGATTCATACTCATCGGTTTGCCGCACACCGGACAGTACGGAATCAATTCTTTCGGAATCTTCATATCGTGCTGTTGCTCATACATTGTTCGCACCTGCGCTTCGTTGTCATACGTATTCTGATGACACGGCACGCTGCACTGAAACAAACCGTAATCACCCTGCGTATAAAACAGCCGCGCCTTATCAAAGCCCGCTTTCTGAAAGCAGTGATCGACATTCGTAGTCAGCACAAAATAATTCTTACCGTCTATCAACTTACGCAGGTTTTCGTAGACCGGTTTCGGTGCATCGGCATAGCGGTTTATCATAATATACCGGCTCCAGTACGCCCAGTGTTCCTCCAATGTCGTGTACGGATAAAACCCGCCCGTATACATATCCGAAAAACCGTACTTCGCGCGGAAATCCGCAAAATGTTTTTCAAAGCGTTCCCCTGAATAGGTAAAACCTGCCGAAGTCGAAAGCCCCGCGCCCGCTCCGATGAGTACCGTATCCGCTTCCGTAAGGGCTGCTTTCAGCCGCTCAAGGAGCGGCAAAAATTCATTTGCAAATTCCATAATCCTTTCCTGAATCTTTTTCTATAAAAATTTAACGAGCCGACCTGCTGTTTTTTTACCTTTTCTTTTTTTTATGTTGCCGTACCTATGTCTTTATACATATATACTATTCCGATGTTCCTGCCGAATTTCCGCCAACAGTTCTTCAATCTTCCGTATTCAATAAACTCATGCTTCTTATGAAATGCAATACTTTTTTCATTTTCATCGGATATATCAACGACAAGCTTTTTCATTCCGTGCAGTTTTGCGTCATTTTCCAGCAATGATACGATTTTCCGTCCCACGCCTTTTCCGGTCATTTCCGGTTTAATGAAATACATGCAATCGCCGAGTTCGTTAAATGTTCGAATGTTTTTATATTTTTCCAGCATACAAAATCCGATAACCTCGTTTGCATTATTCATTATCGCGTATGCGCTGACAACGTCGTCATCAACGAGGGTGTTAAAGAAGTCATACCCAACTTTTTCGGAACGGTATGCTGCTGTTGTATGTTCGATATAATAATTGAAAATATCAATTGTTTCTTTTTTATATTTTGCAGTCAGCCTGTTAAAATGAATATCCATCAGAACCTCTATACTTCTTATACAATCAATTATAAAATTGCACTTCTGTACTATTGGGCATCAAGCAGTCTCCAGTGCATCAAGATTACGGAATGCCGTGATAGACTGATAAATCTGCTTGAGATAATTTTTAAAATATTCATTTTTTTCTCTATCAAAATTAGAATGGATTATTTCTCCTCCGTTTGTAAGCAAGATAGCTTCGGCTGTTTTAGAGTCTTCAAAATATACATCGTTATCGGTATAGGTAATTACAACTCCATCTTTTTCACAAAAAACTTTACGACTCATAATAGGCTCCTATACCTAATTATACAATAAATAACTGACTGATACTATGCATGTGTGGTTTGTATCGTGTGTCTCATATTCTTTTTTGTGTTTTGCCGTCGGCCTGTTAAAATGAATATCCATCAGAACCTCGTATGTGAAAAGCTCGCCTTTCTAACGTTTGTTCTAAATCATATTTGTATTTTTGACAGGTTTTTTCATAATACTTGACATATAGTATATGCAATGTTAGCATTCAACCGTAGCGTCATTCGATGAATACACAGGAGGAAATAGTCATGAAATTAAAAAATTCATTTTGTTCTTTTACAAAGTTTGCAACGATGACTTATGTCGCAAAAAAGCGTGCAGCGCTTGCATTTTTATTATTTATTGGTATTTCCCTTTCTGCAGCAGAAATTACTTTCTCTCCCGGTGTAGGGGGTACCGTACATACGGTACGGAGTTTTTTTGAAGTAGAAAATATCGGAGAATCGGATGCGTTTTCTCAAAAAGCAGTTACGTACATTATACCGGTTCCGTCAACCGGCATCGATATGCACTTTACGCACGAAACAAGCGGCTTTACTTTTAGCATTATCAATAATATAGGGCGTCCTATTACCCTATTCAAACAGGGCGGTTTCGGTAACGAAAAACAGTACACCATAGGCTCTATTGTTGATGGGCAGATACTGTTCGGCTACACGTACGGAGTTAAACAGCCGTTTAGTATTCACTGCGGAATCGGGCCGGGAGTTGCCGCAGGATCTTTTAGACCATGGAAAAACAAAACAATTGGAACAACTTTTTATTATGCAGTGTCACCGGTTGCATTGCATATAGGACTGCAGTATTTGTTTACACAGCATATCGGTATTACAGCCAGCATACATGATATGCTCAGCTTTTCCGGCATTTTTATTACTCATAAAAGCTCAAATCCTAGTGAAAAAGATAAAATAACCGGAACATTCGGATTGGGAAACACCTTTACACTCCGGCTCGCTGTTTCTTTCAGACTTTAAGGAAATCACAGCCATTTCATCAATGCTATCCACGGATGAATCTCTGTCGGGGGTGTTGATTACGACACGGTATATGAGAATCTAAAACTTTCCACAGAATCTGCATACATAGCGGTTCCAAACAAGTATCAACTTATGTATCTACTAATGCAAGACACGTTTCATAGCGGTTTTTCTATGTTAAAAGGATGGGGCGGGCAATTCATGGGGATGTCCCAAAAGTTGGTTACTTTCGGGACATCCCCGTCGAGTTTAAAATTAAGTCTTTATAATGACTTAATTTTAAACGTCGCATCTAAATCTAAGGAAACTGTCCAAAAACTGAAGTTTTTGGACAGCCCCATGAATTGCTTATGCGGCAGGTCAATTATGTAATCGAAGCGTCGTAGATACTCTTAATCGCAGTGGAAAGGGTTTTATCAAATTCTTCTTGCGACTGCTGTGCGCGCAGATCCTCAGCAAGGGCGCGGGAGAAGCTTGCAATCATCCCGTGGTTCTTTGCCAGCAGGGCATTGGCTTCTTCTCTGCTGTAGCCGCCCGAAAGCGCAACGACACGCACAACCTGCGGATGGTCGATAAACTCTTTATACAGGTCTGCCTGCGTCGGGATACTCAGCTTGAGCATAATCAATACATCCTTCGGCAATTTTGCAATGTGGTCGTGAATTTCTTGTTTTAGAATATCTTCGCACTTTGCTTTATCAGAGCTGTGAATGTCTACTTCCGGCTCGATAATCGGTACTAATCCATGCTTTGCAATCTGTAGCCCGATTTCGAACTGCTGGTCGATAACTTTTTTGATACCGGCCGGATTTGCTTCCTTTATCACAGAGCGCATTTTTGTACCGAAGATATGCTTCTGTACAGCGCGCTGCAGCAATGCTTCCAAATCGGGCATCGGCTTCATCATCTGAACACCTTCAGCTAAGTCTGCAAGTCCCTTATCGACCTTTAGGAACGGAAGAACGCCGCGTTTATCCCACAGGTAATCTGCCGTAGGAATGCCTTCGATATCGCGATCCATCGTTTGTTCAAAAAGAATAGCGCCGAGAATGTGTTTTTTATCGAATTCTTTGCTGGTGATAATCCGCGTGCGCATGGCATGCACCATATCAAACATCTCTTTTTCATTGGAGTAGGCATCTTTCCCGACACCGTAGGCAGCTAAGGCCTTAGGCGTACTACCGCCGCTCTGATCAAGGGCTGCGATAAATCCTTTACCGGTGTGCATCCGTTCTATTTTTTGCTTGTCCATCATAAAACCTCCTGCAAAATAGCATTCTTTAAAATTGAGTATAATTTAGCATTTAAAACTAAACTCTATCTATTAGTATATCTTATGAATGTGAAAAACGCTAGCCTAGCTTCACATATTCGGATTTTCAGCATATAATTAGCACATACGAGGATAATATATGCAAAAAGTTTATGTGGATAGTTTTTTTCAAACTATGGAATTTCATATCCATCGTGATATACGTGAAAAATGCCGTTTTTCAAAAACGCTCTTTTCATCGACGGGGAATGTAATTATACGGAATATCAACGATGTTTATGCCTTTACTTTTCAGTATAACGAGGTTGTCGAGTCGGGCGCATTCGGGATGCCGGTGCATCCAGAACAGTATTTAAAAGCAGGACAACTGAATGCGATGGGACTCATCGACGAAATATTCCATTATATGTGCCGCCTCTACCGGCGGGATGTACGCGCCGATTTTTTTAGCAGCGGGTATGACTTTGTGCAAGCGGAACTTGCAAAGGAACAGTTGCCCGACCTCGACAATTTATTACTCGAATTTTGTACCGAATTTCCTCCTGCTGAGGTTTACGGCGGGACGATGACGGTTGAAGATTGGTTCTGTAATACCGATCCGGTATCGGGTATCGAAAATAAATACCGTGCGTTTGAAGAACTCATTTTGTGTAAACTGGCAAATGAAAATCCCGCATTTCAGCCCTTTTACCCTCTTTTTACTGATGAACAGCTTGCAGCGAATCCTTCGTATAATTGTTTTTGGGACAGCCTTTGTGAATGGGCGTCTCAAAACGAAGTATTCGGTCCTGAAAAAATCGATCTGATTTCGTTGCTTAAAGCCCCCGTTTCTTATGCACCGTTTAGCTTGAAGGGGCAGCTTGAATATATCAAAATGCACTGGCTTGATTTGCTCGGCGAATTTATCGGTAGGCTCTTAACAAGTCAGGATATCCTTTCAGAAGAGGAGAAAGCTGCTTGGCAGGGCGGTGGCGGCGCTGGCGGACACGATGCCTATCATTTTGAAGATCTGACGCAGGAATATGAACGGTTCAGTGCTGACCGGGAATGGATGCCGAATGTTGTGATGATTGCCAAAAGTACACTGGTATGGTTGGATCAACTCAGCAAAAAGTATCAGCGCTCTATCACTCGCCTCGATCAAATTCCCGATGAGGAGCTTGTATTCCTTGCAGAAGCAGGCTTTAATGCGCTGTGGCTTATCGGAGTGTGGGAACGTTCCCCTGCAAGTGCGCGGATTAAACAGATATGCGGAAATTTGGAAGCGGCAGCGAGTGCGTACAGTTTGACGGATTATGAGATAGCCGGAGATATCGGCGGATGGGAAGCGCTTGAAAATCTGCGCAGACGTGCGGGTGCGTGCGGTATTCGGCTTGCCGCGGATATGGTGCCGAATCATACCGGCATAGATTCAAAATGGGTCATTGAGCGGCCTGATCTTTTTATACAAACCCGCGAAAGTCCTTTCCCGGGCTATAATTTTGACGGAGAAAATCTTTCTCACGATTCCCGTGTCGGGATTTACCTCGAGAACCATTACTATTCAAAAACGGATTGTGCGGTGGTGTTTAAACGGGTCGATCACTATACCGGCGATACACGGTATATTTATCACGGGAACGACGGAACGGGTCTGCCGTGGAACGATACCGCTCAAATTGACTTTCTCAATCCTGAAGCCCGTGAAGAAGTTATCAGGAAGATTTTGCACGTTGCGCGGAATTTTCCGATTATCCGCTTCGATGCGGCAATGGTGCTGGCAAAAAAGCATATCCGGCGGCTGTGGTATCCTGAGCCGGGTCGGGGAGGAGATATCGCAAGCCGTTCCCGCTTTGCGCTTTCCACAGAGGAGTTCCAAAAGCGGCTGCCCGAAGAGTTTTGGCGTGAGGTAGTAGACCGCTGTGCAGTTGAAGCTCCCGATACCTTGCTGTTAGCCGAAGCCTTTTGGATGATGGAGGGGTATTTTGTCCGCACGCTTGGAATGCACCGTGTGTATAATTCTGCATTTATGAATATGCTGAAGAAAGAAGATAACGCAAAATACCGGATGACGATCAAAAATACCCTCGAGTTCGATCCGCAAATATTGAAGCGCTATGTCAATTTTATGAACAATCCCGATGAAGAAACCGCCGTGGCGCAGTTCGGGCGGGATGATAAATACTTCGGCGTCTGTACCATGCTGGTTGCGATGCCGGGGTTGCCGATGTTCGGGCACGGGCAAATTGAAGGCTTTGAAGAAAAATACGGTATGGAATACCGCCGTGCCTATTACGATGAACAGGTAAACATCGGTCTTGTGGAGCGGCACCGCAGGGAAATTTTCCCGCTGATGAAGCAGCGTCGTTTGTTCTCCGGCGTAGAGAATTTCCTACTCTATGATTTCTGGACGGATGGGCAGGTAAACGAGAATGTCTTTGCGTGGTCGAACGTGCACGGCGACTCTGGCTCTCTCATCCTCTATAACAACAAATATGAACGGGCTATAGGTTGGATCAATATGTCTGCCGCTTATGCCGTTAAAGGCGCGGATGACGAAAAACGGCTGGTACAGCGGACTCTTGCGCAAGGTTTACAGCTGACGGTTACCTCCAATCGGTTTGTGATTTTTCAAGAGCAGCATTCAAAATTGTGGTTTATCAGAAAAAGCACTGAAATTGCGGAGCGCGGTTTGTTTGCCGCTCTAAACGGCTTTGAAACGCAAGTATTTTTGAACATCCATGAGGTAACCGACACTCCGGATGAACTGTATCGAAAATTGTACGAAAAGCTCAATGGCAGCGGTGTTGCTGATGTTGCAATGGGTATCAACGAGATCAAGTTTAAGAAACTTTACGATTCGCTTGACGTGTGTGTGTCTAAGGAGATATTGCAGGATTGTATCCAACTGGTAAAGGATTGTAAGCATACTGAGAACCGACACGAAACGGAATTAAAGATACAGTCGTTTATCAACAAGCTTGAACCGTTAGCCGTTGTTTTCTTGACTGCTTTAGATGAAACATATCGCAGTAATCAGGTCGAGCATTTCCTTGAGGAAAAAGTTCCGTCGGTTAAAACATCCGTTAAACAGCTGTTGACACTGTATAAGGCGCGCATATACCGATTGCTCTTCTGCGCCTCCGGTTTGCTGGTACAGGAAATGCCGTTGACCGAGATGACTTCTGCCGTTACCGTATTTATCCATAAAATGTGCGGAACATATTCACAGCTTGCCGTATCGTTCGGTTCGTTATTCCTGATGGCTGTGGAAGATATTGCGGTCTATTATAAGATGGAAGAAAATATCAGCAGGCTCTTCGCCTTTCTGCATCTTGATGAAAAACTTACGGCGCTTATTCGTTCGACCGGTTTTGATATTGATCCTATTGAAAATAAAGCCGATACGGTGAAGTACCTCTATTATGTGCACAATGCGCGCGGAAAAAAATCTATCCGCAGAACCGGTATTGTTCATCGGATGGCGCAGGATCCTAATATCATTATTCGTATCGGCATTCATGAATGGGATGGAATTAAATGGTTTAACCGTGAAGCCGCAGAATTGCTTGCCGACGATATGGCTGCAATGCTCTTTCTTTCTGCTGCACGGCCGGTTAAACAGGCAGAGTGCGTTAAGAAAACTTCCGCTTCGGTAGAAAAGTACTGTCGAATTGATGAGGAATTTTCTGCGGCGATCCATAAGTCGGGATATCAAGTGGATCGGTACCTCAAGATCTTTGCCGGTACGTTAAAATAGTGCGGTTTATCCGTGCAAGGTTGTGAAATCGGAATGAAAAAGTATTGTTTTTTTCTCATGCTGGTGCTGACGCTCGCTTCTTGTAAGCCTGCTGTCAGAAAAGAGGGCCGCACCGTGTTTGCGCTCGGTACGGTGTGCAGTATCCAACTGTTTACGGAAAAACCGCAGGCGGAAGCAGACGCCGTACTCCAGACCTGTACTCGTCGGCTTGAAGAGCTGGAGCGGCATTTAAATGCAAATGCCGAATCCTCTACGCTTATCGATATCAATAAGGCATCCGGCGTATCCGCGGTTAATGTACCGGCAGATATATACCCACTGTTTAAACGGGCTGTATTTTTTGCTGAAAAAACGAATGGGGCGTTTAATCCCGTCATCGGCAGCGTGGTCAAGCTCTGGAACATCGGTTTTGAGAACGCGCGGAAGCCTGATGATCAGGATATTCAAACGGCGCTTTCGCACACCGATTATGGGGATGTGCAACTGACCGGTACGGCGGTCTTTCTTAAAAAAGAAAGGATGAAGCTTGATCTGGGGGCGATTGCAAAAGGGTTTGCTGCCGACGAGCTTACTCGTATCGTAAAGCAGGCAGGAATTGCGCATGCCGTAATCGACATCGGTGGTACGATTTCCACTGTGGGGAAACGCCCCGACGGTAACTTATGGAATATCGGTATCCGCGATCCGCGTGTTCAGCAGGGGCAGCCGATTATTTCCGCTCCGATTGAAGACTGCTGTATTTCCACATCCGGCAGCTATGAGCGCTATTTTGAGCAGGACGGTATCCGTTATCATCATATTATCGACCCTTCAACGGGGTATCCGGTACGGAACAATTTGATAGCGGTATCCGTTTTTTCTAACTCTGCAACCGATGCGGACGCTTTGTCAACGGCATCCTTTGTGCTTGGGTATGAGAAGGCCACCACAGCGCTTGCCGAACTCCCCGGTACGGAAGCGCTTTTTATCTTTGACGATAACAGTATTCGTGTTACAAGCGGCCTTCAACAGCATATTACGATGTTAAATCCTGCCTTCCGATTTGCAGATACGAATGAGGACGTTGCGGGTAAATAAGGTGTCGGTTAAGCGGATTACGAATCAATTTTTAGAGGTTCCCAAAAGATAGTTATGGAGCTGCTGTGAAAATTATAAAACAAAACACCCGCCTTCAAAATATGTTGCAGGCGGTAACCCTTTTCGGCTTTACGCTGTATTTTATCGGTGTAGTCGTTTCCGGTTCGGTATACCGCTATGTACATGAGCGGCACGTACCCATGCTGTTATTTTCTGCGGCAGTGTTTTTTATTATCGGTGTGCTCAAACTTAAAGGAATGATGCAGGAATCGCAGCGGCATACCTCATTATTTAATAATGGGTATTCCGCAGCTGTTTTTGACCGTCCTACAGGAGATAGCCGCAGCGGGCGCGTAGGCGTCTTCGGTATTGCTGTCTTTGCAGTTGCTTTGGTTGGTATGGTAACGGTATCAGGAACAGAGGTGCGCTTTTCGCAATTTGCATATACCGACTTACTCGGCGGGCAATCGCCAGTTTCGCCTGTTGCGGCTTCGCCTTCCGCAGCTGCCGACGCTCAGGAACCTTCCTCTTCCGGTTCTGTTGTATCCTCTGCAGCAGCTTCCCCTATGGAAAACACTTCCGTTGCTCCCGCCTTCGCGGAATCAAGAATACAGACTGCGGACGGCGGTATTGTTATGAATGACGATACGTTTGCGCAATGGCTTACCGAGCTGTATACAAAGCCTGATGCATGGATTGGAAAAAAAATTACTGCAACCGGCTCAGTTTGGAAAGATGGGGAATTGTTTGAAAAGGATGAATTCGCCTTAGCCCGTATGATGATGATATGTTGTGCCGCCGATATGCAGCCGGTTGGCGTCCTTGCACAGTGGAACGATATCCAAGCCATTATAGACGGCGAATGGATTGAAGTTACCGGTACACTGTCAAAAAAGCCGTATAAGGATAGTTTTGATCCGCTTATTATTGTAGAAACGATAAAAAAGATCGACCCGCCGCAGCGGGAGTATATTTACCCGTAGATCGAAGGGTATAGATTGATGGGCATCTCTAAAAAGCCAACCGAGTTTTTGTAGATGCCCTGATATTGAGCAGTGAGGTAAAGACTTTAAAGCTGTACGCGGGCAAGACCTTCCGACGCTTCTTTATAGTCTTTCCGTATATTCAGCGCCCGTTGGAAAGCGTCCCGTGCGCTTTGTTTATACCCTGCCTGTTCGCGGGCAAGACCGAGACGGTACCACCACAGTGAATTGGACGGTTCCAAATGCACTGCTGCGGAATAGGCAATATCAGCCTTTTGATAACGTTTTGTTAAACGGTAAATGTCGCCGACATAAAAGTAGGCGACGCTTGCCCGCTCTCCGGTAGGCGCCATATCGATATACCGTTCCATTTGGCGGAGCGACTCTTTATAATCATTGAGATAAAAGTAAGCTTCGCCTAATGTTTCGATAATTCGCACATCCGATGCGATTTTAAGCGCTTCGTTGCAGACGGTTACCGTTTCACGGTATTTGTGGAGCCGGAACAACGACCACGTATAGACGGTGTAGGAGTCCATATTGCGCGGGTTTTGGCGGAGTTCGGCAAGGCATACATCGACTGCTGCCGTATATGATGCTTTTGCTTCTTCTGCTCTCCCTGCGCTATCCAAACTGCGACCGATACGGTATAATTTCAGCGCATCAGCCTTTTCTTGCGCATAGATTACTCCCGATGCACACGCTAATACCGTAAAAATCAGCATAGCGCGTTTTATAAAACTATACGTTTTCTGTTGTACGTTCATTTTATCAACCTCTCTTTCGTAGGGAATTTCTAACGTCTCTGACGAGCTTTAGAAATTCCCCTGTCGTGAATCGTTGAACCACAGCGGTAACAGAAAGCCTCTAAGGAAAACCTCTGCAAACTTCAGCTTTCAGAGGTTTCCTCTAAAAATCGATCTTTTAATCGATCCTTTTTAGAGGCTTGTAATTATATTCCTAGAATGCCGCGACAACTTCTCCGTTAGGATATTTTTCCATAATATACTTACGTACTTTATCGCTTTGGAGCGCTTTTATCAATGCTTTGATGCGCGGATCGTCCTCATTTCCCTGTTTAACCGAAATAACGTTCGCATAGGGAGAATCTTTTCCTTCAACAAGCAAACCGTCTTTTGCAGCGGAAAGACCTGCCGGAATAGCATAGTTTCCGTTGATGACAGCACCTTCAACATCCGCAAGTACGCGCGGAAGTGTGGCAGCTTCAATTTCTTTAAATTTTAAGTTGTAGGGATTTTTGGTAATGTCTTGCGGAGTAGCTGCTAAGCCTGCGCCCTCGCGCAAAGTGATAATATGTGCGGACTCAAGCAATAACAGTGCACGCGCTTCGTTTGTCGGGTCATTCGGAATGGCAATGGTATCGCCGCTTTTAAATTCGGAGATGTTTCCGTATTTTTTTGAATACAGCGCAAGCGGCTCAATATGAACGGTTCCTACACTGACCAGATGGTAACCATGTTCCTTATTAAAAGTATCCATATAGGGAACGTGCTGGAAGAAGTTTGCGAATTGTTCGCCCGTTTCGACCGCATCGTTGGGGGTTACATAGTCGGTAAACTCGGTAACCTTGAGCGTAACATTTTCCTTTGCAAGATCTTCCGTTACAAGCTCCAAGAGGGCTTTATGGGGTTCCGGACTTGCAGCAACAGTCAAAATATTTTGACTGTTTTCTTTTTTCGCACAGGAAACCGATAAGCTTGCGCAAAGAACTGCGCCAAGCAGTAATGTGAGTAGTTTTTTCATAAACGAGTCTCCTTTCCATTGGAATGAACGCTAGATTACTATATATCTTTAAGTTCTGTCTAGGGCTGTTTATAGAAGGGAATATATTGGGTTAAACCGCCGTTGTTAAAAAGGGATGCACAAAGAGAGAAAAATGTTGCAGAAACCTGATATTTCGATTATCATCTATAATGTATACTAAATGTATACTATAAAATATAAACTATAAACAAATACGTTATATAACGTTATATATTGGAGGAAAAATAATGACGATAGATACGCTCAAACATACGAAGGCTCGTCAATGGGTTGATGAGGTAACGGCGCTGTGTACACCGGATAATGTCTATGTATGTGACGGTTCGACGGCAGAATATGACCGATTGATGAAAAAATTAGTTGATGTAAAACTGGCAACGCCCGTAAAAAAACGAAAGAACAGCTTTTTATTCCGTTCCGATCCTTCCGACGTTGCTCGTGTAGAAAGCCGGACATTTATCGCTTCAAAAAAAGAAGAGGATGCCGGCCCTACAAACCACTGGACAGATCCCGTTGAGCTCAAGCAGACGATGAGCGCTCTATATAAAGGATGCATGAAAGGGCGTACCCTCTATGTTATTCCCTTTTCGATGGGTCCCGTAGGTTCCGATATCGCAAAAATCGGTATCGAAATTACCGACTCCGAATACGTTGTCTGCAATATGCATATTATGACACGGGTGGGCACAAAGGTACTTGAGGCGCTCGGCGCCAACGGCGCATTTGTCCCCTGTCTGCACTCGGTCGGGAAGCCGCTTGAATCGGGTAAAACCGATGACGGCGTATGGCCCTGCGCTCCGCTGGAACATAAATATATCTCTCACTTCCCGGAAGAACGGTTGATATGGTCGTATGGCTCCGGTTATGGCGGAAATGCCTTGCTGGGTAAAAAGTGTTTTGCACTGCGTATCGCTTCCGTGCTTGCACGGGATGAAGGCTGGCTGGCCGAGCACATGCTCATCTTAAAAATTACCAATCCTGAAGGAAAATCAAAGTATATTACCGGAGCATTCCCCTCTGCATGCGGCAAAACGAACCTCGCGATGCTTATTCCCACCATCCCCGGATGGAAGGTTGAAACCGTTGGAGACGATATCGCATGGATGAAGTTCGGAAAGGACGGTCGCTTGTATGCCATTAATCCCGAATCGGGCTTCTTCGGCGTAGCGCCGGGAACTTCCGACCAATCTAACAAAAACGCAATGGAATCGATAAAAGAAAACACTATCTTTACCAACTGCGCTTTAACGGAAGACGGCGATATATGGTGGGAACAGATTGGTCATCCTGCAAAGGGTAAGCTGGTAGACTGGAAGGGTAATACCCGCGATGCGCTACCGACGGATAAAAGTCCGAAAGGCGAAGAATTTGCCCACCCGAACGCTCGCTTTACTGCGCCTGCCAAGCAGTGTCCTGCAATCGCAGATGAATGGGAAGACCCCAAAGGCGTACCGATTTCCGCATTCCTGTTCGGCGGCCGCCGTCCGAGTACCATTCCGCTGGTACATCAATCCCGCGACTGGAATCACGGCGTATTCCTCGGCTCGATTGTCGGCTCGGAGATTACCGCCGCAGCGCTTGACTTAAAAGTCGGCAGTATCCGCCGCGATCCGTTTGCGATGCTCCCCTTCTGCGGGTACAATATGGGTGATTATTTTCAGCATTGGATCAACATCGGTAAAAAATCGACGGCGGACAAATTGCCCAAGATTTTCTACGTCAACTGGTTCCGCAAGGATTCGGACGGTAACTTTATTTGGCCCGGTTACGGAGAAAACAGCCGCGTACTCGCATGGATATTCGACCGCTGCGACGGCAAAGACAACGCCGTAGAAACCGCTATCGGCTGGATGCCTAAAGACGGGGCTATCAATACCGAAGGACTCAATGTGTCGAAGGAACAAATGAAGGAGATCCTTTCGGTAGATGCTGAAGGCTGGAAGAAAGAAATTGCGGATATCCGCGAAAATCACTATCCAAAATTCGGTAACAAGCTGCCTAAAGAGCTTACCGAAGCCTTAAATACGCTGGAAAAACGTCTCGGCTAATCGTACCGAAACATCCGTCGGGCGTTTCTATTTCGAAGACTGCAAAGCAAATTTAAGCGAATTTTTTCAAACGCCCTGTATCTATTTTGTGAAACTGCTGCATAAAGGAGGAGCCGCGATGCAAATTTTTGATACCCATGCTCATATCGGATTGCTATATAACGATCCTCTTGCGCAGCTGCGCGCTATCCAAGAAGCTAAACGCGCTTCCGTAACCAGAATACTCAGTATTTGTAACAGCTTGCATGATTTTTATTCGGTATATGAAACGCTCAAAACCGAACAGTCGGTGTATTATGCTATCGGCGTTTCACCATCGGAGGTGACGGCGCCGGGAAAGGACTGGGCGCTTCAGGTTGAAAAAGGAGTGCAGCTGCCGGGGGTTATTGCCGTCGGGGAAACCGGCCTCGATTACTATAAAAAGTATGGAGATCAGCGCTCGCAGATAGAGTTATTTATCACACAGTTGGAAATAGCGGCAAAAGTGAAAAAGCCGGTCGTTATTCATAACCGGAATGCCGGAAAGGATGTGTTGAACATCCTTTCCGAGCGGATGCCCGAAGCAGGCGGTATTTTGCATTGCTATTCCGAAGATGCCGAATTTGCTCAGCTCGCGCTGAAACTGCCGCTCTATTTCTCGTTTGCGGGGAATCTTACATACCGGAATGCTCGTAATCTGCACGAAACAGTACGCGCGCTGCCGCTTGACCGCATATTGGTTGAGTCCGAAAGTCCGTTTATACCGCCTGCGCCGTACCGGAAAGAGCGTAATATGCCGGCAAATACCGTTGCTACGGTTGAGTTTATGGCGAAGCTTTTAAAGATGGATACGGAAGTATTAGCGGCTCAACTGTGGAAGAATAGCTGTAAAGCGTTTAATCTGCCGGAATGAATAGCGTGAACGCAGCGGAAACGGTCGGCGGATTTTACCGGCCGGTAACAATAGGAAGCTTGACACTTCCTGGAAATATTTTTTTAGCCCCTGTTGCAGGGTATTCCGACAGGAGTTTCCGATCTATCTGTGTTGATTGGGACGCGGATTTTACCTATACTGAAATGGTCTCGTCGGAAGCATATATCCGCAATTCGGCGAAAACGGAAAAACTTATTGCCCGTGCATATAACGAGCCTCGGTACGCAGTGCAGATATTTGGGGCAAATCCCGACTTTATGGCGGAGACGGCGGTGCGTATCATCGAACGGTATCACCCCGAATGTATCGACATTAATGCCGGATGCCCTATGCCGAAAATTACCAAAACGGGAGCTGGTTCCGCACTGATGCGGAAACCTGAAAAACTCTACGCGGTGGTTAAAGCGGTTACGGAAGCAGTCGGCAAAACGGAAGCCGCCGTTCCGGTAACGGTAAAGATACGTTCCGGCTGGTCGCAAAATGAGCTTACGTGGAAAGAAGCTGCCGCGGCAGCCGTTGATGCGGGAGCGGCGGCGTTGACTATTCACCCCCGTACCTGTGTGCAATGCTACAGCGGAACGGCGGATTGGGATATTTTGGCGCAACTTGTGCAGTTGATGCGGGGCAGGGTACCCGTATTTGGTTCGGGTGATTTATTCAGTCCGCAAGCAGCGTACGATATGCTTTCTTCGACTCAATGTGCGGGGGTTATGTTTGCGCGCGGAGCTATGGGCAATCCCTTTATCTTCCGGCAAACACGGGAATTGTTGCAAATCGGCGCCTATTCCGAAATAACGCCCGCGGATAAAATCGGGACGGCAAAAAAAGAACTCGTGCTGCTGTGTGAAGAAGCTGGCGAACAGGTAGCCTGCCGCGAAATGCGCAAACGGTTTGCAGCCTATACCAAGGGGATTGCAGGCGGGGCAAAGCTCCGTGAACAGTTAGTGCAGGCGAGTTCCATACAAGACTATGAAAGGATTTTAGAGAACTTCTCATTACAGGCGGTGTAGCCGCATATCGATAACAATAGGTGAGGATAACTATGTTTGATTTTATCAATACGATTATTACGTCAATAAGGGATTTTTTTGAAGGGCTCTTTTTTTCCTCATCGCCGGAGTATCAAAAGAAACGGCAGCTTAAAGGCTATGCAGCAGAACTCAAAAAACTAAATCCGCCGTTATACCATACCGGCAAAATACTGCTTCCGGCGTTTGGTTCGCTATTGTATCAGCTTTATCATTTTTTGCAGCCGGTTAAAGCTATTCTGGACAAGACGGTTAATTCCCCTGATATACGTGCGTCCGAAAAATATCAAGACCTTTTTTTTGAAGCGATTCTGTCGGAAGAGCAGGTAAAACAACATCGGAGTTTTACTTTTAAAGCGCGGAGCTTTCTCTTATCAAAGTGTAAAACCTATCAGGAAACGGAACATACACTGCAAGAACAAATACACAGCTTTAAAAACTTTATCCGTCTTTTTCATACGCCTGCGTTTAAAACCCGCGAACAGGAATTGATCAAACTCTTTTTTCTTTCTGATCTGTGCGATTTTGACTATGCATCGTTCCTCAGTCACTTTAACAACAACTTGCAGCTAAACACAGCTGCGCCGGCATTGATTTCTCAGGATAATTTTGAAGAAGTATTTGCCGGTGATGTAACAAAAAATTTGCTGGACTTTCAATTTATCGTACGGCATGTTGCTATTACACAGACGACGATCAACGATGTTATTTTTCTGGCACGGAGTTTGGGAAATTTTACCGACGAAACGGGAGCAAAGCTGGAAAAAACGTTGAATACGGTCGAAAACCTTCTTGCAAACCAACTGAAGCGAACAACAATACCGATAATGTTGAAATTGATTAAAGAAGATCCCAATTTTAAAGAAAAAATAACTGTTTCTGAATCAAAGCCTCTGCAGGAATATATTGATCGAAGTAGTGAGAGGTTTCAAGCAGATTCAAAACGCCTTTTAAAAATTACCAAAGAAACCAATATTACCGGCTTAATAGAAAAATGTTTTGGGAGCGGTCAGTTGAAACCGTTGGAAGGATATAATGATGTAGTCAATGATGCGATTCAAAATCTTTCACCTATTTCTTTTGATTGGGTTAAACCGATGCAATTATTAAAGGCGTTTACTGAAATGTATTTTGAAACGCACTACAAAACTTTTTTAAAATCTCTGCTGATTGAAGGTTTTTTTGTGAACAAACAGATTGAAGGGCAATACGCGGTAATCTACCGTTCCTGCGAAATGCTATTAGGTAAAATAAATAGTTTTGAACAGCTTTTTAAACCGAAAGGTCAATGCAATCTCCTTGAAATTCAAGGCTATATTGCAGAGATCGAGAAAGGTAAAGATATGAAAAAACAGCTGCAAAAAATTGTTGATATTGCAAATATGCAGGCAAAGGTGATCGTTCAAACCGGAAGCAAGGCTTATGCCGATCTGTATATTTTTACCGAGCACTTACTGGAGGATATAAAAGCTCCTACTTCCGAATTGATTACAAACATAAAAGCTCTTGTCGTTAGCTCTAAAAATAAAGAATCGTTTACCCGTTTGGAACAGGATCGGCATATCTTTGCTATGTTCCTCGAAATAATGAAAAACTATGCAGTATTCGGTTCTATAGAAAAAGGAAACCCCAGTGCACATATTCCTACTACTATACCAAACGCTGTCCCCACGACAAAATCGGTGTAGAAGTAGTGTTTAAATGCTTAGTACCGGGAAATTATGATATTCAAAACCATGCTATTTCGTAAGATATACTTCTTTTCCTTTTTGCTCTGCGCCGCTTCTTCCTTATATGCCGACAGCTATTCGGGTTCGGGAACAAACGACGCCCTCATTATCCGTGCACCGGTATGGGTTTTTCTTGAAGCTCAGCCGGGAGTTATGGATAACGACACACAGGGTACACGGCTACCTCCTCGGCAAGCGCTTATGGAATTATCAAAAACGATAATGGAAGGAATGGTCTACGGCTGGAAGTTCTCTTATACCCCGTTTGATAAACGGAGAGCGGTTGCGGAAGAGTTTGAACTGGAACCGCTTCAATCCATTCTCCCGAACGACAGCCGTTTATCCGTTACGGAGCTTCGTCCGCAATACCCATACCTGTATTGCTGGGTGGAATACCGCGTTACCGATGCCGTTGCTTTACATAGAACGGAATGGGTTCGCATCAATTATATTACCGGCAAAGGTTCCGGAAGCGCAGAACGCAAGCTTGAGATAGATGGGATACGGCAGGCTTATCGGAATGCGGCGCTTGCCGCCGTTCGCGGATATTTACGAAAAAACATTAAAAATAAGCCCAAGACCGTCAACGGAGAGATGCTGATCAAAAACAATCCGCGGCTCTATGTTTCGGGCGGAAAGTTTACTGCTGAGCTGACTGTTTATCTTCATATTAAGGAAGTTATTCCTTACGAGATCTTTTGAAAATACACGGCGGTTCTGCGTCGCCTTTTGAAAAAAGGCGACGCAGAACCGCAACGGAAGCTGGAGTATATATAAGCAGCGCGAGAGAGATTTTGAGAAAGCTCATCGGAAAGGATACCATCTCTCTTCTTTGTCCAACACGAAAATTATTACCGCTTGACCTTTCATTCTTTTACTTATATCATAAAAGAATACTATTTATAGAGGATTGTAAAACCGTCGATCCTTGAGTTTCAACAAGTAAGGTGATTCGAATGAAAAAGTTAAAGATACCTGCAGTACCGTCAATCAGAAGATTACCGTCCTATTTGCATATAGTAAAGCAAGCCCAAGCCGATGGATATCCGTATATTTCCGGTACCGTTATTGCTGAAGAGTTGCACCTTGAACCGATTCAAGTACGGAAAGATTTAGCTATTACGGGCATTATCGGTAAGCCGAAGAAAGGATATCCGGTTGAAGATCTCATTTCAGCTATCGAACATTTTCTTCGCTGGGATACCTTGCAAAAAGCGATTCTTATCGGAGCAGGCAATCTTGGAACCGCACTCACCGGATATCAGGGATTTAGAGACCACGGATTGGAAATCTGTGCGGCTTTTGACAGTGACAAAAATAAGATCGGAAAAAAAATTCACGGTATTCCGATTTTTGCAATGAATAAATTAACCGAAGAAATTAACACTTTGCATCCTGCCTTAGCGATTTTAACTGCGCCTTCACCCAGTGCACAGGCCATTGCCGATCAATTGGTTGAAGCCGGAATTGACGCAATCTGGAATTTTACGAATGTTAAAATCAAAGTACCCGATAATGTACTTGTCCAGCAGGAAGATCTTACCTCAGGTTATGCACTTTTAGGTGTTATGATGAATACTCGGATTCAGCAAGCAAGCGAATAGCAATCATTTTATTCGTGCGGAGGGTTTAATACCTGCCGTCCTCGGCAACGCTCTGCGTCGTAACAAAGGGTCTTAAAGCCGACTGCAACCACCTTATAGAACACACAGTGCGAAACGTTGAGCACTGTGCCCCGACGCTTGAGTCGGGGTTGTTGATTCTATTTTGTATAATGGAGCTTTAAAAAATGTATATGCTAAAGTTCTATAACCGTACTTTATGAATCTCTCCGAATCTTCGAACCAAACTCAGGCAGCTCTTTTTTATAACCGCCTCATAAAACGATATAAGCATTTAAAAAAATATGCGCGGCGATTAGGTATCTTTGCTTATCGACTTTATGATAAAGATATTCCTGAAATACCCGTTGCCGTTGATATTTATATTGAAGATACAACCGGTGTATTGTTTGCTGTGCTTACCGAATATGAACGGCCAACTTATAGGCAAGAAGATAAAAGTGCCGCTTCTCTCTCGGAGTTGACGGAAGCGTTGTGCGCTGCTTTACAGATTCCTGCGGCGCAGGTATACCAGAAATGCCGAAGACGGCAGCGCGGTGAAGCTCAATACGAAAAAATTGCCGACAGTGGAAAGCGGATTATCGTACGTGAGGGTAAGTGCCGATTTCTTGTCAATGTATCCGATTATCTCGATACCGGTTTGTTTCTTGATCACCGTCCGGCTCGGCTTGCCGTTGCCGAAAGCGCTGCCGGTAAGTCTGTGCTGAATCTTTTTTGCTATACCGCTTCTTTTTCTGTTCACGCGCTGGTAAACGGAGCACGGCGGGTTTGTTCGGTTGACTTATCAAAAAACTATTTACAATGGGCGGCTGAAAATGCTCAGCTGAACGGGGTTGCCGATTTCGAACGCTGTCGGTTTGTGCAAAGTGATGTCCGCCTTTTTTTAGAGCAGGCTGCAAAACGGAAGGAGCGCTGGGATATCATCATCTGCGACCCGCCGACATTTTCCAATTCAAAGCGTGCGCCTCAATTTTTCGATGTGAACCGTCATTGGCAGGATTTAATCCGCAGCTGCTGTCAGGTATTGTCAGCAGAAGGCGTTTTGTACTTTTCTACGAATTCACGGACACTCCGCTTTAGTACGGCGGAGCTTTCGGATAACCACTCCGGCAGCGCAGGAGCAGATAAGTTTGTTTATCACAATACGCTCTTTACCGTGCAGGATATCAGCGCACAGTCGATACCGGAAGATTTTCGGAATAAAAAAATTCACCGGTTGTGGAAGATAAGTCGTAGTGCGACCTTTTGAAAATATACGGTACATCTGCTGTATTACACGGCTAAACTGGTGTCCGTTAGTATAAGCACCGCCGATAATCAACAGTCTGACCGGAGAATGCAAGACGATATATCAAAAAAATTTTATCTTTTTTTGGTGAAACTGACAAGAATTTTTCTCGAACAGACAGGAACTTTCCATTCAGAAAGCAGATACAAGTGGAACCTCTAAAAAGTGAACTTTTTAGAGGTTCTTCAAAGTATTATATGATACTATTTGACTCTTTTCCCAGTTATTGATCCCACTGTCGCTCCCGAGACCTGTTCAACAGCGGAGTTATCGAACAGACCTATTATTAATTTTTAATGACTTACTCAATAAATTTCCCTGCCAACTTGTACACTTGCTTTATTTCTTTGCTTTCTAAGTTCCAATTATTGAGTTCAGCTTCAATTAATTCTGGAAATTTTTTGCTAATATCCCTTAAAGCGTTTCCTACTGATTTCCTAACATAGTCACTCGTATCTTCTTTTAAGGAAGTAATTCGTCTAATAGCTTCATTCGGATTATCTTTGAAATATGCTCTGCTCGTCCATATTCTTAATCTGGAGCGGTAGCGGAACAGCGGACGTAGCGGCCCGAACGCAGTGAGGGGAACCTCCATATAATTATTTATGTACCTTCCAGCTTGCAGCTTCGCGACGCTCGCCGATAAAGTTTCGGTATATGCCGTCCTGCTCCATCAGTTCGGCATGGGTGCCGTGCTGCACAATCTTGCCGTGGTCTACGACGATGATTTGATCGGCTCTCTCTACGGTTTTCAGCCGATGGGCAATCATGATAACGGTCTTTTCGGCGGTGAGTGCTTGGATGGCGTGCATCAGTTCGTTTTCATTTTCGGGATCGACGTTGGCGGTTGCCTCATCCAAAAAGATGACCGGTGCGTTTTTCATCATGGCGCGGGCAATGGAGATGCGCTGCTTTTCTCCGCCGGAAAGACTTGCGCCGCCTTCACCGACTACCGTGTCGTATCCGTGGGGAAGGCTTGAGATAAAGTCATGACAGCAGGCTTTTTTCGCCGCAGCGATCACATCTTCCATCGGAGCGCCGGGCTGACCAAAGCGGATATTGTTGGCGATGGTGTCGTGGAATAAATAAACCGATTGGAACACAAAACTGAAATTTGCCATCAAGGAATCCATATCGTAATCCTTCACATTCCGGCCGCCCAGCATAATGCTTCCCCCGTCTACATCCCAGAACCGTGCAAGCAGATTTACCAAGGTGGTTTTTCCTCCGCCGGAAGGGCCGACAATCGCCGTCGTGGTCTTTTCAGGAATCTTCAATGAAATGCCGTCGATGATCTTTCTTTTTTCATACGAAAATGCTATATCCTGCGCAGTAATATCGCGCACTGCCGGTGTAATATTTTCTCCGGATATATCCATCTGCGGCGTGTTCAGAATTTCCTGCGCCCGGTCAACGCTCATATCAACCACGCGCAGCAGTGATGAGTATTGTCCTGCCGTTTCCAGACTGGTATAGATGATAAAGGCGGAGATTACCATGACAACAGCGTTCAGCGCGTCCATACTTCCGGCACAATAAAATGCGCATGAAAAAGCTACCATTGCCACACCGGTAAGCTTGGCGATAAAACTCTGCAATGCTATGCGGGGCACCAGAGTCATTTCCATATCGGTATTGATCTTACTGTTTTCCGAGATTGCCTCATTTAATTCCTTGCTCTTAACTCCCGTCAACCGGTAAGCCTTAACCTCGGTCATCCCTTGCAGGTATTCCAAAACCTTTTCTACCAGCCTTTCATCTGCGCGTATCTTTTTTCCCGACACCTTTTCGGAAGCAATCCGGAGACGGCTGTTTGCAAAAAGAAACAACGAAAAACCGCAGAGCAGCACACAGGCGATTCTCCAATCGAAGAAAAACAACATGATGACAATAAGCGAGGTTGTAAGCAGGCCGTCGCAGACAAGCATTACCACACGAGCCGCGATATTTTCAAGACTTTCCATTATATTAGTTGTAATAGACGTAATCTGCCCGAGGCTGTTGGCGTTAAAGTATCCCATCTGAAGATACCGCAGATGCTCCGCAATCTCCACCCGTTTTTCCGCACAAGTGTCATAGCCTCCTTCGGTCTGCAACATAACAGCCTTTGATTTTAGCAATCCCGATCCGGCAATGCTGATCAGCATAATCCCTAACGAGAGCAGGATATCTTTTGTGTCTACCGTTCCGTTCATCAGCGCCCGAATCATCACCGCAATCGCCGGAATCTTTAGCGCCTCAAACAGAGCCTGAATAACATTGAGCCGAATGGAAGTGATAAATTTCCGGCGGTTTTCTTCACCGCAGAACGCAAAAAACTTTCTAATAACTTTAAGCATGATCTTTCACCTCAATATGTGCATTCCACATCGTTTCATATAACCCGTGATGAGAAAGAAGCTCATCATGGGTTCCGCTGTCTGCAACGGCACCGTCTTTAATGACATAAATACAATCGGCAGCAGTAATCGTAGAAAGCCGGTGCGCAATCACGATGAGCGTCTTCCCCTCCGTCAGCTTAGAGATAGAGCGCTGAATAACCGCCTCGTTTTCAGGATCGGTGTAGGCGGTTGCCTCATCCAAAATGATAATGGGCGCCGCTTTCAGCATTGCTCTGGCAATGGAGATACGCTGCCGCTCGCCGCCGGAAAGATGCCCGCCGGAAGTGCCTACCACGGTATCGTAACCATTCTCCAGCTCCAAAATGAATTCATGGCAACCGCTGTGTTTTGCCGCTTCCTCCACTTCCGCATCAGTTGCATCCGCCCGCCCGATGCGGATATTTTCCCTGACCGTCATATTGAATAGATAATTGTCCTGCGAGACAAAGGCAATCTTATCCGAATAGGCTTCTTGCGGAATTTCACGAATGTCCGTATCTCCCAGCAAAATTGAGCCGCTGCTCACATCCCAAAGCGAAGCGATGAGACGAGCAATGGTACTCTTTCCGCTGCCGGAAGGACCGACCAGCGCAATAAAGCTGCCCTCCGGGATTTCCATAGAAATGCCGTGAAGCACTTCCTGTTCTTTATACGAGAAATGAACATCCTGCAACTTCAACATGTTTTTCTTTGGAACGGTTCCGTCTAACGGGCGCTCCATTTCGGGAGCATACAAAATACTTTGAACTTCACCGAAAATGGTTCCCATCGTTCGAAAGTCGTCCGAATAACTCATCAAGGTTATAAGCGGTGTGATGATGCCGACAGACAAAATAATGATTGTTACCAGATTCTGCGGAGAAAGATATCCTCCCTTTACCAACAGACCGCCGATGGGGAGCACGGAAACCATTGTGGCGGGCATGATTACCGTGGCGAATGTAAAGGTGAGAATGCAGGAGCGCATCCAATCGATATAGCTGTGAGCGGCTTCATACGCGTCATGCACGAAGCGGTCGTAGGAACTTTTTGTATTTCCGAAAACCTTGATGACTTGAATACCGCCGATATATTCAACCGCCGTATCATTGAGTGCTTTTGTAGCAGTAACCGTGCGTTGGTAGAATTGAGGACTGCCCTTCATCATAAGACCGTAACAGAAAAAGCCCACCGGTATCGTTGCAAGCGAAGCCAGCCCCATACGCCAATCGATAGTAAAAATATAGATCAAAATGATGACGGGGATCAGTAAATTTGCGGTGAACTCCGGAACGATATGCGCCAGTGTTGTTTCAATGCTGTCGATACGTTCGATGAGCGTATTTTTGAGCGCCCCGGAACTTTGCTCCAGCACCGCCCCCAGCGGCATTCTTGTCAGTTTTTCCGTGCAGCGTTTTCGGAGTTCAGCGAGTACTGCAAATGTTGCCCTATGGCTCGTCGATGTGCTAAGCGCATGAAACAGTACACGGCAAAACCAGAACGCTGCGATAATCAGACAACGTATCATATAATATGATAGGTCTTTGTTTCCGCTCATCAAACCGTGTACGATGCCGGCAACAACAAAATACGGTGCGATGGAAAAGGCCACACCGATGACTGCAAGGATAACACTCAGCACATATTGTCCTTTGTGTTCCCCTGTTTGTCCCAACGCCCACGCGATAGGCGAAGGACTTTTTTCTTTTTCCTTCATAAGCAAACTTCCTTTTGTTAGCTAACAAACAATAGTTAGTTTTAGCCAACATTCACTTAAACTCATCACCTATTCTTATAAACAAAGACAGGCGGTGCGCCTTTATCCTAATTCAATTATGCAAGCTATCAGAACCCTAACAACTGCTTCCAGCCCGGAACAAAGAATGCCTCTACCGTTGTTAAGCAGCGGAGCGCTTCTTCCACGCTGTAATTATGGATAACCGGTTCAAAAAGAGCGGTCGTATATGCTGAAAGCAGGAGATGCAGCTCCTTTGGAGTAATATCCCTCACCGCGTAGCCTTGCGCTTTAAGCATCGGCATATATTGTAAAAGCTGCGCTTGCTGCCCCTCTGTAAGATCGTGGAGGAAATGCTCGTACTTACTCCCCCGCGATTTTGCCAGCAATAGGTGATATTCTTCCATGTTCGGATAGATTATCTCACGCATCATATCGATTTCAGAATCCCGCCACTGTATACGTTCTTCGTGATGGACTGCATCCACATAGCGCGCAACGTGCGCATCCAACCAAACATTTATACGATCCACTGCAGGAGCGACGATTTGATCAAAGAGATCTGCTTTATCTACACAATGCCGATATATTCCCGCAGCCGTCATACCGCAGCGCTTGCTGATACTCCGCATGGAAGACTTATCAAAGCCCATCGCCATAAATTCGGCTTTTGCTGCGGCTATAATTTTTATATGATTGGCAGTTTTGTCTCTCGGCATGGATTCCCTCTTTTGCGTACGGTGTTAGCTAACACGTATAAACATACAACCGATTGGGGTAGGTGTCAAGGGGATGAGGGCAGGGGGACAAAAATTTGCAGTTTTTAATGTAATAAGATACAATAGAGTCTATGCTTGAAAGTGTAAGTCCGATAATAATGCATCAGATAAACGGAGCGGCGTATTGCTGTCTTGCTTCGGGGATGGAGCCGCGTGCTTTTGCGCATTCGGCTGTTACCGATTATCTTCACGATGCCTGTTTGCGTATTGCGCCTGACGGGACGGTGCAGGAGTTTTATCTTAACGAAACCATTACGTTTTTTAATGCGGAAAAAGGACGGGAAGAGGTTGGGATTGTGCTGCCGCTGCGGGAAGCGCAACCGCTTATCGGTTTGGCTTGTCTCGATACAGGTGATGCTGCTGCCGGTGCATTCCGCGATTCGCAGGCGCTTCTCCGTGCAGAGGCTGTATTACGAAAGCTGTACCGGCTTTTTTCTTGCCTTATCGCAGCGTATAAACAAGGTACGATAAGTGAAGCTTTTTTCCGAGCAGCTATGTCTGCCCCCTTGTGTTTGCTGGCGGAGGGAGGAACAGACGGTGGCGCTCAAGACTTTATCGTGCTTCCGCCTCGATTAGTACTCCGCTGCGTTACTGCCGAAACCGCGGCGGCGCTCCGCTTCCATTATCCGTGGGTACATCCTGATGCGGAACGAGTACCGCTTGACGATGCTGCGTCCTTTTTCTTAGCAACGCTCAGCTATGCCTGTATAACCGGAGCGCCGCCTTTTAACAGCGCCGCCGTCCCATTCGCAGCGGTAGACGGGGATGCCTTTTGCGCCAACGGTGCGGTGGAACGGCTGGTGCAGAATATACGGGACGGCATTTATGTGCCGGTTGAATTCCGCTGTCAGGCGCTGCGTTCGCAGTTTGCGCGGCTTATCAATGGCGGGTTAGCCATAGCCGCGGGGCAGGGGAGTGCTAAAACTGCAGGACAGCACGGTAGTGTCAAAGCTGCCGGACATAAGAGCATCGGCCTTGAAAAAGCTGCGGGCGGCGATATAATGCCTAACTGCCGCGCCGCGCCGCTCCTGCCGCTTGTAGAACAGCTCTGCAGCTATTCGTGCGGAGGGTTTAATACCCCGACGCTCTGCGTCGTAACAAAGGGTATTAAAGCCGACTGCAACCACCTTATGAGAACAACATACCCCGACGCTCGCGTCGGGGTTGTTGATTGCGATGAATCGTTGTCGCTCTTCGCCGGTATGCAGGCAGCTGAGGATTCAGCGCAGCGGGCGGCGCTTGAGGCTTTTATTCAAACAGCGCGGAAGCGTATCACCCGCAAGCGTTTTTTTGTTCGGAACCGCGTAAAAATTGCGGCAGCGGCGGTAGTATGTGCCGCGCTTATTGCCGTAACGGCGGCTATTGTGCAATATATTCGAAAGCCGCCTGAAACGGCAGGTATGTCAGCGGAAGCGGTAATACGCGGTTTTTATACCGCCGTCGGAACACTCGATCAAACGATAACCGGCGCTTATACCAAAAATAAAGCCGCTGCCTTATACGACGGTCTGATGGTGCATTTGTACGTAACCGGCAAAACACGCGAGGCCTACGAGCGCAAAAAGATTTATTACACGCCTCAGGAGTTCTTCAACCTCTGTGAATCTGCGTGGAGTGTCGATGTCGTACCAGCTGCCGATGCAGCAACGGGGATGAATGCCGCCGGAAGTCAGGCTGCGAGTGCGCCGCAGGAGCAGGAACGGGAGCGCAATATGGAAGCGCGCCTCATTCGCTATAAAAAAGCGGTTATCAAATCGCTCAATGGAGGTTCCGTCTACGGTATTTCCGGCTTGGAGATTGTTCCCGCTGCACAGGCAGGGTGGTTTGACGTGACGTTTTATCACTGGATGCCGATTTTTTCATCGGAAGAGGCTGAAGCGGCGGCAAAGGCTATGGAAAAAGCGCTTGAAGCTTCTGGAAGCGCGTCCAATGCGGAGCTTTCGGAGCGGAGCGCCTTTCCCATACAGGTACTCTATAAGCATGACAGGGTACAGGTCATATCGATTAAGGGCAGCTTTTTTATCGGGGCAATCGAATCGGCGGAAAGTACGGTTGCCGCCGATTCAAGCAATGCACTGCTTGAAGATTGTGCGTTACCGCCTGCGGACAGACCGGCCTATTTAAAAGGATTGTAATATGAGAGAACGGAAAAATATCTATACGCTTTTACATCAGGATGCGGGGTCATCTGCCCGCACGGGAGTAATACGCCTGCCTCACGGTACGGTGCAAACCCCCGCTTTTATGCCGGTGGGAACGGCCGCGACGGTAAAAGGCATCACCAAGGATGATTTACATGAAATAGGTTTTGAAATCATCTTAGCGAATACCTACCACCTCTTTTTGCGTCCGGGTATGGACGTTATCAAGCAGGCGGGCGGGCTGCACGGGTTTTCCGGCTGGAATAAAAACTTTTTGACGGATTCGGGCGGATTTCAGGTATTTTCGCTGTCTCAGTTGCGAAAAATTAAGGAAGAAGGCGTAACATTTCAGAGCCATATCGACGGCAGCAGGCAGTTTTTAAGCCCCGAAATCGCGGTGCAGGTGCAGGCCGCCTTTAATAGCGACATTCAAATGCAGCTCGATATCTGTTCCCCCTACGGCATTTCCAAAAAGGAAACCGAAAAAGCGCTGACGCTCACAACCGCGTGGATGCATCGGGCGGTGCGGGAATGGGATCAAACGGAAGGGTACGAAGGAAGCCTTTTCCCGATTATACAAGGCGGCTTTTTTGAAGATCTCCGTATCAGAAGTATCGAATCGATTATGGAATGCGATCCGCACGGTATCGCAATCGGCGGTCTTTCCGTCGGCGAGCCTGAGGATGTATACAAGGAATTTTTAGCCTTTACCGCCGCGCATGTTCCCAAACAAAAACCGCTCTATGTGATGGGCATTGGCACCCCCGATTATATTTTAGAGGCGGTAAAGAACGGCGTCGATATTTTTGACTGCGTACTCCCGTCACGGAATGCGCGGAACGGAAACTTGTTTACCCGTATCGGTCCCATCTCAATTAAAAAGAAAGAATATGAATACGATTTCGGCCCAATCGATCCGAGCTGCTCCTGCAAGGTATGCCGGAATTACAGCCGTGCGTATCTGCGGCACTTGTTCCGCTGCAAGGAGATTCTGTATTCAATGCTTGCAACCTACCACAACTTAGCATTCCTCCATCGAATGGTTGCCGAAATCAGGGAGTCAATTACCGAAGATCGCTTTTCGGAATACTACCGCCGCTTCCTGAAAGATTATTATGGACGGGCTTAGAGCTTGTGAATAAGGCATTACGAAAGACTTGCGCACTCCATATAACCCGAAAGCACGCAGAGCTTGTTTCGCTTTACGAGGTTGTTGATTCAAGAATTGAGTTCGTCTTGTGATTTTAATAAGGGTATGGTATATTTAAAAGGGAATGAAATATGACAGCCTTTGAAAAACTTTCAAACAATGGCATCTATTTGACTCATAAAAATTTGGAATATATAATTTCTAAGTATAATATTAAAGAAATATCTGTATTTGGCTCTTCAATACGAAATGATTTTACAAATGAAAGCGATGTCGATTTCCTTATAGAGTTTAGAAATTCTGAGAAAATATCACTTTTTGATATACTGGATATACAAGACTATCTTCAAAATATTACAAAAAGGAATGTTGATATAGTGGAACCTGGCGCTTTAGTAAATCCATATAGAAGAGAAGCAATAATGAATTCTCGGGAGCCGCTCTATGTTTCATAATGAGCGTGATAAAAGTTACATTTACGATATATTAAAGTATTCACAAGAAGTGATTGATATTTTAAAAGACGAAACTCATAACAGTTTTGTAAATAATCGTATAAAAAGATTAGCAGTTGAAAGATTGATACAAATAATCGGAGAAGCCGCAAATCATCTTTCCAAAGATTTTATGAAAGAGAACCAAGATATTCCTTGGACAAAAATTATTGGATTAAGAAACAAAATTGTTCATGATTATGGGGAAATCTTAACAGATCGAATCTGGCTTATTGCGTCGGAATCAATTCCTGAGTTAATGTATCAAATAAAATCAAAAAATTTTATCTAACATCTGCTTTAATCTGATATTTGGGCACCTCTAAAAACGGAAGTTTTTAGAAGTTCCCATTTATTTTTTCATGAAAGTTGCTTATGATATAATAACATGGAAAGAAAACAACTTAATCACTTTAACTCCTCCGGTAAAGCCGTGATGGTGGATGTCGCCGGTAAGGATGAGACAAAAAGAATAGCGGTTACGCACGGCTTTATCAGTATGAATGCGGAGGCCTTTCTTGCGGTGCGCGAAGGCAGCGTCAAAAAAGGCGATGTGCTGGGAATTGCGCGGGTTGCCGGAATTATGGCGGTAAAAAAGACGCCGGAGCTTATCCCTCTCTGTCATACGCTGCAGGTTACGAGCGCCGGTATTGACTTTACCCTGTATGAAGCGGAATGTAAAATCGAGGTTGTATGTACGGTCGGGGCTACCGGACGGACGGGCGTTGAGATGGAAGCGCTGACGGGTGTTTCCGCCGCGTTGCTGACGATATACGATATGTGCAAGGCGCTTGATCGTTCGATGTGTATCTCGGGAATAGAGCTTTTGAAGAAAGACGGTGGAAAGAGCGGCCTCTATGAAAGATAGGTTCCTGCGGGAAATCGATTATATCAGAATATCCGTAACAGACCGGTGTAATTTCAGGTGCCGTTACTGTATGCCCGCTCAAGGAGTCGGATTTATTCCGCATGATCAAATTCTCAGGTTTGAGGAGATTATCAGGATAGGCCGGTTACTTCCTCGGATCGGTATCAAACATATCAAAATTACCGGCGGCGAACCGCTGGTTAGAAAGGGCGTGTGCTCTCTTATCAAGGATTTAAAAGCGCTTGAAGGTATTGAGCAGGTTACACTGACGACAAACGGGTACTTGCTTGAACAGGCGGCCGAGAAGCTAAAAGCAGCGGGCATAGACGCGGTCAATGTCAGTGTCGATACGGTCAATAGAGAAAACTTTACGAAGATATGCCGCAAAGACGGGCTTGCAGAGGTGCTACGCGGAATAGACACGGCGCAGGAACTGGGTATCGCCCTCAAGGTGAATACCGTCGTCAGCGGGAACAGCGCTCCGGCAGAATTGCTCGATGTGCTCGATTTTTTTTCAAGCAAAGATATCACGGTGCGGTTTATAGAGCTGATGCCCATCGGTATCGCGGAACGGACGAGGGTAACAAATGCGGACTTATTCAATTTGATTAAGCGGCATCATCCCGATATTACAAAGGACGATTTTAGAAGCAATGGCCCCGCGCGATATTATCAATTCGGAGACGGTAAACGGGTCGGTTTTATCTCGGCGATACACGATATGTTTTGTTCCTCGTGTAATCGGGTACGGCTGACTGCTGAGGGGGTCATCAAGCCCTGTCTTGCAAGTACAGTTTCATATAATATAAAGCGCTTACTCAGAAGCGGAGCCGGAGATGCCGAGCTGGAGAGGGCTTTAAAACAAGCGGTGTTCCATAAGCCGGTAAGTCATCATTTTAGCAACAAACAAAAAAAAGAAACGCGCGTGATGAACACGATAGGAGGGTGAGCCTGTGGGAACAGTGATGGGAATATGTATCAGCGAAAAAAAAGGAACTGCAAAACATGCGGTCGAGCAAGCTATTTTAATTGAAGATTTCGGACTGGAAAACGATGCCCATGCGGGTAAGTGGCACCGGCAAGTCAGCTTGCTCTCCTTTGAAACAAGAGAACGGTTTAAGGCGAAAGGCGCAGACGTGACAGACGGTGCGTTCGGTGAAAATCTCTTAGTGAGCGGTATCGACCTCGTACACCTTCCGGTCGGCGCCATTCTTAAATCGGGAAGTATCACGCTTGAAGTAACGCAGATCGGGAAGGAATGTCACAGCCATTGCGCAATCTATCACACCATGGGCGAATGTATTATGCCGACAAACGGAATATTCGCGAAGGTGCTTACCGGCGGGCTTTTAAAAAAAGGAGACGAGATAACGGTAGCGGATAAATGATGTCGGTTGCCGATTGTTATATTTTACCGCTTATGTTAAAATGCGCAGATTTATGAATACTTTCTTAAAATAAAATATCAAGGTGCTGTAATGAGGAAAGCTTTTCACGGTTTATTACAAAAAAATGCGTTTGTGTTGTTTATACTGTTAGCAGTGTTTTGCACAGGGTGTATGAATAATAAGACTACTGATGTCGCTGCGGAAATTGAATTTTGGTCGTTTCCTAATTTTACCTCCGATACCGGTGTCGAAGGCGATTTTGAAAAGAGTTTAATCGCGGCGTTTGAAAAAGAAAATCCTTCAATTAAAGTACATTTTACATTGATAAGTTTTACCGATGGAGCGGAAAAGATTGAAAAAGCCATAGCGGAAGGCAAGACTCCCGATATTATTTATGATGCCCCCGGTCGAATTATCGGATGGGCGGGAAAGGGCTTACTTGAACCGCTGGATGATGTTCTCGCAACCGAAAAGCCGTATATCACAACGGAGCTTTTGACTGTTTCCGCCGGTAAAGATAGACGCACCTATATGTACCCGATGCATGAAGGGGCTTTCTCAATGGCGTTTAATAAAGAAATGCTCGAAGACCTGCATCTGATTGATTTGCTGCCGTATAAGCGGAAAGATCGCCAGTGGACGGTTGAAGAGTATGAAGCGCTTTTAACTGCACTTAAAGAAAAGCTACCGGCAGGAACCGTCCCGGGCGTTTTCTATTATAAAAATATGGGCGGCGACCAAGGTACCAGAGCCTTTTTGGTGAATCTTTACGGGAACGCAAATCTTTTGAACGGGGATTATTCCAGTTATATCTATAATTCTACGCAAGCGGTACGGAATGTGGATTGGACGGTACGTGCAATGAAACGGGGCATTTTGCTCGACGGAAAGGATCTTACCTCAAATGATGCGATTGCAATGTTTGTTTCCGCTAAGGCCGCTCATACTATCTTGTATTCTCCTCAGCTCAATAAAATGAATGACGGTAAACGGCGATATAAAGGAAAAAATTTTACACCGATCTATATGCCGTTTCCCAATAATGCCGGCGCTCCGCTTCTTGAATTTTTGGCGGGCGGTGCTTGTGTCTTTAACAACGGCAATGCGAATAAAGTAAAGGCAGCCAAGAAATTTCTCCATTTTGCCGCAACCGACGAAGTGTGGGCTCCTAAGTTGATAAATGCAACCGGAGGCTTCCCTGCAAGCTCTAAGATTCAAATAGAAACTGAAGATGCCGAAATACTGTATAATTCGGTGCTTCAACGGTTCTTCGGTCAGTATTATAACAACATAACCGGTTTTGCACAGATGCGGGAATATTGGAATACACTTTTAAAAGAGGCAACATCGGGGAATGATATTCAAGCTGCACTCAACCGCTTTGTGCGGAATTCCAATGCGACACTGAAAGAATAGGGCAGTTCTAAAAACTTTACGGGAGAATATGATGGCACCAACAGGTTCAAATACACAAAGCGGAATTTCATTTTTTTCAATTCGGAATAAGATGATAACTGCTTTTGCATTTTTTTCGGTTTTTATTTTATTGATAGTCTATATTATCGCGGTATATCTTGCATCCGTTTCCCTCAGAAATAATACGGAATATTTTTTAAAAGAATTGGTTAAAAGTTCATCAAAGGTTTTAGACGAACGCTCTCAGTCGTTATTCGGAAAGCTGGAAGCTTTTTCGAACTTTCCTACTATTCAGGATGAGACGGTATCATATCAAGAAAAAATAGAATTATTTAAGAATGAGATACAAATGCAAAAACAGCGCGGCTGGCTCAGCTTCGGTATTAGCGGACTAGACGGTATGCTCTATCGGACGGATAACACGGTTGAAAAAGTTGCAGCTACTGACTGGTTCCAATCGGCACGTAAGGGAAAGTATGTTATTACCGAACCTGCGTTGTCTTCTGCCTCCCGGAAATATATTTTCATTGTTGCGATTCCCATGCGGGACTTACAAGGAAAGATTACCGGTGTGATTAATGCGACGATTCTGGGTGATGCACTTTCAAATTTGATAAGCGATATTATTGTCGGCGAAACAGGTACTGCATATTTGGTGAGTTCGTCCGGTACTATTTTGGGCAACCGCCGTCCCGAGATTCTTTATAAGAGTATTTACAGCGAAATAATCGGAAGTGAGACAAATGCCTATGCACAGTTTCTTAAACAATCGCTTGCTTCGCATAAGTCTTCGGTTAACGTATCCGAAATAAAAGGCGTTAAGTATATATCCGCCGTTGCTTCGATGCGGTATGCGGATTGGACGCTCCTCTTAACGGCTCCCGTGTCGGAGTTTATGGCGGAGAACGTGACAAATCTTATTAAAACATTTATCATCATTGCGTTAATTCAGTTGGCGGTTGCAATAGCGCTCGGATTCTATATTGCGCGGAATATTACCCATCCCATCAAACACGTTATTGCGGCGCTTCGGAATATTGCACAGGGTGAAGGAGACCTTACTATAGAGTTGCCGGCGAGCGGTAAAGATGAAACAAGTATACTGTCGGCATACTTTAATCAGACTATTGCGAAATTGAAAAACTCAATTCAAAAAATCGGTATGGATTCTCGTGAGATGGAATCGGTCGGTTCCGATCTCGAAAGTAATATGATGTCGGTCAGTGAAGTGGTCTCAAATATTACCGCCGGTATTGATGACTTAAAAAAACGGTTTGTCGAACAGGAAGAAAGCGTATCCGGCACGGCTGCCGCTATTGAGCACATCATAACAACGCTGAGGGATTTGAATGAAAGTATCGGACAGCAAGCCGCAATGATTACCGAATCCTCATCTTCATTTGATAAGATGTCTCACAGTATCGATACCGTAGGCGAAAACGTCGTGGAGACAAGAGAGGTTATCCGTAATCTTTCTACCGCTACCAACGACGGTCGCGAAACGCTGGTAAAAGCAAATGAGGTTTCACAGCGGATATCGGAAGCATCGGGCGATTTGATTGAGGCAGGTGCTGTAATAGAAAATATTGCAAGTCAAACAAACCTGCTCGCAATGAATGCTGCTATCGAGGCTGCCCATGCAGGAGAAGCCGGTAAGGGATTTGCTGTTGTTGCCTCCGAGATTAGAAAGCTTGCAGAAGAATCCAGTACGCAGGGTAAAAAAATTTCCATCACTTTGAAAAATCTTTCTGTTGAAATCGATACGCTTGCGAGTGCTGCTGCCGGCGCCGTTGAAAAGTTTAATATCATTTCCAGCTATTCTAAAGGATTAAGTACCTCTATTGAAGGAGTAGTGCAGGCAATGGATGAGCAGGAAGAAAATGGAAAAATTATCTGGGGCATCATCAACGATGTTACCGGCGTAACAAATGAAGTAAAGAGCGGTTCCGGCGATATGCTTGCCGATGGCGAAAAGGTTGTTTCGGCAACGAAACGGTTGGATGACTTAACACGCATTTTACGGGAAAATATAGAGGATATCGCCTCGCAGACTGAACTGATCAACGAGGCTGCCCAAGAGTCTCTTGAAATTGCTGTCAAAAATAAGCAAAGTATAGATGGTCTTGTCTTGGAAGTAGGTAAGTTTAAAACCGAGAAATAGTCAAAGAAGGTTTGCGTTGCAAACTCGATTATTTATGGGTGCGCCGTTCTGAACTTCGGAGTAAAGCTCCTTGTTCCGGAATGTAATGTGCACGAATATCAGGAGAAAGTATGAAAACAGTAAGAGTAACTTTCGGTTTGTTGTGTATGCTGGCATTGGTTGCAATGACGACAATCGGCTGCGAAAAGAAAGAAGGAGGAGAAAAATCCGAGCATCAGCTTGATAGGACAAAAGAGTTCGTCACGGTTGCTACGGGACCTACAAGCGGTATTTATTTCCCGATCGGCGGGGCATTCGCCGAAGCCTTAAAATCGGCTGGGTATAATACCAGTTCACAAGCGACCGGCGCATCAGCTGAAAACATTTCGATGATCTCGAAGGGTGAAGCGGAGCTTGCAATCGCAATGCAGGATTCCGTTATGCAGGCATATAAGGGCTTCGGCGCCTATGAAGGCAAAGCAAATCCTAAGCTGACTGCTTGTATGCGTTTGTGGCCGAATTACGTACAGCTCGTAACACTGCGCAAATCCGGTATCAAAACCGTTGCAGATTTGAAAGGGAAGCGGGTTGGCGTCGGCGCTGCAAACTCCGGTGTTGAATTAAATGCCCGTATGATTTATGAAGCCTACGGTATGACATACTCCGATAGCAAGGTTGACTATCTGTCTTACGGCGAAGCAATCGATCAAATGAAAAATGGTCAGTGCGATGCAGCCTTTGTTACCTCCGGTCTTCCGAACGGAACGATTATGGAACTTGCTACCAGCTATGATATGGAAATTGTTCCCATTGATGGAGCAGGTAGAGACGCGTTGATTGAAAAGTATCCGTTCTTCTCGCGGACGATTATCCCGGCGAATACCTATAACAATACTGAGGATGTTAATACCGTTTTTGTATATAACATCATGTTGGTAAATAGCGAGCTTTCCGAAGATGTTGTGTATGATATGCTGACTGTTATTTTCGATAATATCTCGACGATTAAAGCATCACACAATGCGGCAAATAAGCATATCGATTTATCCTTCGGTGTAGAGGATGTAAGAATTCCGCTGCATCCGGGCGCTGTAAAATTCTGGCAGGAAAAAGGTTTTAAGACTCCGCAGAATTAACGGCTACGTCTAAATGCGTCGTTTGAGTTTTTGAAAAGTTGTTGCCGGTTGAATGTATATGTATTTACACAGACCGGCTGCATATAAGAATATATCGGATGGAATGGCTTTTTACTGCATTGCGACTAATGCATATACGAACATACTTGTATAAAGTGTGGTTGCTCGTTTTTGCTGTACTACTGGCAGGCTGTTCCTCCGGTGAGACTGTCGAAATTTCCAATCAGGTAACGAAAGAACGGTATTGTATTCAAACTGTACAAACAGGCGATGTTCTTTCGTTTGAGTGGGAACATTCGTTTGAACATGTCTTATGGAAAGAATTTTATCGGGTAACCGATGAACATACGTTTAAACTTTTTACCATTGCCGTTCAAGGTTTTGGCGCCGGTATTCCGGCAGAAATGGACTGCACCTATCGATACGAGGATGGTCTGATCTATATGGAAAATATAGAAGGTAGTGTGTTCAAAGAGTTTAATTGGATCCATTCGCAAAAACATCTCAAAAACATTACGATAAATGATACCGTGCTCATACGGGGAGAGGAGCTTCCTCAGCGAGCAAAAATACGGTTAGGCTTACAGAGGAAGCACTGATACTGCCGAAAGGCTGTACCGCTTCTTCATTATTATCGGGCAATCGCTAAAAACTTGGCTAGATTTGCTTCGTATCCTTCGGAATAGCGATGCCCCATTAAGGAGTACATCTTGGCTACAGAAAAAACTATAGACCAAAAGGCGCTCTTGGAAGAATTTGAACGGGAAAGCAGAACTCGAAACTTTGTTAACCCGATCTTTACAAAGATTCTCAAGTGGACTGCACTGCTGGTTACCTTTTACCATTTAGCTTATGCGTCCGGCTATATCCGGCCGGAGACATTGCGCCATCGTTCCATTCACGTCGGCATGATTTTGTTGATGACGTTTGCAATCTATCCTGCATTTAAAACATCGAGTAGAAAAGTTATCGCATGGTATGATTACATACTGATGATTTTGTCCGTTATCATTCCCGTCTATATGTGGGTGAATTATCAAGCGATTATCGACAGGGTAGGGGATGCAAACCTGACGGACGTTATCATGGGTACCATATTGGTTGTATTGGTAATAGAAGCGGCGCGGCGGATTACGGGTTGGGCCTTACCGGTTATCGGCATCATCTTTATGATCTATGCGCTGATGGGCGCCCGTCAGGGACTTATCCCGATAAACGTGCCGGGACTGTTTTTGCATAGAGGGTTTAAATGGCCGAAATTGATCGGGCACCTCTTTTCAAATACTGAAGGCATTTACGGCACGTCGGTCAACGTTTCTTCGACATATATTTTCTTATTCATCGTATTCGGCGAAATTATGAATAAATGCGGAATGGGAAAATTCTTTAACGATATTGCCATCGGTTTGGCAGGGCATACGAAAGGCGGTCCTGCAAAGGTCGCGGTTATTGCGGCAGGCTTGCTCGGGAGTATCAACGGGTCGGCAATTGCGAATGTTGTTACAACCGGTTCGTTTACAATCCCGCTTATGAAAAAAATCGGGTACAGCAAAGAATTCTCCGGCGATGTTTCATCGACTGCTTCCGTAGGTGGTCAACTTTTACCGCCGATTATGGGCGCTGCCGCATTTATTATGGCGGAAACACTCGGTATTAAGTACAAGGAGATTGTCGTTGCGGCGGCCATCCCTGCGCTGATTTACTATTTGGGTATTATCTTCCAGATTCAGCTGCGCGCATCGAAGGATAAACTCGACGGTATGCCGAAAGATCAGCTGCCCAAGGTGAAAGAAACGCTGAAGATGTATTGGCACCTGACCATCCCGATTTTATTTTTGGTGTATATGCTGTTCTTTAGCGGTTATACCGTTATCAAAGGCGCTTTTTTAACCATCATTTTGACAATCATTATTGCGCAGCTTAAAAAAGAAACGCGCATGAGCCTAAAAGATATAGAATCTGCCTTTGTCGCTTCCGCAAAATCGACGGTATCGGTTGCGATTGCGTGTGCCTGTGTCGGTATTGTTATCGGTGTGTCGAGCTTAACCGGCTTTACCATCAATATGGCAAGCGCGATTATCTCGCTCGGCGGAAAGAGCTTGTTGCTGACGCTGGTCTTTACGATGGTTACCTGTATGCTGCTTGGTATGGGCTTACCGAGTATTCCTGCGTACATCATTACCGTAACGATTGCGGCTCCTGCGTTGATAGAGCTCGGCATTGCGCCGTTGGCTGCTCACTTGTTCTGTTTCTACTTTGCGATGTTTGCCAATATTACGCCGCCGGTTGCGCTTGCCTCATTTGCAGCGGCAGGTATATCGGGCGGTAATCCGATGAAGACGGGAATTGTATCCATTAAGCTGGCGCTCGCCGGTTTTATCATCCCGTATATGTTCGTCTACAATAATCAGCTGTTATTGATGAATACGAATATTTTGCAGGGTATTCAGGTTGCGATTACCGCATGTGTCGGCGTCTTTTTAATCAGCGCCGCCGTAGAAGGGTATTTCCACACCAAAGTGAATATTGTGATGCGGCTTTTAATGCTTGCAGGAGCTTTCTTGCTCATCGACAGCGCCTTATTAACCGACCTTGCCGGTGTCGGCATCTTTGTTGCGTCTATCTTTATTCAGCGCATACTTGCGCGGAGAGAAGCACGGCACGCAGCCGTCTAGGGATTTGGTATACGGTATGGGGATGTCTCAAAAGTTGGTTACTTTTTGGACATCGCCATCAGCACAGCTGATAGCGAGTTTAAAATTAAGTCTTTATACAATAATGACTTAATTTTAAACGTCGTATCTAAATCTAAGGAAACTGTCCAAAAACTGTTACGCAATCCGCTTTAGCGGATATGACAAATCATTTCCTTACAGGAAAAGCCGATAGGCTTTCAGTTTTTGGACAGCCCCGGATGAATTTTTGAGTTGCCGCTGAGATGGCAACTCAAAAAGATTCAAATTATAACGAAGTTTGGTTATAAGGCAAAGGGAAATTTCAGATGAGAGTATTTTACGTTAATTGTCGTCTGGAAGTTCCTGTTGTTTTGTGTGATATAAAACTGTATGGGGGAAAAAATGGAATTAATTCCAAACCGATCATTGAGCAGTTTGTACGTATTTTTGGATTGTGCTTTTTTAGTATTACTCGCATTTTATTTTCTAAAGAGTAAGCGATATATTCCTCTTCTGGTTGGAATACTCGGGGGCTTACTCTATTTTGTAGTAGATTACGGCGGATTTTATTGGTTGCTTGAAACACGAAAAGTGGTTGGTGCAAATCCTTTTTGGTTTTTGCTGTGGCTCAGTATGAGTTATGGGTTTACAAATATGGCGTGGATGTGGCTGTGGTTTGCCGAACCGAAAAATCGTTTGGAGTTTTCACTTTTGATTATCGTGTGGTGGTTTTCTGCGGCGGTTATCAGTAACGGGGCTGGGGCGTCATTCCCGATAATTACAATTCAGCGCGGAACTGGCGGATATCATTGGATTATGGCGGTGTTTTTATTTGTCGGTTATGCGTGGTTGCTCATGAAAAATTTATCTGCTACGCGCGACGATGAGCGAGTACCTCTTTGGAGCATTATATCAATCGGGCTTTTGGTGCAGTTTGCATGGGAATTTATTTTATTTATAACGGGTATCCGTAATGCAGGGCTTCGTACTTTGGTTGTTAATTCGCTGATGGAAACCAATTTGGGTGCGCCATATATGTATTTGATTTACACAACAGTCTCAAAACGGATGCGGAAATAAAGGTGTGTTACGCTGCGGCAGAGGTAAAAGTAACATTCGCGGGTTCGATAGTACCTACTCGATAGACGATATCAGCTTTATGATGAAGCCCATTGATATTCTTTGCAAATACAATGCAAAAAGTAAAAGATATGATGCACGTGACAAAGTGCTTTTTGGAGAGGTGCTTTAACTGAGTTATGATTTTAACAGCAGTCTGACTTTGTTACCGCAGGCGCACTGAAATGGCGCGGCTGAAGATAAATTTTTATTTTACCCAGCCGGTTTTCCAATGCCAGAGCGGTTTTGACAGCGCGGAAGAAAAGGTTTGTACGCGGTTAAAGTCCGGGAGCCAGTCTAAGTCGCTTACCAATTCTTGATAAAAACCGTCGTCGATGGCTAATTCTTCAAGAAAGGTACGCAGTGTGATGTCTTCCGATTCATCGAGCAGGCGATTAGAAAACGCATCGATTCGCCGCGCTTTCGGATTTGCGGTAATGGGGGTGTACTGCGTCATCAGCGAAAGGAGCGCCTTGCCTTTAAGGTTTTGAGCGAACCAACGGAGTACCGCTTGCGAGTCCTCTAATTTTCCCGGAAGTGCAAGATGCCGGACAATAACGCCCGACAGCATTTTGCCGAACGGATACTGCTCATCGGGCGGCGTAAGGTTGAGCGGAGAATGCCGTGCCATCGCTTCGATTGCGGCGCAGGCGCGGTCGGGATAATCCGGAGCGGCAAAAACCCTGCGGGATGTTTCGGTATTAAGCGTTTTGAGGTCGGGGAGCCAGCCGTCGACGGTATCCGCAATCGATTCGAGTGCTTCTACCGTTTCATAAGCGGATGAGTTCCAGACGACGGGAATAGTTAAGCCGTGCTGTTTTGCGGCTCGGAGCCCTGCCCCCAAAGCCGGTACCGCATGGCTGCCCGTAACAATGTTGATATTTTCCGCGCCTGCGTTCTGAAGTGTGAGGCATATTTCGGTAAATTCCTGTTCCGTTACAGCGCGCCCCATACCTTCTTGCGAAATTTGAAAGTTCTGACAAAAAACGCAGCGGAGATTGCAACCGGTCAGGAAAATCGTTCCCGAACCGCCTGCGCCGCTTACCGGAGGCTCTTCTCCAAAGTGTAATCCTGCCCATGCAATGCGCAGCTCCGCCGTTTCTCCACAAAAGCCGCGTTCTCCGGCGTTCCTATTTATCCCGCATCGTTTGGGACAGGCGGTACAGTGCTCATATTCTACGCAACAAAAATCCCGTATCACAAATACTGTTCCTATTAAAGTTTATTCCGTTCAACCATAACGCTCATAATGGCGCTTACGGTGCGCATATCGAGTGTTTCCGCCGCTGCCGAAACAATTACGTGCAGTTCTTCCCAGTCATCATCAGAAAAATTCATATCGCTACTGAAGCTGCCGTCAAAGAGAGAAAAGACGGTGTAGAACCAGTTGACGGCATCTTCTTTTGTATCATTCAGATGCGTACGTAACCAGTATTCAGCCGAATCTTCTGCTAACGGGAGGAGGCTTTTATCGTAACTGCGGATTGTTTTGACAAAAAATTCACACAATTCTTGCCGGAATGCAGGATCAGGTAATTTTTCCATTCGCCGCCGTGCATCGCTATAAAATTTTTCGAGGATATTCATAAGGATGTTACTATAAGAAAAAGAGACCTAAAAAGCAAGCCGCATTTGCAGAAGTGAGTAATCAATGTCTCTGCTATAGCAGGGTTCGATTCCGTGTAAGTATAGACGCAATGCGCAGTGCAAAGCATTTTTTACCCAGCAAGGCATTTTCGTCATAACTGTACGAACATACCAGCTGTTCTTCCGGACAATGAGAAATATACTTAATTGTAAAAATAAGGACAGAGCGTTTTTATACTCTCCAACTATTTCTCAAAAAATTTGCGGTGGTAGGATTCCAAATCCTTGTCTTCGATATGGGTGTAAATTTGTGTAGTGGCGATACTCGCATGACCGAGGAGACATTGTACAGAGCGGAGGTCGGCGCCGCCTGCCAGCAGATGGGTTGCATACGAATGGCGGAGTGTGTGGATTTTTGTGGTAACGCCGCTGAGTTGTTCGATTTCCTGCAAGCGTTTCCAAATACCCTTACGGGTCAGCCGTTCGCCGTGGTGATTTAGGAATACCGCTCCTGTCGTTTCGGTGTTTTCGCGATGCGCCGGTTTTAAAAGAAGCGGACGGGCTGTTTTTAGGTAATCACTAAGTCGCGCTTCTGCTTGCGCCCCAAAGGGGATGATACGCTCCTTTCCGCCCTTGCCGTGAACTTTCAGCAGCTGCTCATTAAAGAAAACATCCTCCAGCGAAAGCATTACCGCTTCGCTTACGCGCAGCCCCGCCGAGTAGATAAGCTCAAACAAGGCGCGGTCGCGGATACCGTTCGGCGTATCCAGCGGGATGGCTGCCAAAAGTTTGTCTACTTCATCAGGGGCGAGCGCCCGCGGCAAGTTTTTTTCGCGGCGGGGGCTTTCCAGCTGCTCTGCAGGATTATCGGCGCGGACGTTTTCCAGCTGCAAAAAGCGATAAAAGGAGCGGAGCGCCGCCTGATCTTTTGCAAGCGTTCTCCCCGTTACCCCTTCTTTCGCCCGCACAAGGAGAAAGCCGATGCAATCGTCTTGAGACGCATCTTCGATAAGGCGCTCATCCCCAAGCTGCTGCTGAAAGAGCCGTAGCGTATTGAGATATGTTTTTGCAGTAAGCTGCGCCCGCGCCTCTGCCGAGATTAAATATCCATAAAATGCCCGTAATTGTATTTCTGTCATCGTAATTTACTCAGGATAAGCACACCAGACGTTGTTTGAATCTTCCCGCAGAATAATTGAGGTCGTTCAACCAGAGTTGAACCTCTTCGCGGTTCAAATGGTCTCACGGCCTCAATTATTCTGCGCTTGTGATTAATTCATCTGGTGTGCTTATTCTTCTTTTAAAATAAATTGTGCGAAATTTTATCCAAAATTTCGCACAAAAAGACTGTAACCGACAACTCCGACGCAGAGCACCGAGATATTAAGCTCTTATATGACTAAAGGTGGTCATAACTTTTGCACCTAGCCTTTCCGTTAGCCTTTTAAAAATAGACTGTTAAAAAGCGTACATCCGTGTACGCTTTTTAACGACAAGTTTGCAGTGCAAACTCGCTACTGCTTATAAGCACGAACATCCCTGTTCGTTCTGATACGTTGAATACTAGTTTCAGAAGCGGCACGGATGCCGCTGGTTCCATCAGAAGCGATGTTTCGCGCTTACGCGAAACTCGCCATGAAAAGTGTACAAGGATGTACACTTTTCATGATGCGACAACGCAGATGCCCGCATATTTTCAAAAGGAGTTACCTTTTGTTGCGTATATACGCCGGCACATCCAAATCGGTATTGGCGCCGGGGAGCTGTACACGGATAGGCTGTCGCGGGGTTTCGGTCATTGCCGGTTGTTGAGGCGGCGGAGCAGCCGGTATTCCTGCATTTCGCGGGCCGAGACCGGGTAGGCTCGGCTGTTGCGGTGTTTGCAGCTTTGCCCATTCGCTTGCCGAAATAAAATCATTTTGTAAAAACGACGTATGAAGCGGTTCAGGCTGAGCTGCTGTCCCCGCCGGCTGCCCCGGCTTCTGTATTATACTCTGAATCGGATCCTCGTCGGTAGGGAAGCCCGTCGCAATGACCGTTACAGTAATCTTATCCTTCATAGCTTCATCGGTTTCATCAACGGTAATGCCGTGGATGGTATCTACATCGGGATGGGCGTTTGCCGTAACAATTTCCATAATATCATTGATTTCCACGGTAGAAGGCATCTCCGCTGCATAGATATTAACCAGTATCCGCGTTGCACCTTCGATGTGGGAATCTTCCAAAAGCGGATTGTTGATAGCATTCGTTGCCGCGTCAACCGCGCGGTTTTCTCCCGATCCGGTACCGACACCCATTAACGCATCGCCCTGACCTGCCATCGTGGAACGGACATCTGCAAAATCGATATTGACCAAGCCATTTTTTGTAATAATATCCGCAATACCCTGTACTGCACGGCGCAGCACATCGTCTGCCATAACAAAAGCATCCTTTATCGTCTGTTTGCTATCTACCATGTTTAACAAATGCTGATTGGGGATGACGACCAGCGTGTCGACGTTTTGGCGAAGTTTTTCAATTCCCGCTTCGGCAGTACGCATCTTTGCGCGTCCTTCAAAAGCGAAAGGCTTTGTAACGACACCGACCGTTAAGGCTCCCTGATCGCGGGCTATCTTTGCGATAACCGGCGCGGAACCGGTACCGGTGCCGCCACCCATACCGGCGGTGATAAAGACCATGTGCGCACCGCGGACGGCATTCGCAATAATTTCGGTGTCTTCCATAGCAGCTTTTTCGCCGACTTCAGGCTTTCCTCCCGCGCCGAGCCCTCCGGTCAACTTTGAACCGATCGCTAATTTCATCGGCGCCTTTGAATAATTAAGTGCCTGCACATCGGTGTTTGCAACGATAAAATCAACGTACTGTATGTTGCACTCCAACATCCTATTAACTGCATTCGAACCGCCTCCGCCCGCGCCGATTACTTTAATAACGGTGGGATTAACCGGTAACAGTTCGTTTTGCTGCATCACTTGGTAATCCATATATATTCCCTCCCCCTCTGGTTTAGAATAGATTTTTCCAAAAGTCTTTGAGTTTGCCGACAATTTTACCCGGTTCTGCTTCTATTTTTTTTGTTTCTTCACCGGAAGCTGCCCGCTGTTTGTACTGCGATAAAATCAGTCCGAGTACGGCGGCAAATTCTGGACTGCGGTATTCTCCGGTTAAACCGCCGAAAGTTCCCGGAATACCTAACCGGACAGCCGGCGTATCGAAGATTTCGGAGGCAAGTTCCGTAGCGCCCGGCATAAGCGAACCGCCGCCGCAGAGAATCACATTGCCTGCAAACCGGTTTGAAGCGGTTACAGGAGCTATTTTATCCTTTACCATCGTAAAAATTTCTGCCATTCGAGCTTGCAGAATATCGCATATATCCGCTTTTTCAATCTGTATGGGCGCCCGTCCGCCCGGCGCGGAAATCAGTACGGATTTATTATCTTCCAAAAGCGGCTGCCAACAGCATCCGTCGGTTATCTTGACCTTCTCGGCGGTTTCAGTCGAAAGCCCTTTGACGATTGCCAAATCGTTTGTCGCATGACCTCCGCCTACGGGCAGCACGGTCGTAAGTATCGGCGCTCCGCCGGACATCACCACAATATCAGTAGTGCCGCCCCCGATATCGATGAGTACCGAACCGAGATCCTGTTCTTCCTGTGTCATAACGGATTCTACGGCAGCCAAACCGTGATACATCGGCGCATCAACTTGTAAATTGGCACGCTTCACGCAATCGACGATATTTTTGATGCAGGTAACCGATCCGGTAATAATATGTACTTCCGCTTCGATGCGGACACCGATAACATTATGTGGATCCACAATACCGCGTTGGTCGTCAACGATATATGATTGAGGGATAACATGCATGACGCGCCTATCCATCGGGATAACGACTGCTCTTGCAGCTTCTATAACGCGGTCGATGTCCTGCTGGTCTATTTCACGGTTTCCTTTACCTTTATCGGTAACGGCGACAATACCGCGGGAATTAATCCCTTCAATGTGGGTGCCGCCGATTCCCGTGATGCAGTGGGTAATCTCTACGCCGGACATCATCTCTGCGGCTTCCACCGCTTCATGGATTCCCTGTACGGTCTTTTCGATATTAACGACGGTTCCTTTCCGTAAGCCTTCAGAAATGCCGGTACCCACGCCGATAATTTGCAGAACGCCTGTTTCCAGTTTTTCAGCGACAACAGCTCTGATTGCGCTGGTACCTATATCCAATCCGACTATGATATCACTCATTGGCTTCACCTCTTAAACGGTAGGAAGCGGTTCCTGCCCGTACATCCAACTCCTCAATCTGTGCACTCAGATCAAGATCCCGTATGACATCCAACGTCAACATCATATACTGCAATCGCTCTTCATTCAATGTACTGTCGGTACGTACCTTAACCGGCGTTTGTACCGGATAGAGGATGAGGTCAAAACCGCCGTATTTTTTCTGTTCAATCTTCATTTCGGAGATTTCGCTGAGTAATGCCGGATTTTTTTTCTGCAAAAGATCCAGTTGTTTAAATAATGGTACAAGCTTTTTGTGCACCTTCATTCCCGCTCGTATAGTCTGAAAGGAAAGGCCGCTGATAACAGGCAACGCTTGCGCTTCTTTTTTTGAGGCCGCTTTAAATACTGTTCCCGTTTTATCTATTTCCATCTGGATAGTGCGGCCGCCAACTGTTGCAAGCAATACGCCAACCGGTTTCCGTTCGATTATTTCAATCAATACCTTGTCCGGATATTTTTTTACCACCCGTGCTTCTGCAACGAGTGGATAGCTTGCAACCCGACGCAATAACACATCTTTATCGATCTTTCCCCATTTTTCCGTTCCGGTCAGACCGGCTGCTTTTTTCAGATCCGTTTCGAGAATGGTGTCGATGCCGAAAAACTGTATCTTTGCTGTTGAATTAAAAGGCAAAATAAAAAGATGATAAACGGAGTCGCCTGCCAAAAAAAGCAGCATCGCTAAAATAATGATTTTAAGGAGCTGCTTCCCTTTTGTTTTTTTTACGGTTTGAGGTAATTGACGCGATTCGGTATATGCATGGTTTTGTAAACCGATAATATCAGACATGTGAAGCGCTCCTTTTTGAATAACTTGAAACATTGATAATCAGTCCGCATAGGCAAAGACTGGTAATGAGCGAAGATCCTCCGAATGAGAAAAAGGGGAGGGGAATACCGGTTGCGGGTAACAGGCGGACTACAACTCCTAAGTTTAAAAAAGATTGAAGGACGATTGAGGAGGCAGCGCCGAACGCAACATAACAACCGAATCGGTTTTTACAGGAAAACGCAATCAGATAGGCTACTGCAGTAAATGCAAGCAAGAGTACAAGATAACCGCACACTCCTAAAAAGCCCATTTCTTCCGCCCATGCGACAAAAATAAAATCGGAGTATATTTCCGGAACACTCGAAATTTTATGCACACCGTTCCCTATTCCCGTACCGTAAAGACCGCTGCCGGCAAGCGCTTCAAGGGCTGCATTGATTTGATAACCTGTATCAAGCGGATCGCTGTCGGGGGATATAAAAGAGAGTACACGCTTCATCCGGTAGGTTGAGGTAACGACCATAAGTACTGCACAGGGAATGGTAACAATCAATCCCTTTAAGAACCAGAGCAATGGCCCTCCTGCAGCAAAAAACATGACCATAAAAATGAGCATTAAAAAGAACGCACTCGAAAAATCGTTTTCAAGGTATATCAGTAATACGAACACCGATGTGATAAAAAAAGGAGGTAATATGGAAATTAAGGGCGCATCCAGTTGATCCGCTTTTTTATCGAAGAAGTTCGCGAGAAAGATAATGAGTAGAAGCTTGATAAATTCCGATGGCTGTAAACTGAAACCTCCGATAGAAATCCAGCGGTTGGCGCCGTTTCGAGGAGATGCAATGCCCGGAATAAAGGGGAGCAACAGAAGGATAAAACCTGCAATCAAAAGATAAGGAAGCAGTTTCCGTAAATGATCGAAACTTAAGAACGAAAAGAAAATGAGACCGATGCTGCCTAAAAGGAGATTGCGGAATTGTCTGACAACAAAATAAGAAGAATCATCAAAAAAACGTTCGGCGTAATGCAGTGATCCCGAATAGAGTACTGCAATTCCAAGTCCGACCATAATGAGAACGAGCAGGATAAACGTGAAGCTGTATCGGTCGCGGTTGATGTTCTTTTCAACGGTGATAGTGTGCTGCATCATACCCGCTCCTTTTGCAGAATAGGTTCAAACTGCTCCAGCGCAAGGCTGCGGGATCCTTTCAGAAATACAAAATCGTTTCGGTTTAATAAGCCGTCTAACGTGTCGCGAAGTTTATCGGCAAATGCTTCCGTAAAGCAGAAAAAAGGTTTGTTTGAAGTTTTCTTTTGCTTCACGACTGCCTCACACATCTCTTTGCCGAAAAAAAACAACACGTCGGCATCGGAAGCAAAAGCTGCTGCACATACGGCACGGTGTGCTTCCGCGGACTCTGCGCCCAGTTCCTTCATCGAGGCGAGCAGATAAATCTTTTTGCCGCTTACCGCGATATTCGCACACAGTGCAAGTCCCGCATTCATCGAATCGGGATTGGCGTTATAGCAGTCGAGTAGATAGGTTACCGGCCCGCGGATAATTTGCGATCTACCGAATAAGGCATGCATCTGTTCGATGCCCGCTTTTATCGACTGCAACCGGATATGACAATATTCCGCAACAGCGATCGCGGCAAAGGTGTTTTGTACGTTATGAATTCCCGGAAGCGGTAAGTGGATAGTTTCTCCCCGATACCGTATCTCCGCGCCGGAAAGTCCTTCGAGAGTATAGGAGGCGGGATCTGCGTCGTAGGTAAAAATTTTTCCATGCGGTACTTCTTGTAAGAACGCCGTGTACTCATTCTTATCAGGGACGAAGCCGACGGAGTTTTCATCAAAACAGGAAAAAATTTGTTTTTTCTCGTGGGCGATAGCGTCTTTAGAACCGAGTATTCCAATATGCGCGGTGCCGATATTGGTGATAACGGCAATGTTCGGTTTCAGGACTGCGGCAAGTTCCGCAATTTCTCCTTTCCGATTCATACCGAGTTCAAAAATTCCTAGTTCATGTTCTTTCGTTACGGTAAAGACCGAGAGCGGCAAGCCTGTTTCGGAATTGAGGTTGCCCTCATTTTTTATAATTCGGTATTTCTGTGCAAAGATGGATGCAAGCAGTTCTTTTGTCGTCGTTTTACCGTTTGAACCGGTTACCCCGATTTTAATGAGCTGCGGGAATTGTTCCAGATAGGCAGCAGCGGCGTCTTGCAGTGCTTTCAACGTATGTTCAACGCGGATACAGGCTGCCTGATGTTTTTCACAGAGGGTGAGGATGAGTTGCGTATTTTTTTGAACGCCGAGATACGCCGCATCGGCAAGTACGCAAGCAGCCCCGTGCTGTAACGCTTGTTCGATATAGCGGTGTCCGTCCTGCTGTGTACCCCGCAGCGGAATAAAGAGCGCATGAGGCTTTATACTTCTGCTGTCTGTTGTAACGGAATCGAATCCCTGATAAGGAGAATAATTGCAAATAAATGTTCCTGCAACTGCCGTGCAGAGAGCCTCCCAACCCAACAACATGGCGCTATCCCTTCTTTTCCTTATCCAAGGAGATGCGGATAATTTGAGAGGAGTCCGCTTTATGCATATCCAATTCTTCGACAGCGATTTTTTCTATCCGCTGCGGTTTGGAGAGGATGGAAATAGCCGAAATCTTTCGTTTGTTTTCTGCAATCAGACGATTTTGCTCGTCATTATATGCGTTTACTTCACGTTCAAGTGTATTATAAACTTGCGACTGTTTAACAGTGAAGAAAAACAGGCATGGTATACTGAGGGTAAGAATCAAAGCTAAAAGGTGTTTCATATCGGTTATGACCTCCTCAAAGAGAGCTTTTTGATGACACGGAGCCGTGCGCTGCGAGATGGCGCATTAGCGGCTGTCTCTTCGGCAGAGGGGCCGACCGGTTTTTTAGTAAGTAATGCTGCACGGGGGACGCCTCCACAAGTACATATCGGCATTTCAGGCGGGCAAATACAGCTTTTTGCAAGGTCTCTAAAAAAAAGTTTGACAATGCGGTCTTCCAGCGAATGAAAGGAGATAACACCCATTTTGCCCTCTGCCGCAAGACACGCAAAGGCTTTTTCCAGTAGATGCGGCAGCCGGTCAAGTTCGCTGTTGACGGCAATTCGTAAGGCTTGGAATGTCTTGGTTGCCGGATGTATGGGGCCGTGTCTGAAACGAGCAGGTACGGCATGGAACACGGTTTCACTTAACTGTCGCGCTTCCGTAAAAGGGCGCTTTTCTCGTTCTGCAACAATAGCACGGGCAATCGGCCGCGAAAAGCGTTCTTCCGCATAGAGGTATAGTAAATCCGCGAGTTTTTTTTCGCTGTAGGTGTTTACGATATCAGCGGCTGTCAGCGATTCATTCGGATTGATACGCATATCGAGCGGTTCGTCGCCGCTGAATGAAAAGCCGCGTTTTGATTCCATATAATGGAAAAGAGAAATGCCAAGATCAAATAAGATGAGTGAAGGCGCCGCTCTATCTTGAGGATATTGATCAAAGAACACATCCGACCAGCCTAAAAAAAACTGCATACGCTCGCCGAATGGAGCAAGCCGTATCTTTGCCTTTGCTTGAATGGCAGGGTCGGCATCGATACCGATAACTTTTAACTGCGGAAAGCGGGTTAAAAATGCCTCGCTATGACCGCCTTCGCCTAATGTTCCATCGATAAGAAGCGGGTCGGATGTTTCCGGGGCAAGCAATTGCAGGCATTCTTGTAATAAAACCGGTGTGTGTACAAAGTTCATACATGTTAAAAACGGATAAGCCCCAAGTCTTCGCTCGCTTGATGGAAATCCGCCTCGCTTCCCTCCAGATAAGCCCGATATTCATCCGCATTCCACAATTCGAGATAACGGTTGATGCCCAATAGCACGCAGTCTTTTTCGAGCTGCGCGTATTCACGTAAACTTTGGGGTATTGAAACACGTCCCGCCTTATCAATGTCTATTTCCTGCGCCGGAGCGATAAGTCTGCGCAGTACAAGACGGGAGTTTGCCTGAAACAACGATGCGGATTGCATAACTTTTTCGGATAGCAATGCCCATTCTTCAGGAGGAAATATCCAGATACAGCGGTCAATTCCTCGGGTAATCACTACTTGTGAGCCCGGAAGTAAACAGCGTAATTTTGCAGGAAACATAATACGTCCCTTTTCGTCAAGCGTATTATTATACTCTCCTGAAAACACACTTTTTTCCACTTTTACCTACTTTCCTCCACTTTTCCCCATTTACTTTTATTTTACCGGTAAAATGATAAATGTCAATGCTTTTTTTGCCGATATTATTGGGCAATCGAATTAGACGGTTTTATCCCTCTCTTCGGATATAAGTCCTCTAGTAGAAAATGCAAAAAACTATTATTGTTTTGATAGGAGGATTGTATGAAGATTCATAAATATTTAAAAAAGATAGTCCCACTTCTCATGCTGGGCATTTTGCTTACTGCCTGTACGACTACGGAACAGGCTAAACGTCATGCTGAATTATCGAAACCGGTACTGATAGAACACCCCGAACGTTTTTTTTGGGAGATAAAGGGTAATAAAGGTTCCGTCTATGTGCTGGGAACCGTTCATGTTGCTGATAAAAGTTTTTATCCGCTTGAAAAGAACGTGCTCCGTGCATTCGATAAAGCTGACCGCTTAGTAAGTGAAATCGGCGGTAAGGCAGAACTGGATGCATTCACCGGAAAGTTGCAAACCGTTATCATGAAGAATATAAATGCCGATCCCAAAAAGAGTTTGCTTAAAGTCTTATCAGAGGAAGATCTTGCTTTCCTCTATGAAACGATTGGTGATGATACGGTGCATCAGCTTGCCTTATTTAATCCGTGGATTTTGAACACGGTCTTAGCGCAGCTTTTAATGAATAAAGCAGGGTTAAATGCCGGAGACGGTATTGATATGTATTTGATGCAGCGGGCTGAAAATAAAAAAATTGCAGCGCTCGATACGGCAGAGCAGCAGCTTGCAGTGTTATCGTACGGTACTTTTGAAGAGCAACTTGCTCTATTAAAGGATTCCATACAAGCATTGCGAGATATTGATAAGAGTATTGAAGAAATGCATAGGATTCGGGATTTTTATCTGAGTAATAATCGGAAAGAGCTTTCAGCGTTGCTGGTCGAATTACTTTTGAATGTACCGTCTTCTTTCTCTGAAAAAAAGGCGCAAGCTTATATCGATACACTGTTGACCGATCGGAACCGGATATGGGCGCAGAAATTCGATGAATACCTGCGCGAAGGCGGCAATACGTTCGTTTTTGCCGGTACTGCACACTTCCTTGGAAAGTCAAACGTTTTTGAAATTATGCGGAAGAAGAATATGCTTGAGTAAAAAACAAGGTTTATTCGTGCGGAGGGTTTAATACCCGCCCTTCATCTACCGCCACGGACGGCGGTGGTTCCATGCAGCAGCGATGTTTTTTGCTTGAGCAAAAAACTCGCGTTCAAAAATTGACAAGGACGTCAATTTTTGAACTTGCCACGGATGGCATCGTTCAGGAATGTTTTTCATCCCCGTATAGTTACTTTGTGGGGATGATTATTCCTTCTTCTTACCGAAGCCGTACTCGTCCCGTTCAGGGGGAACGTACCAATCAACGGCGAACCAGAGGCGGGAATCGGCAAGGTCTTGTGCGATTTGTCCGAGCGCGACCTTTGCTGTCGTTTCCGCAATCAGATAGCGTTTGCCATTGTGCGTAAAGCGTGCTCCTTCGCCGGTGCAATCAACGGCTGCAACTGCGTGTTTTTGTTCCGGCGCAATCATCAAGATTGAATCGATATTGAAATGCTGTAATAGTACGGACATCAACAGTGCGCGGCTGTCGCAATCGCCGCTCCGGTCGCTGCACACGGCCGGGATATTGAGAAAGTCTGCTCCGCTTTCATCCCTTGTGTAGGTAAAGTTCTGCATCCACTCAAGCAGGGAAGCAGCGATAGTTTCCGCAGCAGGCATTTTTCCTTCTTTGTCCACTTCGATTAATTCTTTTTCCAGCATCAATGCAAGGTGGCGGCAGCGGGCAATACTGTCGCGGTAAATCATCCGGTAATAGCGCTGCCATGCTTTTTGCTGCAGCGGGGAATTGAGGTAGCGGGTCAACAGGGCAAACTCACGATCTATTACTGCTTGATTCGCTTCGGAATCGGAGCGATCAAAATGGACGGAAAGTTTTTTTCCGTTAAAGAGTACTTCTTTTTTTACCGTCCCTTCTTTGGGATATACCGCTTGAATCATCGGCCCGGGTTCAAAAAAGGACTGACGACTGATGAACACCGCATCCAAACAGGAAATCATCATCGGCTCATATTCCTGCGCTTTTTCTGCCTGCGTCGTCGTTAGGACAACCAGCCACCCCTTTTGTTCGGCGAGCGGCTGCACCAAAAGCCAGCCAGCTTGTTTTTGGTTTTGCTGTGTAAATTGAAGGTTTGCAACGAGTGCGGGGTTGCCCTGCATCAAAAATTGTATCGCCTTTTTCTGCGCTTTCAGTTGAGAAAAAATATGTTCCGCCGCAGCGGTTACCGTACCGAACTGTTGATATGGGTAGAGCGCAACCTGTAATCCGACAGGGATAATCGTATTTTGATAAAGGTAGCGGGAATTATCCCGAGAATTCACCTGCCTGAATCCCTCCGGTAAATCCAATGTATAGCCTAACGAAGGATTGCTGACCAGCTCCGCCCGAAGCGGATAGCCGATACAAAACGATAAAAGAATGAAACATAACAAGTGCTGAATTTTTTTCCGATTCATCATATACTCCCCACTATGCACAATAATCAACAAAATATTGTAAAGAAATCCATTCCGATTGTATACGAGGACGAGGCGATTTGTATCGTTAATAAGCCTTACGGCATTCCGGTACAGGGTGGAGCGCACATTTCTGTGTGCCTTACCGAGATTTTAAGCAAGCAGCTTGGAATTGAAATATTCCCCGTACATCGGCTTGATAAAGAGACCTCCGGCTTATTGGTAACGGCGAAAAGCGCCGCCGCCGCCCGTTCGTGCCGCACCTTGTTTGAGTCGCGAGTGGTCGAAAAGGAATATCTTGCATTATGCTTCGGCAGTTTTGAACATTCTGTAAATAAGAAAACACTGAAACCCATTCCGAAGGAAGGCCTTATCGATATGCCGGTTATGGAAAACGGCACGCCGAAGCCTGCCTCAAGTGCGTACAAACTGCTTGCAGGTACGGACGCATACAGCTTGTTCTCCGTCCGGTTGCATACCGGCAGAATGCACCAAATCCGTATTCACCTTGCCGGTATCGGCTGCCCGATTATCGGCGATGACAAGCACGGAAACTTTGCATTAAATAAACAGCTTTGGAAAACCGCCCACATTAAAAAGCTTCAGCTTTGCGCATATCGCCTAAGTTTTCCCATCGGCGGCAAACTTCACCTTTTCACTGTGCCGACACCCGAACATATACAGGCGGCGATTGATATGCTGATAGGGGAAGGTATATTGATATGCTAATAGGGGGTTGTCTAAAAACTGATTCGCAATCCGCGGAGTGGTACAGTAACAGTGCAATGGCTAAATTCGCCATCAACTGATGAACAGGGATGTCCATCAGTTGATGAAAGTATCATCGTAGTCATCCCCCTCTTAGCTTTGCTCCTGATGGGTCGATTCATAATTCATAATTCATAATTCATAATCGGTTTCCGCACAGCAGGAAGACAACCGCATCAAAATACTTTTGATGCGGTTGCCGCGGGAGTATTCTCTCTGTAGCAGTAGTATTACTGGGCTTTTTGTTAAACACTACCGCCGTAAGCAGCGCTGTTGTCTTTTATTACTCCCTACGTTCTTGCAGTACCTCAGTTTCAGTTTTTATCAAAAAACGATGAATTATCTCCATTTTGTTAGCCATTTTTGTATCCGTGCTTTATAAGTAGTTATATATGCCTATGGAGGAACATACTATGAAAAAACACAACTGCTCAAGCCGATACATCCGTGTACCGGCTTGGGCTACGAGTTTTTGCCCAGCAAAAACATCGCTTCTGCATGGAACCAGCGGCATCCTTGCCGCTCCTGAAATGCCTTTTGAAAAGAGATGATGCAGATACAAGGAGCTAGGCAAAAAAGTACCGCAGGCGTATTTTAATACGTTGAGGACACTTTTTTGCCGTACGACGCAGTAGATGTGTCGTATATTTTCAAAAGAAGAGCATCAGTCGACTATATCAATCCCAATATGCCAATCAGATGTCTTGAATACATCGCTCGTTTGTATGAGCAGTTCTATAAGTCAAAAGAAAAGTATAGCCGTAAACAGTTAGCTATCCCAACGCCGGAGTTTTATGTCTTTTATAACGGAAAAGAACCATATCGCGGTGATTCGCTCTTAAAATTATCAGATTCATTCACGCAAACACATGATGAGTATGCCCTTGAATTATCCGTAAAAGTGGTTAATATCAATTATGATAAAGCAAGTGAAATACTTAAACGCTGCAAGCCGCTGAAACAATACAGCTTGTTTGTTGATGCCGTACGCCGCAATATTGCTGTCGATAAGGAACATGGGTTTGAAAAAGCAATTAAAGAATGCCTTTCTATCGATGTACGTCCTTGTACATCGATAGATGGCAAGTTTGTATATCAAACTTGCTACTGTTGAGAACCACCGCCATCCGTGGCGGTACTGAAATGACTTTTGCAAATAGGCGGTATAGATGCTAGGAGCGTACAAAAAACACCCGCAGGCGTACTTGTTGTACGCCGAGGACTGTTTTTTGTGAAGCGACAACGCAGATATACCGCCTATTTGCAAAAGAGAGGAGGTAATAAACATTGTTAATAGGTAAATACGATTATGATACCGACATAGCAGTACAACTCGGTCTCTCGCGAGAAAAAATAGCGCAAGCAACCGGTCTAACCACAGCCGAAGTGGAAGCAATTTGTAATGGGTAATGTGTAATTGCCCATTAATAATCGCTTCTTCCTTCCCGAAATCTAACCGCTAAGCCGCGAAGTGCACAAAGACATAGAACAGTCCATTTCAAAATCCTATAATCTATGCTATAATGCAGTCAGTGAGAGGGAATCGCTATGTCTACTGCAAACAGAAAATATAAAGACTCGGTATTTGTTGACCTATTCAGTGAAGATGAAAAGGCAAAAGAAAACTTCTTATCGCTGTATAATGCTTTACACGGAACAAACCTTCAGCTTTCCTGTCCGGTAGAAAACATAAAGCTTGATAATGTCATGTACATGAATATTGTCAACGATGTTTCCTGCCTTGTAGATAATAAGATTATCGTCCTTGCTGAACACCAATCTACCATAAACGAGAACATGCCATTACGCTTTTTGCAATATATAGCAAGATTGTATGAAAAGCTTCAAAAACCAACCGACCGATATTTACGAACGTTATCAAAAATCCCGACACCTGAGTTCTATGTCTTCTATAACGGATTAAACGACTACCCTGAAACTACAGTGTTAAAACTATCCGATGCTTTTATTACAAAACCTGAACGGATACCGTTAGACCTTGAGGTAAAGGTATATAACATAAACAAAAGCAAGGGAGCAGAAGTATTGAGCCGTTGCAAAACCTTAGATGAATACAGTTTGTTTATTGAAGAGGTGAGACTTCAAACACAACTCGACCCTGAAAACGGCTTTACCAATGCGGTAAAGATATGTATAGAAAAAGGAATATTAAAAGAATACTTACAGAGAAAAGCACGGGAGGTGATCAATATGTTAATCGCCGAATATGATTATGACACAGATATTGCAGTACAGAGAGAAGAAGCAGGAAAAATAGCCTTTGCCAAAGGAATATCTCAAGGACTATCTCAAGGTTCCCATCAAGCAAAGCTTGAAACGGCAAAAAATCTTCTGCAATTTGGGCTTTCTCGGGAAAAGATAGCGCAAGCAACCGGTCTTACCCAAGCCGAAGTGGAATCGCTTAACTAATTGCTAAGGGGAGGAAAGACACTTTTTTCGGCCCAATTTCTGATTCGGCAGAGTCTATCCGAAAAATTGTGTAAATGGGTATTTACGTATTAGCAGATTCGAACCCGTTTGTTAAATAGTATGTATGGCAAACTGATTTACTGCTAATGCGAGTCTTTCCTCCCCTTCAACCCTTCCTATCTTCAAAATAACCGCTTAGGGTTATCACCCTAAGAACCCGCCTTTATCCCAAGAGCTTTGCATAAAAGTCCGCCTTGCTTTGTCCCTGCTGGGCTTCTTTAATGTTTGCCCCGATGCTCGTTCCGCTTTTTAAAAGCTGTTTTGACATAACAAACTCACGGTTCGTATCGCAAAGCTTTTTGTACAAGCCGATTACCTTCAACGCAAACGCCTTTGATTTATCAACAATCACATTGTCAGTTTTCATTTTATCAATTTGTAATGTGTAATCAATTTGTAATTGGTAATGTGTAATTCATAATTCATAATTACCCATTACCAATTACCAATTATCCATTGTAATTACCAATTCCATTAAATCTCAACCCATGACCAGCTTCCATTCATCTTATACATCTTCCACTTCTTTACCGTTTTCGCATTATTAAAGGCTGCGGCTAAATCCGGCGGAGCGGTAAAGTCCGTGTGATTGCCTTCGGTAACACCGGTGTATTCGGTGTAAAGAACACACATCGCCGCATCACTATCCTGCCGCGCCGGTAAATCGTCAAAGAGTTTGGTAAAGGCTTGTGCGGTGAGCTTATTGTTGTAGCAGCGTAGCGTTCGCAAAGCAGTTAAGCCCTGTATGTTAAGTGTGGTAAGCTGATTGTCGTGGCACCACAGCTCTTTCAAAGCGGTTAAGCTCTGCACGTTAAGTTCGGTAAGCTGATTGCTGCCGCAGTACAGCCATCGCAAAGCGGTTAAGCCCTGCGCGTTAAGCGCGGTGAGCTGATTGCTGCTGCAGATCAACTCTTGCAAAGCGGTACAGTCCTGCACGTTAAGTTCGGTAAGCTGATTGCCGCCGCACTGCAGCTCTTGCAAAGCGGTTAAGCCCTGCACGTTAAGGGCGGTTAGCTGATTGGAGTAGCAGTTCAGCTCTTGCAAGGCGGTTAAGTCCTGCACGTTAAGGGCGGTAAGCTGACTGTAGGCGCAGTTCAGCTCTTGCAAGGCGGTTAAGTCCTGCACGTTAAGGGCGGTAAGCTGATTGTTGCCGCAGTGCAGCCTTTGCAAAGCGGTTAAGCCTTGCACGTTAAGTGCGGTGAGCTGATTGCCGTTGCACCACAGCTCTTTCAAAGCAGTTAAGCCCTGCACGTCAAGAGAGGTAAGCTGATTACCGCCGCACTGCAGCCCTTGCAAAGCGGTTAAGCCCTGCACATTAAGTTCGGTGAGTTGATTGTCGCCGCAGTACAGCCCTTGCAAGGCGGTTAAGCCCTGCACGTTAAGAGCGGTAAGCCGATTGTAGCGGCACTCCAGCGCAGTGATGTTGCCTTTGAGGATGACCTTTCTGCCTTTTGCATGCAGCACGGTTTCGGCGCCGCTTGTAAGTGTTGTTTCGGTACAGCCTTCTACCGTAACGGAGGAGTTATCGGCTGTTGTTACCTTAACCGTGATGTCAAGCTTATCGGGGCTTAAGATGAGCGAGGCACCGCCTTCGACAAAGAGTGATTGAAACTTCACTTTGATGTCCGCATCTGCCGTTGCGGTGTAAGTATAGCTTGTATCCATGCCGGCTTCGGCGATAACTGTGCCGCCGTTTGTCCACTGTTCAACCACATAATCAGGAGCAGGTTCGGCCGTAAAGACAACAGACTTACCCTGTTCGACTGAATCGCCCGTAGTGATTTCATTGCCGTCAACTTCGGCTTTCAGTGCGCCGCCTGTGCTGCCTTCTACGCTGAAGTTAATCGTATAGACGTTCTGCCATTTCGCAGTGTATTCCGTATCGGCTGCGGGGAAAAGGGGAGATGAAGGCAGCGCAGGTTCCCATCCTTTAAAAACGGCGCCCGTTTTTACGGGAGCGGGAACCGTCAAGTCTGTTCCGTATTTGCCCGTTTTTACAATATCATCCGTATTGCCGTCTACGGTGCCGCCTGCAAGTTTAAAGGTTACGTTTACCGTCTTTCGCTCATAATAGAGTTCTACGGCGGTAGCGTTGTCGGCGCTTATCGTGCCGCTCGTTTGTACGGTTCCGTTTATTTTGGTAAGGCTTGAATTATAGGTAAAGCCTTCGTAGATTTTCGCCGTGTATGCGGCATCTGCTCCCACGGTACCGTTTAAGATTTCCCTTTCCGCAGGCTCTGCAGGATAACCGCCTTCCGGTTTTTCCCGATAGTGTTTTACCGTATACGAGGCTTTGCCGGGCGGGAGCGCTTCAAAGCTCACTTTAACGTCAACCGCTTTTGTAACGGTATGGATATATGAATTTTCCGTGTTGCCTGTAATAACGGCGCCGTCTACTTTCCACTCTTTTATCATGTAGCCTGCGGCAGGCTCTGCCGTAAAAGTTACCTTTTTACCCTGTTCAATGCTTATGGGACTCTTCGCCGTTTCCTCTACACCGTTCGCCTTTGCTTTAAGCGTTCCGCCGGTGCCTTCCACGCTGAAAGTTACCGTGTGTTTGGAAACCGCAGAACTTTCACCCTTTTCCTCTTCAACCAGCATCTTTTTTAAAAACGGGTTTTTACAAGCGGAAACCGATACCAAAAGTACCGCCAAAAATGAAACTAAAATCCGAGCTTTCCTCTTTTTCATATTCTAAATCCTCCGCTTACTCCGGCAGCCCAGATTACCGGATAGCCGCCTCTTATATAGGGTTCGATAAAAAAGTTTTTTACTGCAAAGCGGTAGCCGAATGTTCCTTCTCCCAAACCGAATACAAAGGGTTTTGCGGCCTTTCCGTTCCAGCCTAAGGAAACACCTCCTTCCGCCTGAACAAAAAAGCCTGAATCGCAGGTTTTAAACTTTGCAAAATCATAGAAGTTCCAGCGGAACAAAACAGCCGTATCAAGAAGTCCGTATCTTTTAAATCCCGTCGAATACAAGAGCTTTACACCGGCTGAAAACCTGCCGGCCTTTACCCAATCAGGCAATACAAACAGCCCGTACAGCCCTGCACCCAAGGCAGAGCCTTTCGGTACATTCATATTCCCTTCCGCCGAAAGACCCAAAGACCAATGAAGGCCGTCTTTTTCTCTCTTAGGTTCATCCTCAACCTCTTGAGCAAAAAGAAGGGAAGCGCTCAAAAATACCAGCGCACAGAGCGCTGTTTTTACATAATTTTTCTTCATACATCAATGCTCCCGATAACTAATTGGTAATGTGTAATGTGCAATTCATAATTCATAATTCATAATTACCAATTATCAATTACCTCCTGTGTTTCGTTATAGCGACGAGGAGCTTGATAATTTCTTGGCAGTCTTGGTAGATTGTAGAAAACTCTTCTTCACCGATATATCCGCTTTCATGTAAAAGCTCCAGCCAATATTCCGTTTCGCTTGCCTCTTTGAGCGAGATATAGAGCTTTGCATAAAAATCTGCCTTGCTTTGTCCTTGCTGGGCTTCTTTAATGTTTGCTCCGATGCTCGTTCCGCTTTTTAAAAGCTGTTTTGACATAACAAACTCACGGTTCGTATCGCAGAGCTTTTTGTACAAGGCGATGACCTTCAACGCAAACGCCTTTGATTTATCAACAATCACATTGTCAATTTGTAATTGATAATGTGTAATTCATAATTCTGAATTGTTTTCCCCTCCGTTTCAATTTTTATCAAAAAATGATGAATTATCTCCATTTTGTTAGCCATTTCTTCATCCGTGCTCTATAAGTAGTTATATATGCCTTATGGAGGAACCTACTATGAAGAAACACAATCGCCGATACAAAGATTCTGTCTTTGTCGACCTATTCAGTACAGACAAAACCGCGAAAGCTAATTTTTTATCGCTATATAACGCGCTGCACGGTACTGATTACCAATCTACCACTATTTTGAAAAACATACGGCTTAAACAAGTACTCTATATGAGTTTCGCTAACGATGTATCGTATCTCGTTGACAATAAGATTATCGTGCTGGCAGAACATCAGTCGACCATAAATCCCAATATGCCAATCAGATGCCTTGAATATATTGCTCGCTTATACGAACAGTTTTATAAGTCAAAAGAAAAATATAGCCGTAAACAGTTAGCTATTCCAACACCGGAGTTTTATATATTTTATAACGGAAAAGAACCATATCGCGGTGATTCGCTCTTAAAATTATCAGATTCATTCACTCAAAAACATAATGAATATGCCCTTGAATTATCCGTAAAAGTGGTTAATATCAATTATGATAAAGCAAGTGAAATACTTGAGCGCTGCAAGCCGCTGAAACAATACAGCTTGTTTGTTGATGCCGTACGCCGCAATATTGCTGTCGATAAGGAACACGGGTTTGAAAAAGCAATCAAAGAATGTATACAAAACGATATTTTACGGGAATACTTACAACGAAAATCGAAGGAGGTGTTGAACATGTTAATAGGTGAGTATGATTATGATACCGACATAGCAGTACAACGGGAAGAAAGTTTTGATATGGGGCTTGCAGAAGGTAAATCCCTCGGTCTCGCTCAAGGTTCGCGCCAAGCAAAGCTTGAAACGGCACGACTTATGCGTCAGCGTGCTTATCCTGTAGCAGAAATTTGCTTAATGACCGGCCTTACCCAAGAAGAGGTCGAATCAATTGGTAATTCATAATTATCAATTATCAATTATCATTTTACGGTATCTTTGGTTGCTCCGCTCATTTGCGCAGCCTGCTCCAATTCCCGATATGCTTTATGTGTCATAGTCATTGTAGGCATAATAAGCCTCCTCGTCTTTTATTATAACATAGCCCCCTTGAAATCTTAATTAAAAATTATCCCTCCCCCCTTCCTGCCGTAGGAATCCGCCACGGATGACGGAAAAGTGTTAAGTAATCGATGGGGATGTCTCAAAAGTTGGTTACTTTCTCGACATCCCCGACGAGTTTAAAATTAAGTCTTTGTGCAGCAATGACTTAATTTTAAACATCGCAGTTAAATCTAAGGAAGCTGTCCAAAAACTAAAGTTTTTCGACACCCCCTCAAGTTGACAACGGAACAGGATGTGCCGTTTTCAACCATTTTTCCCCTTAAAACCCGGAAAACGTCTCCGCCGGTCGCCTTAATTTCCCCGTCTATGATGATAATTCCACCTAAAAAAGTAAGGCGGCTTCCGGTGTTTATACCGACTGTCGCCTTAACTGAAACTTTGTGTGTTTCTCTGCGCTTTACGGAGCCCGCTTCAAACAGCCGTTGCTGTCTATTTCCCACAGCTCGCTGTCGTTCGGCGGCGTTACTATAAACTTTTTGTAGTTTTCCGGTGTGCCGGTTGTTATAGCGTCGGCAAGCACTTGTTGTGTCGTCTCATACCGGTCCGGCGTGATGCGCGCCGCCGTGCCGCCTACGGGAGTCAACTCGCCGACAATGGTTATCTTGCCATGGGGGCTTGGCAAATACACGTCGTTTTTGCCGGGCTCGTTTGCGTCTCCTCCGGTTGACGGGGTAACGGTTGCGGAGCCTTTCATAGTGAACACTCCGCTGCTCATTACCTCCGCTCAGCCGCCAAGGAGTGCTCCCTTAGTATGCCGTATAATTTTCAGGATTGTTAAATTCTCCATCCGGCTCCTTATGCACAGCTTTATCACTGCCTCCATTATTGCTAATGGAACCCTTTATCCAGTTAAAAGTTCCCTCATCGTCAATGTATACAGCAAAACCTGTACCAGTACCATTAACGAAGTTACGGGTTATGCTGCTGCTTTCGCCGTCCATCGTAAAGGTTCCATTTGAGCCTATATATACGCCGCCGCCACCGTCGCCAGTTGCCGCGTTGTCTTTAATAATACAGTTTATCATCTTGACTGTGCTGCCGTGAGTCGATGCACCTATGTGAATTGCACCGCCCTTGCCGTTAATACCACCTGTGAGCGTCAGGTTTTGGAGAGTGACCGTTTTACCCCCGTTCACGAAAAAGATATAGTGTGGGAATTTGCCATTTTCGTTTTTGTTTGCATTAAGAATGGCAGTATCCTTGTTTTTGCCCTTTATCGTGATGCTTTTGTTGATGGTTATTCCGCCATAGTTGTCAGGAGCGTCTGTGGCTTTGATTTCGCCGTTTATAACGATAATATCGCCGTCATGAGCGCTGGTAATGGCCGTTTTAAGATCCTTCCATGGGGTCGCCGATGAGCTGCTTACGACGTCTTTGGCTTTTTTCAAACATCCGTCGCTTTTTATTACCCATTCGGCCGTGCTGCTTTCCGGCGTTACCTCAAACTTATAGTATTCAGATCCGACTTCGCTGCCGTTAAGCACTTGCTGTTCTTCAGTGTAGCTTTCCGGCGTAATGCGCGCTGCGGGATTGTTTGACAAAGTTCCGTCAACGGTTATCGCCTGTCCGCTCTTCAAATACACGTCGTTTTTACCCTTACTATTCGCCTCTGATCCGGTAGCGGGCGTAACGACTGCGGAGCCGCTCATCTTAAAGGTGCCGTCCTGTACATAAACGCCGCCTCCTGTGGTCGCCGTGTTGTCGTCCTTAATCTGTACGCCGTTGTTAAGCGTTACGATGCTGCTGCCTCCGGTGATATAGATGCCGCCGCCTGTGGTCGCCGTGTTGCCCGTAAGGGTGCAGTCTTTCATAGTAACCGTTGCGCCCCCCTCGATCAGCAGGCCGCCAGCCCTCACGTTTCCATCGTTGTTCTTAAGAATACAGTTTTTCATGCTGACGGTTCCCCCGTTGACATACACCCCGCCGCAGCCGTCTGACGCGTCGCCGTGTGTCGATTTATTGCCCTCAAAGGTGCAGCCGTTCATGATAACGTCTGAGTTGTTTGCACGCACACCGCCGCCCCTCGCGGCCTTGTTGTTGTTAACCTCTACGCCGCCTGTAAGCGTCAATTTACAGCCATCGTTGATATAGATGCCGCCGCCGAAGCCAGAGTTGATGGTTACCATGTTGCCGTTGATGAAACCGCCGCTGATTGTTACGCGCGCGGCATTATTGTCGCGCTTTGTTGCATACACTGCGCCGCCATTCTTGTTCGCCGTGTGGTTCGTAAGGGTGCAGTTTGTTATGTTGACACTTGCGCCATGTACGTAAATTGCACCTCCGTCGCCGGGTCCATCGGGTCCCTCAGCCATACCATTTTTGAGCGTAAGGTTTTTAAGGGTAAGCGTTTTGCCGCTCTCCACCTTGAAAATGCGGTGCTTCGGTTTACTGCCTGTGTCTTTGTTCGCGTCGATCACGGCAGATGATGCGCCGGTCGCCCTTTTAATTGTCAGGTTTTTGTTGATAACGATTTCGCCGTTGTTTTCGGCATCGTTCGTCGCCTTTATTTCACCGTCTATGGTGATGGTGCTGCCGTCAGAAGCATTGGCAACGGCTTGTTTCAACTTTTTCCACGCATCGTTGGAAGAAGGAGAGCCTTTGATGGTTGCCTCATACAGTGTGAGTTTTCCCTCGGAATCTATTTTCCACGTATCGCTGCCATCAGGCGTTACCGTGAATTTACCTACCTCATATTTGAGCGTTACGCCGGAACCAGCTTTAAGCACTGTCTGTTTCTTGTACAATTCCGGCGTAATACGTGCTGCGTGCGCGTTTGACAAAATGCTGTCAACCGTTATCGTCTTTCCGTCCTCCAAATACACGTCGTTTTTGCCCGGCTTGTCCGTATCGCCGGAGGTTGACGGAGTAACGATTGCGGAATCTTGCATTTTAAAGGTTCCGCCGCTTACATAAACGCCGCCGCCTTTACTTGCCGTGCAGCCGGTGATAGCGCTTGTGCCGTGCATTTCAAAGGTTCCGCCGCCTACATACACGCCGCCGCCGGAATTCGCCGCCGAGCAGTCGGTAATAACGCTTGAGCCTTCCATAATGAGTGTACCGGACGGATTTACGTATACGCCGGCGCCGCCTGAGTAGCTGCCGGACAGTGTACTATTTGTAAGCGTTATGTCTTGAAGGGTGAGTGTTTTATACGCATCAAAGATGCCCTTCTTGCCGAGTGCGTTCAAAACGGCGTTGTTTTCGCCTTTTATGGTAAGGTTTTTTTGGACCTTAATTCTGCTCACATCGTTCGCGACATCTGTCGCCTGTATTTGACCGTTTATGGTAAGAGTAGCGTTATCGGGTGCGCTTTTAACCGCACGCGCAAGGTCTTTCCACGTTGCCGGATTCTTTAAGGTCGATTGGTAAAACTTCACCGTTACGGTTTTAGCTTCGGTTACGTTGGAAAGGGTTGCTGTAGTGCTGGTACCGGGGTTCGATTCAAAAGAACCCGAAGAAACCGTCCAGCCTGCAACTTTCCAGTCTCCTGTAGCGGGTCGCCCGGTAAAGGTTACCGAACCCCCGTGCGTAACCGAAACGGTGCTGTCCGTCGTTTGCCCATTTGTTCCGGCTGCAATTGTTCCTCCCGCTTTTCCGTCTACGATTTCTACGCTGTAATCAACCTTGTATTTTTTGCGCTTTACGGTAAATTCTACGGTGCTTTGCGTACCGTCTTGAGCTTTTACCGTGATTGTAAAGGTTTTCCCCGTATCTTCGGGAATGGATACTTTTCCTTCAGGACTTACGCTTGCTGTTGCGCCTGTGCTGCCGTCGGCAAAGCTAAAGCCCTTTACTTCTGCCTTATCGGACGCAACCTCGTATTCACTCGCAAAAGAACCATCGGAAGCCGCAGTTTTGGTTTCTCCGTTAAGCGTAAAGCTCCGTAACTTTGCAACGTTGTTTTTCGCACGGGTTATGCTTACCGTTTTTGACCACGCAGGATAATTGCCCTGGCTTGCTGCAACGTTTATGGTAATACTTTGAGGGATTCCCTCCGTTAAATTAAGCAGCTGTGGGCTTATAGTAAAGTTAATCCCCGTCTGTCCGCTAAACGCAAGACTGATATCCTCTTTCTTCACTTGAGTTACGGTATAAGGCAGCGTAACGGAACCGGCGGAAGCGTCTTTTCCGTGTATTTCAAGTCTACTCAGGGTCAAGGCATTAAGCTGTACAAACTGCACACTTACAGTTGTGTCTGCCGTTACGGTAAGCGTGGCAGTCGGGTTTCCACTTGCCCCTGTAAAGCCTTCCGAAGGCGTACAAGTCCAGTCTCCTACCTTGTAGTGGGTTGAATCTGCCGGTGTTGCGGTAAAGGTTACCGAATATCCGTGCGGTACTGTCAAGGTTACGGGGCTTGTTGTTGCCGTTTGTTGATCTGAGCCGTACTTTCCTTCAAGACTTCCGTTTCCGCCTACTACGTTAAAGGTTACCGTGTGTCTTTTTACAACCTTATAATAAACCGTCTGTACCGGCGTTGCCACAAAGCCTTCGCCGTCCGTGTAATACTCCAGCTTGTATTTCTTTTCACCTAAGCCGTTTAACGGAAGCGGTACGTCAACGGGATTACCGTCATACTTTACCGGCGTTGAACCGCCTATCTCGCTTACCGTGCAGTGCACCGTCGTATTTGCCGTTGCGGAGGATACGCTTAATACCGCTCCGGTACTATCGGTACCGATAATAGCCGGATCGGATTCGCTGCCGCTTCCTGAAATCTTTGTTCCCTTTGTGATGGTGACAATTTCCGTTTCTGCTTTATTCGGTTTTGTACTTGCGTTCACAATGCCGGAAACTAAGCCTTTTTCGTCTATCAATTTAATCGTATAGTCTTTTTTTGCAGCGCCGTCTTTCACTTCAACATCGGTTTTATAGTACAGTACCCAGCTGCTATCGGCGGGAACATCATCGGCGTCCGGCTCATTCAGTTTTTCTACATCGGAATGCGTAATAAAGACATCAGCTTCCGGTTTGGTAAATGCGGTTTGCGCTTCATTAACCGAAAACATATAGGGTGCTCCGTTGACCTCAATACGGGCAAGGTCTTTATGCAAAAGCCCGCCCGGCACCGTCTTATCCATATCCGGCACCTTGATGCACAGTACATAATAAGCAGGTGAATCGGTTGTCTTTGCAACCGTAAAAGTAGGAAGCGGAGGCGGCGTATTCGCTTTAAGAGGAACGGTAAATGTTTGTTTAAACGGCGGCCGTCCGTCATCGGCATACAGGGTGATGGTAGACGAGACATCTTTTTCGCCCCATTCGGAGTTTTTCAAAAAATCAGCTTTATATACAAGCTGCAATGTATCCGCTGTAAGCTGTTTCAGTTCATAATCGGCACTGACTGCGGGTTTTGTCCCGGCAAAATGAGCAAACTCAACGATATTTCTTGTTTCGGACGCTGACGGCATAATAAACTGGAACGACTTGTGATTCTGTACTTTCAGCGTAACGGTAACATCGTTTGCAGAGGCGACACTTGGGATACTGCTTCCATCATTATAGGTTTTCTTGTCTATAGTCGAGCTCAGAATAAAGGCCTCGGTAGACCAACGACTCAAATAGTCGTCTATATCTGCGGTAAACTGCTTACATGTTGCAAACAAAAGAGTAAACAGTATTCCGGTTAAAATGATAAAAGCTTTACGCATAAAAAGTCTCCCTAAAATTCAGCAACCGAACAAAATGTCAATTTTTGAGGATGCTGAATTGGTACGCGGTAGCGTACATATAAGCGTACATATAATCTGCGTTATTGTGATGTTGATTGATGATGTAAAAGAATTAACACAGAATATTCCCACTATAGAATAGCAGAATTTCTCTATATAGCCAGCATTTTTAATGAAAAAGAACCATAGTTGCTTAAAAAGAACCATGGTTACAGGGAAAATTCATAATTCATAATTCATAATTCATAATTATGAATTGCTTCCACCTCTGCTTTTGAAAGCCCGGTCGCTTGTGCGATATTTTCAATGGATAAACCGCCAAATTGGAGAAGATTCTTTGCTGTTTCGAGCTTTGCTTGACGGGAACCGCGAGCTTCGCCTTCAGCGAGACCGAGCGATTTACCTTCTGCAAGACCTGACTTGAATTGAACCTCTGAGATAGTTGCTATGTCGCTTTTCAGCTTCATCCGCGATTCATAAAGCTTCCGTTCTTCGGGGGTCAAACTGAGAACGTCTACTTTTTCGTTCAGCATTTGCAATATGGGTGATGTTGTTGCTAACATTGCTCGCTCCTCCTTATCATCAGTCGCTATAAATCGTAACCAGTTTATCAGTTTTTGCCGTTTTTCGATAGGGTCTTTCTGTATTTCGAACTTTCGTGCTGCCGATAGGCTGAGAAAATGTATCTCCATTAAATCGGTAAGCGGCTTATATGTTTTTTGTTCCAATAAACTGTAGGCAGAATGCAGCTCACTACTTCGGTTAAATCCTTGTGAAATGAGGTTAATAGTAATGCACTTATCCAAACTGATATACGGTTCTCCCTCTTTAAAACCCTCGATATACATTTTAGACCAGTAGAACAGTGTACGAGGAATAAATTCGGCAGACCAAGAGTTTTGAATCTCAATGTCGATAGTTGTTCCATCGGTTAAACGAAGCTTGACATCAAGAATTCCCGTTTTATCGGTGAGTTCATCTTTGGTAAGTTCTTTGTCCAGCAGTTCAAGGTCTGTAATTATGCCTGTTGGCATATCCAGTACGCATTCAAGAAAGTCTTGCAAGCAGACTTTATTTTCTTCCGAGCCGAGCAAGAGTTTAAACAGATAGTCATTTGTGAGCGTAAGTGTCTGTGTGTCATTCATTTTTCACACCTCCTACAGTCCTTATACGACTTTCGAAGCAAAATGGCAGGAAATAGGAGATGTCTCAAAAGCTGGGTGCTTTTTCCATTTCCTCTTGCGATTGCCCTCTATCCATCGCAAGTCTAGAATTGTTGCATTATTTTTGATATGGTACTGCCGATTATGAGTAAAAAACTAAGCCCTGATCGTCTGTTATATATCTTAAATGCCGGTATGATGACCTTTGCAATGATAATGAATATTAAAGTTGCTATTCCGTACGTATCTGTTATACCGTATATGAATTTGATCAAAGCTGCGCTGAATGCTTTCTGCGTGTGTCTTTCCATTATCCTTATCATTCATCCCGAAAAAAAGCTCTTAACCTATATCGTCTTTTTTGTCGAAGCAGGCAATGCCGTCCTTGTCGGCTTTATGGGAATCGGAACGTCGCTGTTCTGTATCGGTATTATCATCTGTTTTGTTAATGGAGAATTTGCCATTAATCGGAAAAAAAAGGTGATATTGCTTGGCGCCTACTGGTTGCTGGTTACTATAACAATCTATCCTGTCCTCGGATTTGCATTCGTTATATTTGAAATCTTAGGAACTCTCTTTGGGCTTACCGTCTGCGTTGTACTGTATCAAAAACTCGAAGGAAAGCTTTCGTATCTTTTGCTGCCGGACGAAACGATAACGACTGCCATTACCCTGCCGCCGAAAGGTTCAACCTTAAAATTATCGGATTATGAGCTTTCGGAACGGCAAATTGCATTCATCCTCGGTTCGATTAAACAAGGGGAAACCTACGAAGCGCTGGGAAATCGCTATCATGTCAGCACCTCAGTGGTCAAAAAAGATATGGCTGCAGCCTGTAAATATTTCGGCGTCGCCAACCGAGAAGCGCTACGAATTTTATTGTTGCAATATAAGCTGGAGTAACCGGCGCTGCGAAATTTCTATTTCGTTTGTGGTTGCGAGGTCGGCTTTTGAATATCGGGTTGTAAAAAAATAATAGCATTGATTAGAAGAAATCACTCCCCCTATTATCAAGTCTTGACAAAAATTGCAATCTTCTTATAATGAACAATGTTCAGTTTAGGAGGTTTGTATCAATACAGCGGCGACATCGAAAGAAGAAATCCTTGAAGCATGTAAAGCGATAGTAGCAGAAAAGGGACTAAGCGCTTTAAATATGCGTGCAGTTGCACAACGATGCGATATCGCACTCGGTTCGGTATATAATTATTTCGGCTCAAAAGATGACTTGATTATGGCCGCAGTTGAAAGCGTCTGGCAGAATATCTTTGAAACCGAATCATACTACAAACAGGGTATTGCTTTTACCGAATACATCAAAGCAGTTTTCAAAAAAATCAAAAAGGGGATGCTTAAATATCCGGACTTTTTTACGGCACACGCTATGAGCTTTAGCGGAAAAAGCAAAGATGATGCCCGGACAAAAATGTATCGATATTTTTCATTGGTAAAAGAGGAAATGCTCGTGATATTACAAGCCGATACTGCTATTAAAAACAATCTTTTTTCGAAAGATTTCACTGAAGAAGATTTTGCAGATTTTGTATTAACGAATATTATCGGACTGCTTATTTTGCAAAGACAGTCATCAGCCGTATTGATCGCAGGCATACAAAAAATCATATATCCGTAACGATGTAAAAAATTTGGAATAGTTGAAATAGGGTGAAAACTCATTTTAGTTTTGAATGCGTGGTATTTTATATGCCGTAATATGAACAATGTTCATTTTTGTTTTGGAGGACAGAATATGCAGGCAATTATGGAAACCATTTTTGATTTTATCTACTTACCGACAGTCATTATCCTCGGTCTTATTATGATCAAAAATGCAAAAGGGCAAAAACAGTTTTTGCTCTACGGGATTATGGCCGTTACCTTGGGTTTTGGAGATTCTTTTCATCTTATACCCAGATCGGTAGCCCTTTTAACAACAGGACTGGAAAACCACATTGTCTCGCTCGGTATTGGAAAATGGATAACGTCGGTAACAATGACAGTGTTCTATGTGCTGCTTTATCATGTATGGCGGGAACGCTATGCTATTGCGGAAAAAAAGCAACTCACTGTTGCAGTGTATATCCTTGCGGCACTACGCATAACGCTATGTTTTATGCCCCAAAATGCATGGACGAGTTCGGATGCCCCGCTTTCATGGGCTATTTATCGGAACATCCCCTTTACGGTTTTGGGTATTCTCATTATTGGTTTATTTTATAAAAGTGCAAAAGAAACCAACGATACAGCATTCGGCTTGCTTTGGCTTACCATCGTACTCAGTTTCGGATTTTACATTCCCGTCGTTCTTTTTTCGGATTCATTTCCACTTATCGGTATTTTAATGATTCCTAAAACCTGTGCGTATGTGTGGACAGTTATGATCGGTTTTCAGGCGATGAGAAAAAATGATAAGGGGATGGCAGCCTAAACGGTTTGTATTCCGATGCTTCATTTCTGGGCATCTTTATAAAGGAGAAAATAATGAAGAAATATATAGACATAGCATTTATCTATGCAATAGCTGCTGCCGCTGCTGGAGTTTTTTATCGGGAATTTACAAAGTGGAATGGTTTTTCAGGTACAACCGTTTTGGGGAAGGTTCATCCTCATCTTTTCCTGTTAGGTATGATGATTTTTCTGCTTGTGGCTCTTTTCAACGCTCAACTGGATTTAAGTCAGTTTAAAACCTTTCGTGTTTTTTTAAAGCTATATAATGTCGGAGTACCGCTGACAGCTTTTATGATGCTTGTTCGGGGCATACCGCAGGTATTACACATTACCCTTTCTAAAGGGTTTGATGCATCAATATCGGGAATTGCCGGTATCGGTCATATTTTAACCGGCATCGGCTTGATATTGTTTTTACTTTCTCTTAAAAAAGCATACACTGAAAAAAGTATCGGGAACCTCTAAAAACTTCCGTTTTTAGAGATGCCCTATCCTAGAAAGAAAAGCAGAAATCATACTTCAGATGGATAATCAACAATCTCAACTCAGAACATTGGGATTGTTGATTAAACTATAGCTATCATTGAATGTATTATTAAAATGAGTTTCTTGCTCAATTTTGCCTTGCGTAGCGTCAATAGAATAAATATTATTATAAATATTATTATCGATGGTTTTAATATAAATTCCTATATGAGTGGGCATATCATTATTATCTTCTTCACTCATAAAAATTATATCGCCTGCTGAAAGTGTATCTGTGAATACTGAATAATACTTAAACATATCTTGAATATTTGCATCGCAAAATAATAAATCATACTTTATATTATCTGCAATAGCATATCGATAGCATTGTACTACCAAACCAGAACAATCGATGTTTATTACTCCTGTATGCAAAGAATCTCTTCCACCACATACATATTTAGTATTTGCATTGATATATTTATAAGCATACGAAACGACCTTAGACCCGATTTCAGGTGAAATGAAAAATGATATCTGACAAGATATATTTATAATAATAAATATGAATACCAATATTTTCTTTTTCATAACTACTCTGTTACCATCCTATATAGAATGATGTGGAAAAGACTTTATCAGTATTTTTCTGAAAGATTGCTTGTAACAAATACCCTCTTGATTATACATGGGATAACCGTTTAAATCAAACTTATCTTGACTTAATTGTTCAATAAAGTGCAATAACTGAACAAAGTACCAACTCGAAATGAGGGTGATAACATTGTTTAAAATGCACACGAACTTCTGTGCAAATAAATTTAGAGGTAAAATAATACTAAAAATAACTAATATAGATAGGACTACATTAAACATAAAAATAAATTCAAAAATAGCCCTTACTTTTGTTAATATGTTAATATTTCTAATTTTATTTTTTCTATATTCATTTATTTAAAATATCGCATCGCTAATATCTTTGTCTAAAACATTAAAAATTACATTATTAATTTGTATGCTATCGGTAGACCGGTTTTAATTTTGAAAGATACTCAAATTCGAATTTTTGCTCATTCGTTATAGAAGTAATCTTATTATTTTTAAAATACCAATAATAAATGACTATCAAAATACCTCAAAATATATTCAGTATTAATTCTTTTTCCATAACAAATGAGCTTCCTAAAACAAAGTACATATCCACGCTAGTGCGACACAAATCAGAATATATATAATGTAATGCATAACATGTGTTTTCCAATTAAATCCAAATAAATGCGGACCTACGATATCCTTAACTTCCGGATAAAAATGAGGAAAGAAATTTGAATGACAGAGAAGAATCCAATCGAAAAACACAATATCGAAAGTTTCCATCCCGTAAAGCATAATTAAAAATCTTATGAAGAACTCAATAAAATGAAAATTATTATGAATTCCGTCCCATGCTCCAACTATAAATGCACCCAAAAGGATAAGAAAAGCAATTGCAATTATAATCCAACCGATTATATGGGCACCGTGAAATCTTTCTTTTCTATCAGGAACAGCATCATAAACCTCTTTGGGGGCTGAAGAAAAAAACTTCTTGTTTTGAACAAAAGCCACTCCTCCATACAACAAAAGAAAATAAAACACCATCAGCATAAGAGTTGCTATCATCGTTATTGCCATTTATTATACACCTTATTTATTTGTATATATTATATTTAAATTAAAAAACGAGCGGCTCTTTAAGCCGTCAATCTAACATGGTTTCGACCTTTCCACATAATATCATAAAAACCGCTCATTTCCAATCTAAGCTGATAAAAATAAAACGATAACATCTTTATATCTTATATTTTGTCAGTGTAAAAATTAATGGCTTATCAATTTTTATCGCTTCATAATCCTTGTTTCCTGTAATAAAATATCCGAATCAGATAAAATGGTGGATACAAGAACCGGTAAATCTTTTATATCCCCATTTTCAGTTTTTTGAAACCTATGCATTCCTCAATATTGCCGAAGAATCCTATCCCTACTATCTGACGGGTAAGCGCTTTTTTTTGTATATTTTAGTTTTCCGCCGCAGTCCGGACAGGTACGAAACGAAAGTCCTAATTTTTCTTTGAATGAAGCTCCATCCCAATACTCGCAAACACAACCGCAAGCAGTACATTTAAATGCTGCATATAATTCCGTAAAAAGAGGGGCGTTAGGTGAAATCATATTGTCTTACTTCCTTTTTTCAAAGCTTTCTTTAATTCAATACTTAATGAAACTGACTGAATCTTTGTTACCGAAGATAAATCTTCCTCTAAAGTATCTTATTCTCAGCCATTTGCATAATTTTCTATACGGCTTTTTGCCATTTAATTATAGAAAAGAAACTTGGTATAGAAATCCTATATACATCATATATATGAGCCTTATCAATACATTGATATTACTTTCTAATAGATCATTGTATCTACAAATTTTACTGCTTTACTAAATAAGTTGTACCATTGCGTTTTTCAATTTTGTATTCACGTAATTTATTCAAAGCACTGACACCACCAGCGGCGACTGCAATTCCTATAGCACTTGTTGTGGTACCAACACCTAATACGGCCGCTGCTGCCGGCGCTGCGACTGCACTTGCTACGGCAGAAGTTCCTCCTGTAACAGGAGCTGCTAAAATTGCGATAACAGCAACTGCAATAGCACCAATCGCGACGACCCATGCAATAGCACCGGTTATTTTTATTCTTATGACATGACCAGTCAAATTTTCATCTGCAATTTCAATTTCGATAGCATCATTTTTCAATGCCTCTCCTAATTCTTTCTCATTATGAACTACTGCCGCCATAATTTTCCCCCTTTAGTATTTTCCTCATACATAATCTAATCTTTCTTATAAACTATAGCATATATTTCAATTTATAAGCAATAGCTTGTAATGTTTTTGCTTATAAAAATTTATACTCATTATGTGAATAAAGAAGTGGGGGATACCATACGGGAACTGCGGAAAGAAAAGCATTTATCTCAAGAAAAATTGGCAGATGCTATTGATTCGCATCAAGTATATATTTCTGAAATTGAAAAAGGCATAAAACTACCGTCTCTCACCATTATTAACAATATTGCAAAAGCATTCGATGTATCGCTGACTTATTTTATGAGCCGTGTTGAAAAAAAATTAGAAAAAAGCGATACGCAGGAACCGCCTAAAAATGTATAACATCACAAAAAAAGAGACTGCGGATATTATTTCAGCAGTCTCTTTTTGCTTTTTTCCTAATCAACACTCCGATTATACATTATCTCATTCTTTTGAAAATATCATTTGCAGAGTTCACATAGCTTCATAATATCGTCTGCAATTTGTTGTTCAGAGATTTTTTCTCCTGGTTCAAATGTATATAAGAATTGCCATTTATCATCAGTATATTGGTAATATGAAATGTCTTTAAAAATCGCTTTAATTTTTTTCTCTAAAATGCCTGCTAAAATTGGATTCTTTGTATCATCCCAAACACCAAAATATGTTCCATAGAATTCTTTGTATCCATATCCGATTTCAACAATAATTGGAGGAATATTTTCATTTACTGTAATCTCCAATAGATGAGCGTAGTACTCTGTATCAAAATTCTGCAATAATTCATCTTTGAATTGTTGAAAGGTTTTTACAGGACGAGCATAAATTATGTTCTTTTTATCACATTCTTCTATAACAATCTTGACTATCTTATCTGCAAAGCTGAAGTATTTTTCTACGTTGTTATCTTTAAGAAAATTATTGCATTGTTCTTCTTTGATCATCTCGGCAATAACAGCCTCTGCATTGCAAAATATACTTTTATATTCTTCGAGATCTGATAAAGTTGTTTTTCCATTTTCAGAAAAATATTTTTGTAAAATACTTTTGATAACCTCTTTTGTCACATTATCCTCCTGTGTCATATTGCTAAGCAGTAATTCGGTATGCATAAACTGAAGAAGTCCCGAATAAAGATATTTATATGCTTGATTTGTTTTTATACAAGCATATTCATCTTTTTCCAACAACAGCTCAATCCACTGACCTATATTGCCGTGTTTTAATAGCCTGAATTTTTTACCAAGTTCATTACGCAGCGGTACCGGTAAGCTATTTTCAGATGGGGTATATCCCCATCGAGTAAGGTATATCACATAGGTATCTTTTGCATATTCGTCACGGACGGAGTCAATATACCGTTTTAATTGCTGCGGTTGATCCCCTGCGTCAATTTTATTTTCAATAATTAAAGTGAAATTCTTTCCTTCAATAAATAGGTCAATACGACCGGAGTTATCACAATATTTTTCTATCTCCACCGGTTGAATTGCTTGTATATCCAGAGTCCAATTGAATAGCGTATTTAAATATTGAATAAAATCTACTCTTAAACAGGTACCATTGATTTCTGTATTAAGTATTTCTTTCAATAAAGTAGAATTTTTTACTTCATTTGTATGATTTTTAAAAATATGTAAAATATTAAAGGGAAACGGTATTTTTCTCTTTTTAAGTCGGATTTCCTCTATAACATGTTCTTTGATAATGACAAATAGGAATCGTTCAAAGAAATCTATCAGTGTTTCATCGCATTCCCCACATTTTTCAAGAAAATCACGGAAAATATCCTCTTTAGTCAAACTTATTCATCCTTTAATCTAAACCCTTCCCCAAACAACAGGCGCACCCTCCTTACTATACCGGATGCGCCCATTTCTTAAAACTTAAAACTTATTCTCCTACACCTCCGCCTTCTCCAGCGCGATGTGCCAGCATAGCCCATCGCCCATGTCAAGCTCGGCGGCAGTCTTTCCTGCAGGCAGCTCGGCCCCAAAGGCCGCCTCGACAGCCAAGGTCTCATTCATCAGGTAGTCCTTGTTTGCCTCGAACGCTTTTTGCAAGAGGTGCTTCCCGTCCGTATCAATGCCGGAAACGCTCAGCGTAATCCGGTCGGTTACCTCAAGCCCGGACTCCTTCCGGAGGTTCTGCACCGCGCGGACGAGGTCGCGGATATAGCCTTCCAGCAGCAGCTCCTCGGTTACCTGCGTGTTAAGCGCAACCGTCAGTGTTCCTTCGTTCAACACCTTGAGGTTCGCCTTTTCAATGCGGTTCAAGATCACCTTGTCGGAGGTCAGCTCAACCGCTTGCCCCTCAACATCAATGCTCAAAGTTGCGCCGTCAAAGAGGCTTTCAATCTCCGCGGAAGAGAGTTTTTCAATTTGAGCCGCTGCGGTTTTCATCTTTGCGCCGAGCTCTTTTCCCAGCACCTTAAAATTCGCCTTGGCGGAATACTCAACCAGCTCATCCTCTTTGTCGTGGAAAATCACCTCTTTCACGTTCAGCTCTTCCATAATGCTGCTTTCCATTTCGCGTAAGACCGACTTCTCCTGCTGGTTCTTCGTAACAATTTCCACAGCTTTGAGCGGCTGGCGGATTTTCAAATTGAACTGATACCGGAGCGCCCGTCCCATCGACACGGCTTTTTGCACCGTCTCCATCTTAAACTCAAGCTCGGTATCCCGCGCCGCTTCCGCATAGACGGGATAATCCGCCAAGTGTACGGAAAGAGGATCATCAGCTGTTCTCAGGTTTTGCCAAATCGATTCGGTGATAAACGGTACAACCGGAGCCGCGACCAGTGCAAACTTCTTGAGCGCGCGGTACAAGGTCTCGTAGGCTTGCGCCTTGTCGCCGTCGTTTTCGCTCTTCCAGAAGCGGCGGCGGGAGCGGCGGATATACCAGTTGTTCAGCTGATCGATATATGCAACAATCGGGTCAATTGCCTTCGTAAGGTCGTAATCGTCCAACGCCGCCGTTACATCAAACACAAGCTTTTCAGTTACGGAGAGAATCCAGCGGTCAAGCGGATTGTTCAGCTCTTTCACAAAGGCAGCGATGTGCGCATCCGTGCCGTCGAGTTTTGCATGGGCAGGCGGCGTAACACCGTCGATGTTCGCATACGTCACGTAGAAGCTGTAGCTGTTCCACAGCGGAATCAAAATACCTTTCAGAATATCGCGCACACCGTCATCGGAGTATTTCAAATCCTCCGCCTTAACCACGTTTGAGTGCATCAGGAACAAGCGCAGCGCATCCGCCCCGAACTGCTGGACAACCTCATTGGGATCGGTATAGTTCCGCAGCGACTTAGACATCTTTTTCCCGTCAGTTGCCAGCACCAGCCCATTGACAATACAGTTTTCAAAGGCGGGGCGGTCAAACAGCGCAGCCGCCAAGACAGTCAGCGTATAGAACCAGCCGCGGGTTTGATCCAGCCCTTCGGAAATAAAATGAGCGGGGAAGTGCTCTTCAAAGTATTTTTTATTCTCGAAGGGATAGTGCACTTGCGCATACGGCATCGAACCGGACTCAAACCAGCAGTCCAGCACTTCCGGAACACGGTACATCGTTTTGCCGCACTGCTTACACGGTATGGTAATCTTATCAACAAAGTGCTTGTGCAAGTCTTCGGGATAAACACCGCTCAATTCTTTCAGCTCATCGCGGCTTCCCACACAGAGGGAGTGTCCGCAGTCGGGATTGGAACACTTCCAGATCGGCAGCGGATTTCCCCAGTACCGGTTCCGGCTGATTGCCCAGTCGCGGGCGCCTTCAAGCCACTTTCCAAAGCGTCCCTCTTTGATATGAGCAGGCTGCCAGTTGATTTTGCTATTCGCCCGCAGTAGTGCGTCCTTTACCTTTTCCACCGAAACAAACCAGCTGCTGACGGCACGATAAATGAGCGGACTTGAACAGCGCCAGCAGTGCGGATAGGCGTGCAGGATTTGATCCCGTTTCACCAGTTTCCGCTCAACCTTCAACCGCTCCATAATATCTTTATCAGTATCTTTTACAAAGCGTCCCTGAAAGTCCGGAACCTCCGCCGTAAACTTACATTCGGCATCGACAGGGCAGATCATCGGTATTCCGCTTCCCTTAAATAGCGTGCTATCCTCTTCACCGAAGCCCGGCGCTGTATGAACAATACCCGTACCGTCTTCCGTAGAAACAAAGTCGCCGATTAAAGTCTGGAAGGCACCCCGTCCTGCATCATCGGAACTGCCGTCCTCTTTTACGGTCAAATTCGCAAAATACGGGAAGAGAGGCTCATAGCAGATACCTTGCAGCTCTGCACCCTTTTTCTTCCATATAACGGTGCATTTTTCCGGTTCGCGGTAATACGCAGCTAAGCGGGATTCGGCAAGAATATAGTGCTCACCCTCATCAGCTACCAGCACATAGTCGATATCTGCACCGAGCGCAAGCCCCAGGTTGCTCGGCAGTGTCCACGGGGTGGTTGTCCACGCCAAAAGATAGGTATTCGGCGGGAGCGCTCCTGCATCATGAGTGCCCCCTGCTGAATCGGTAGACTTAGCAACTCCAGCCGGAAAAGTTTTCGCCGCAGGAGTCCCCGCAACGGTATACCGCGCCTTAAAGCGGATGGTAATCGCAGGATCGTGTACATCCTTATAACCGCCGAGATTCAGCTCATGATTGGAAAGTACCGTGGAACAGCGCGGGCAATACGGCAAAATATAATGCCCCTCATACAACAGCCCCTTCTCCCACAGCTGCTTCATCACCCACCAAATCGACTCCATATACGCCGGTTCCATCGTCTTATAATCGTTATCAAAATCAACCCAGCGTCCCAGCCGATTAATCGTATGCCGCCACTCCTTCACATAGCGCAGCACACTCGCCCGGCACGCCTCATTAAACTTGGCAATACCGTACTTTTCAATGTCGGTCTTCGAGTTCAGCCCCAGCTCTTTTTCGATCAAGTTTTCTACCGGCAGCCCATGACAGTCCCATCCAAACCGCCGCTCAACCTTCTTCCCCTTCATCGTCTGATAACGCGGAATAATATCCTTAATCGTACTCGGCACAAAATGCCCAAAATGCGGCAGCCCCGTTGCAAAGGGCGGGCCGTCAAAAAACACGTACTCATCAGCCCCCTCACGCTGTGCAACAGACTTCTTAAAAACATCGTGGTCTTCCCAAAAGCGCAAAACCGCTTCTTCCTGTTTCGGAAAATCCACCTTAGGATCAACCGGTGTATACATACCTCATACTCCTTGTCTATAAAAGGCGTTATCTGGAACCCCTAAAACTTTAATCTTTAGAAATGCCCCTCTTTCACTAAAACGCAAATATGAGAACCTCTAAAAACTTCAGTTTTTAGAGGTTTTCCTTACATTTATTTGCGATGTTTTACTTTAAGTTATTACAATATAAAGACTTAAAGTAAAACTCGTCGGGCATCTCTAAAAGCTGACCGAGTTTTTAGAGATGCCCATCTATTTAGATGTACTAGTTTCAATTTTTTACGTCATTATGTCAATATTTGGGCGGCTTTTTGCTTACGCAAAAACCGGGCTATCCGCTTGTATCTTTTTCTTGCTTCTGCAAAAATCCCGCAGCGCTTCTCCTCACGTCGAAGGCTGCTGCTGCACCATACTCGCAATAAAAAGGATACCGCTTCTATCCTGTGCCGCTGTGTCCAAGCATTGACATCCTTGTCAATGCTTGGACGTGAGTTTGCATGCTGCAAACTCACTGCTCTGACAGGAGGTCAGTGGTTCACAGCAGAATCGAGTTTGCAGTGCAAACTCGAAGTTAAAGAATGTACAGGACGTACATTCTTTAACGATGACATCCTTGGCGGTTCTGCTATAGCAATGCACTTCCGTCTGCACAAACTGCCCCATCAGTTTAAAAATCAGATACACCGCAGTCTGGTAGTTTTGCTCCCGCAATTTCAGTTCTTTGCTGCTAAAGTTGTTGTATGAGATACCGGCGATAAGCGACTGCATCCGTTCCATAAAGGCATCGACCTTCCCCTTGCGGATATCCTGTACAAAACGTCCTACCCATACACCTGTTTGACCGAACGGCACATCGGAATACGCAGACAGCAGATTTTCAAAAAAGCCGTACCGCACTTCATCATTCGGAAAGCCCAATCGATAGAGCCCTGCTTCTTTAATGGTTAAATAGCCCGACTGGAATAAAATGGGGAACGGCTCTTGTGCAATGGCTCGGTATGTTTGCAACTCCGATTCAGTGAGTACGACCTGTCCATCCAAGTCAGGGATAAAATAGTGGGCATCTTTGAGGTAATTGACTAAAAAAGTCGGGGTTCCCGTTTCAAACCAGTAACTTCCGAATCTTTCCTTTGCAAACGCATTGAGAAGGCTAAAAGGATTATACATGCCTTCCCCTGCAGGTACAAAACAGTAGCCGTCGTACCATTGCTGTAAGGTGGTCAATGTTTCCTGATAGGTTAAGTCTTGACTATCGGCAAGCACTTGTATTTCAGGTTGAAAATTTGCTTCCAATTCTTTTTGGGTGATTCCGCAGATACCGGCATACGTTTCATGTAAGCTGATGTCTTTCAGATTATTCAGATCGCTAAAAATACTGATTTTGCTGAACTTGGTAACGCCGGTTAAAAAGGCAAAACGGATATATTCATCGCAGGTTTTAATGACGGAGTAAAATGCTTTGGGGGTATTGCGGTAGTTTTCGTTCAAGGCTTCATTTACGTCCATCGTTTGCAGGAGCGGTTTATCATACTCATCTACCAGAATCACTACTTGCTTGCCGGTCTGTTGATAGGCAGCCTTTATCAGCCGTTCAAAGCGTGAAGCAAAAAACGGTTGAGCTTCTTTCGATGTCGAAATACCATATAAAGACTCTGCTTCAGATAACATAACATGTAGCCGATCATTTAAGGCACCGCTATCTGTATATTTTCCGATATTAAAGTCAAGATATAGCACAGGATATTCCTGCCATGCAGCTCTATTTTCCAATACTGCTTGTTCTTCTTCAGCTTTTTCAAGATAGAGACCTGTGAACAGCTCTTTTTGTCCGAGGAAGTATGCCGCCAAAGTCGAAAGGAACAAACTCTTGCCAAACCGCCGCGGACGACTGAGAAAATAAGGATTGGAAGTTTGCACAAACTTTCAAATAAATGGAGTTTTATCAATATAGAGATATTCATCTCGGCGGAGCTTTTCAAAACTCTGTACGCCGATCGGCAATTTTCGTGGAAAGCTCATGCAAAAGTATAGCAGGATTTGTCCTATCTGGCAATTTAGCGACTTTTGAAAATATACGGCGTATACACTGCGCGGCATCATTACAAGTATACGTTATTATCTAACGATTGACAGTTTGCCACACGTTATGAGAGAATCCAATCGATTACAAGAGTATCAAAAACTTTGGGCAGCACATAAGCAACTCGCTCTAAGTTATATATTGAGAGAATTAGATGAGACTGTGGCATCAAGATATGATTAGCAAACTTCCGCGTCAACAGCTGTTAGGACAACATAGGGAGTGTTGTGCCTTGAGCTGAAACGGCTGGGGCAGGCAGCATGCAACTGTCAATTATGTTTTTCGTTATTCACCTTATCTGCTTTATTGTTATCACCAACTCATTATGGCAGAGATGAATCGACGAGGCTACAGGGTTAGTCCTGAGTGGTTGGACAAAGACTATCGCGGCAGAAGATGTCTGGCATATAACAATTTAGCGGTCATTGAAGTACACAAACCTATATATGCCGAACATGATGACTGCTATTATCGTGAGTGTCTCAAGAATTTAGAAACCAAGGGAATTCATTTGGATTAAGTAGGGTAACATCAAACGTATGGAACTTTGTATGGATAAAAGCGAAAAGCTCATTAAATATATACTGTGGGGCTCCATAGCCTTAGACATTATTCTTTGTACGTGCTTTGTTATCGGTTTTTCACTGGGACTTGGAAGTGTGGAGATCGGCTTTTTTATGGTAGGTCTTGTTTTCCGGTACGGGCTAACCATAGCCATCATCAGCATTTTATTGAAATTTGCTGTTATTGCTTTGAGTTTTCAAAGAGATACAAATATAAAAAGAAAGTCATTGTCCATCGCTTTTCTGTCTCTGGTAAGGCTGTTGATTATAGGCGGAGTAATCTGGGGAATTTACTTTATCGGTAAAGTGATGACTGCCGTAGGATAACCCATTGGTGAAAGTTCCGTCTTATTATTCTCTTTGAATTTTATCCGGAGGTTTCCCTCACTCAGTTCGGGTCGCTACGTCCGCTGTTCCGCTTTCGCTCCATTCCTCATTGACAATGGGGGAAACAAACAGTGCTTTTTCGATTGGTTTTTCCGATAAGGACAGCATAGAAAAGCAAGCCCCTATACTGTTTGTTTGCAATTAATAAGATTTGATTATAATTTTGAATAACGGAATCAAAATAGTTTTGAAATTCTTCATCGTTCTGCCACGGCAATTCTGAGGTATAATCAACAACCCCGACGCAGAGCGCCGGGGTATGAAACTCTCCGCATGAATCAAATCCTAAAACCTCATAATCGTCATTAAGAAACTTTTTATAGTAAAGCGCTTCGTCAGCTGAACCGCCTTTTCCGTGTATATATACAACCGTATTTTTTATACACAATACCTCTGCATATTTACATACAGGACAATATATTCGATTTTTCCTAATAAGCTCCGTACGGTAAAATCAATACTCACCAAATATACGGAATGATTTTGTATTTTACTTTATTTTTATATTCGGCATATCCGTTTAATTCTTTTTCAAGGACGGCTTCTTCATTTTTAATTCTTTTCGCTATAATCACCGGATATGCAAGAAAAACAACAAAAGATATAATAGAGCCGAGCACCAAAGGCACCGAAAGGAACAAAAGAATCGTTACGCCGTACATAGGATGGCGAACAATTCCATACAATCCGGTATCAACAACTTTTTGTCCTTTTCGGACTTCTACCGTTCGCGATAAGTAGGTGTTTTCTCTCAATACTTCTGCATAAAGCATATATGAAAAAAGAAATACGGCAGCACCGATCCATGAAACCCGATCGGGCATTATTATCCAGCCGAAGCGGAAATTCAATCCGGCCAAAATAAATCCCAAAAGAAACATCAATCCTGTCAGTTTTATCACAAGCCTTTGTTCCGCTTGCTCTTCTTTTGTATTCAAGCGTTTTTTGAGCAATTCGGGATTTTTCAACAGCAATATAAGTCCCGCAAAAAACATCGGAATAAATAATATTCCCATCAATAACCATGCTTTCCAATAATAAAATGTTCCTGCAGGCAAAAACAGTAAAATCCCTACGACAATCACACCGAAAAAAAACTTTACCAAAGCCTTAAAGCATAAATCTTTTTCCATACAAACCCCCTCCACTGTCCGGAAATATTCTCATTATATAGAATTTTTCCAACAAAAGAAGCCATGTCTTTTACGATAATATTCTGTATGAAATCCGCTTTTACCGGATAATAATATAAGCAGGATTTTCCAAGCTCCCCTTGTTTTCCAATATTTGTAATCAGATGATATACGGTAAAAACTTTAAAAATAAAAAAGGCGCATTGAATGACCATTTACGACACCCGATGCGCCTTGCAGATTAAGCTCTTCTACCTAACTATATAGGAACATCTAAAAATGAAAGCTTTTAGATGTTTCCATTTATTTTCCGGCAGATATGAAGTTTGGGATTAATACCAGCCTCTTACCTTCATCGCTTCATCAATTCTCTTGATGGACTTCATATAAGTTGCTTGGCGGAACGAAACGTTCTTTTCTTGCTTCAATGCCCAAATCGGGTTGAATGCATCGACCATTGCGCGCTCTTCTTTCTCTTCAACTTCTTTTTCCGTCCAATAGTAACCGTAGAGGTTCTGTACCCATTCAAAGTAAGAAACGGTAACGCCGCCGGCATTGGTCAGAATATCGGGAGTAACGAGGATGCCCTTCTTGTAAAGGATATCGTCCGCTTCCAACGTGATGGGGCCGTTTGCACCTTCACAGACCAATTTCGCTTTGATCAAATTGGCTTCGTGCTCTTTAATTGCGTTTTCCATTGCGCAAGGGCTGATAACATCAACATTCAATGCCCAGAAGTCATCGAGAGAAATTTTCTTTGCACCGGGAACATGGAGTAAGCTGCCGTCTTTTGTCTTTGCTTCGTTCAATTCTTCGAAGGTAAAGCCGCTTTCTTTATAGGTTGCGTATGTGCCTTCTTTCTTATCGAATTCCGCAACTGCAACAACTTTTCCGCCCAACTTGATGATGTTCTTAACGGTGAACTTTCCGACGTTTCCGAAACCCTGAACGGCAACGGTTGCTTTCTTTAAATCCATACCGATTGCTTTGCAGGCTTCACGCATAACAACTGCAACGCCGAAACCGGTTGCTTCGTTTCTTCCCTTGGAACCGCCGTAGGTAAGCGGCTTACCGGTAAAGACGCCGATTGTCTGCTCGCCGGTGAGTTTATTGTATTCATCCTGCATCCACGCCATAATCTGTCCGTTAGTATTGACGTCCGGAGCAGGTACGTCTACTTTTTCGCCCAAATACTTATACAAACCGCGTACCCAGCCGCGTGAAAGCTGCTCCAGCTCGCGCTGCGAAAGTTCTGAAGGATCAACAGTGATGCCGCCCTTTCCGCCGCCGTAGGGAATACCGGTTACTTGGCATTTAATACTCATCCAAATAGAAAGAGCTTTTACTTCGTCGGCATTGACATTCTGATGGAAGCGGATACCACCCTTGTAGGGACCGACTGCATCGTTATGCGCAGCTCTATATCCTTTAAATACCTTGATAGAACCGTTATCCATCTTTACCGGAATAGAAATTTCGATCATCCGCTGCGGTTCTTTCAATAATTCATACACCGCGGGGTCTGCTCCCAAAGCATCACACGCTTTTTTTACCTGTGCTTGTGCATTTGCTAACGGATTTAAGGTTTCTTTGCTCATAAAACTCCTCCTCAATAAGTTTCAGCAAACAATACTATTATGGTAAAATGGAACTAAAAACTTTAGCTGTATTCATTTTACCTCACTTATATTATCTATAAGTATAGAGCCGAAATTGCTAACAGTCAAGCAAAAATTTATCGTGTGTTGTGTTTTCAGGGTATCGGAATAGCGTCGATATTTTCGTTCGGAATAAGTATTTTTTACTTAAAAGAGGAAGAAAATTACTGCAAGAATCACACAGAGCAAAAGAACTACCCCGTATATCCATAAGGGTAAAGGGTCAGTATCGGTGCGGATATTGGCTTCACCTTTGGTATATCGCATAATATGAAATTTCTTTTTTTTCTTTTTTTTGTTTTACTCTTTTTATTCTCTTGTACATCAGGAGTGAATGCATAGCCGCACGAAGGACATCCGTCTTTAAACTCTTTATGTGTTCCGGTAAATCCACACGAAGGACACCGCACGGAGGCAAAAAAGCGACCGCAATACGGACAGATCACCGCATCACGGCGGACTTCTGCATTACAATTTTCACAAAAAAACTTAGGTTGTTTATTCATATACTTAGCTTGAACACGAACAGCTGTCTGAACAGTCGCAGCCTCCGCTGCACGACTGAGCTGGTTTATCCTTTTTTTGCGAAGATCCTTCTTGTACATCAACCTTCTTCGCATTTTCAGACGCTGCTGTTTTTTGTGTGTCTGTTTGATAAAAACCTTTACCGGTAAAGTTTAATCCAAATCCTGCGGAGAATACTTGATGAGCGGATGCTCCGCATTGAGGGCAAACTATAACGGGAGTATCAGTCATTTTATGCTGTACCTCAAAAGCAGCTCCGCAAGAATCGCACATATAGTCATACGTAGGCATAAATACCCCATAATTACGAAAAATATATCAAAAAGACTTCCGTCAACGCAAATTAAAATCAAGGGAAACGTCTAAAAACCGCAAGCCTATCGGCTTGTTCTGTAAGGGAATGATTCCCTTATCCGCTAACGCGGATTGTGAATCAGGTTTTTAATTGTTCCTTATAAGCTTTTAAAAATGATAGGTTTTAGCATTCTAATAAGCTCTGTTTCTGTAATATCGGCATTTTCTACAAAAACAGAAGAGTCTTGAACGGAAAAGTCTCCATTCATACCATGACTAAGAAGCAGCCGGACTACAAGAGCGGCACGAGCATCTGTCGCTTCAAACATCGCAGAACAACGATACAGTGCGTCGATATCCTTTTTCAGATAAAGCTCTATCGATCGTATCGGCAGTTCGATATCCTCTAAGCCTAACAAAGCGGTTGCGATACGGCTGCCTGACCGAGCGTATAAGCCGATTTCACCTACACCGCTGAGTTCAGTCAGAGCTTGGAATCGAGGCGGGAACACCGGTCGGTGAGGTTCGGCTATCCGCTGCAAAAACGCCGCTGAATTTCGTTGATTGTCGCCTAAGAGCATAAAGGCTGTTTTTTCCTGCACCACTATATCCGCAATCGCAGAAGAATAATAGGTATGATTGTTCAGCGCTGCAGCGCGGCGTTTTTCCCAACCGTCTTTTTTAGAAAACAGCAAATCTCCTAAGCTGACGGGATAGGAACCGCTCGAAACAACAGTTACCGACGGTGTTACCTTATAGTCTGCACCGATATATAGTATCGATGTCCGGCTCAAGTACTGCGCAGCGGTTTTCTCCGGAACAAAGGCGGTAAACAGCGCCTTTAAAAGCGACTCGTTCCCTGAAATCGGAGCAACTATATACACATCGGCGTCCATTCCAACGGCACCGAAGGCTTGCATATCATACTCAGAAGGATGTGATACACAGCTACTTGCCAGAATAACTGCCGCTATAATGCCGCCGACTCCGAATATTTTAGAAAAACAAAACTTTTGCACGTAATTCCCTTTATCGTTATGCTTCAAATATGAGGATATCTCAAAAGTTGGTTATATTTTTGCTATCCTTGTCTACTATAATATGTATGGGGACACACTGTCAATTTGAGATTATTAGAATATTATCTGATGCGATCGGACTTATATCGGCGGGCTTTACTACAAGATTCTTTATGCACAAAACTTTCAAATCAACAACCCCGACGCAGAGCGTTCGTCAAAACTATACGTCCGTGTATAGTTTTGACTGCAAGTTGTGGCTCTGCCACAACATTGCTGCTGTTCGGAACCACCGCCGTCCGTGGCGGTAGAGGTACGGCGGGTATTAAACCATCCGCGCGAATAAATCATTTACCGATTATTCTTTTTTTACAGTATTTCATAATGTTTATCAGTTAAGTTTTTTAGGTAAAATATTTCCGGAAAACATCTGATGCGTTTGCCTTTCTGCTGAAAATATAAAAATAATTGAAGAAAATATCGTTTTCTTCTATAATGAAAAAGAACTTTTTGGGGAGGGTAAACTATGAAAGCAGTCGTATTGGATGGGTTTACGCTTAATCCGGGGGATCTGTCGTGGAAGATTTTACAGGACATTGCAGATATTACGATATATGACAAAACCGCACCCGATGAAGTATATGAACGGGTAAAAGACTGTGAGGCTGTCTTATCGAATAAAATTGTGTTTTCAAAGGAATTGATTGCGCGTTTACCTAAGTTGCGGTACATCGGCGTGCTGGCAACCGGTTATAACGTTATCGATGTAGAGGCGGCTCATGCGGCAGGTATCACCGTAACGAATATTCCCAGCTACAGCACCGACAGCGTTGCGCAGCTGGTATTTGCATTCATCTTACAGTTTTATTGGCACGTAAAGGAGCACAGCGATGAGGTTCACGGCGGTACATGGAGCCGCAGTGAGCATTTCTGCTATACCTCGTTTCCGACGTTTGAACTGACGGGAAAAACGCTCGGTATTATCGGGTTTGGCCACATCGGGCAAAGGATTGCGGAAATTGCGCTTGTGATGGGGATGCGGGTGCTCTATGTTAACCGTTCGTCAAAAACGGTACCGCGGCTCGCTGCGGCGAAGCAGGTGGAGCTTGACACTCTCCTTGCCGAAGCCGACTTTATCAGCTTGAATGCGCCGCTTAATAGTGCAAGCGAAAAAATGATCGATGCTGCCGCGCTTTCGAAAGTAAAGCCGAGCGTATTTATTATCAACACCGGACGGGGGCAGCTTATCGATGATGAGGCGGTTGCCGCAGCACTGAAAAAAGGCGCCATCGGCGGGTATGCGGCCGATGTACTGAGCACCGAACCGCCGCCTGCAAACCATCCGCTGTTCGGCTGTCCCAACTGCTTCATAACGCCGCATATCGCATGGCAAACCCGCGAAGCGCGGACACGGCTGTTGAACCTCGCCGCGGATAATGTAAAAAGCTTTCTTTCCGGTAAACCGCAGAATGTAGTGTAAGGAGGGAATTTATAGAATTTTTTCGAAAGGTATGGTAAACTAGCCGCAATAAGGGGAAGAAGATGTCCTACGAAACAGTTATCAAGCAGATAAAAACGTTACCGGAAGCTTGTCTCGACGATGCCTCAAAATATCTTGATTTTCTTCTTTATCAATATGCACAGAAAAGACTGAATCCATTAATTGAATCCGATGAGGAATTTAAAGCAAAAATGCAAAAAGGATTTGATGATATGAAAGGAGGAAGGGTTACCCCTGTTAAAGAAGCCTTTTCAGAAATAAAAAGCCGGTTCGCATAATGGAAGTAGTTTTATCAGATCAAGCAAAAAATGATATAGCAGACATTTATGCTTATATTTTGAATAAATTACAATCGAAAATTAACGCAGATGCCATTTTAACTAAACTCTACTCTGCTATGGATAGTTTGAGTTTTATGGCGGAAAGTTACCATCTTTACCCGCATGAACCATGGTATTCAATAGGTGTTCGTTATTTTTCCATAGGCAATTATTCTATCTTTTATGTTGTAGAAAAAGATATTGCGACGGTAATACATGTTTCATATGGAAAAAGAGATTTAGACAAAATTTTGTCGGATTATGAATAAAACCTCATGCCCGCTTCAAATCAGACAGCGCTATGCAATGCAAGTGAGGCGAATATGGGGTGTTTATGATAAAAGACGAGCAAACACAGCAGATGGATCAATCTGATACCGCAAAATATATAAGCTGGACGACCATTTGAGCCGCAACGCGGCGAAACTCTGGTCGGACTGCTTATATATTTTGCGGGGGAATACTATAAACATCTGATGTGCTTACCCGGAGGGAGTTTCAATGAAGCAATTAAAAAACGGACAGCTCGTTGCGATAGGCGCAGCGGTTGTACTCGTTATCTTGGCATTTTTCAGTTTTACCGTTGTTTCGACAACGGATAACGGTGTGGTAACTCGGCTCGGTAAGTACAACCGGACGCTGCAGCCCGGGTTGCAGTTTATTATCCCGATTGTCGAGCGGGTGTATCACATTCCGGTTACAACCGTTCAAAAGGAAGAATTCGGCTTTCGTACGACGATGGCATCAGACCGGAGTCAGTACCGGAATAATATCCTCACCGAATCTTCTATGCTGACCGGCGACCTCAACATCATCAATGTTGAATGGACGGTACAGTACCGCATTATCGACCCTAAGGCATGGCTCTTTAATGTTGAAGAAGGGGAACGGATTAACACCGTCCGCGATGTGTCCACTGCGGCAATCAACAGTCTAATCGGCGACCGCGCCATTTTGGATATTATGGGGTCGGAACGCGACTCCATTCAGTTCTCTGCAAAGGAGATTATGAACGAAAAGTATAAGCAGCTGGGCCTCGGCATTGCGGTTTCGTCGGTGCAGCTGCAAAACGTTATCCCGCCTGAGGACGTGCAGCAAGCCTTTGAGGACGTTAACATCGCCATTCAGGATATGAACAGGATGATTAACGAAGGTAAAGAAGCCTATAACAAGGAAATTCCCAAAGCGAAAGGAGAGGCCGACCGGATGATTCAGGAAGCGCGCGGCTATGCGGCGGAACGGGTCAACAAGGCGGAAGGAGATGTCGCCCGATTTAATGCCGTGTATGCCGAGTACAGCAAGGCGCCCGATATTACCAAGCGGCGGCTCTATCTTGAAACACTCGATAAGATATTTTCAAATACCGATAAGGTAATCTTCATCGATAAAAACGTCAAAAATTTCTTACCGTTAAAAAATCTTTCGGGAGGGGAACAGTGAGAGCGCGTAAAATAGATCCGGTAAAGACTAAAAAGGTAGTACAGGTAGGTGTGGCATTACTGGCTGTACTTATTCTGGTGGTGATGATACAGCCTTTTTACATCTTACATGAGGGGCAGACGGCTATCATCACTCAGTTTGGCGAGATTGTCAAAACCGAAACGGAGGCGGGAATTCATTTTAAAATGCCGATTTTGCATCAAGTGCATCGATATACGGCAAAACTGTTACGCATCGATGGCGACCCTCAAAAAATCCTTACGAAAGAAAAGCAGTTTATCGAGGTAAATACGACCAGCCGTTGGCGTATTTCGGATATCCGTAAGTTTTATCAGTCGCTCGTAACCTACGAAGGCGCGTATTCACGTCTCTCCGATATTATCGACTCGTCGGTACGGGATATTATCACCGTTAATAGTTTGGATGACGTTGTCCGCAGCACCAACAACATTAACGAAACCGTCCATCAAGAGCAATTCGGATTGAATACGGACGAAGTGAAGCTGGAGGAGGTAACCGGTTCGGAAAAGGTGGTATATGCCGCTATCGAAAAAGGGCGCGATGTGCTGGCCGCCGAAATTTTAAAGAAGGCAAATATGCAGCTGGAAGATTTCGGCATTGAGGTTATCGACGTTATTTTTAAAGAGATAAAATATTCTGATGAATTGCAGGTTTCGGTCTATAATAGAATGATTAAGGAACGGAATCAGATTGCACAAACGTTCCGTTCTACCGGTGAGGGAAAAAAGGCGGAATGGCTCGGTAAATTGGAAAACGAGAAAAAGAGCATTTTGTCAAAGGCGTATTCCGAGTCGGAGAAGATAAAGGGAACGGCAGATGCGCAGGCTACCGCAATCTATGCTGCATCGTACGGCAAGTCCCCTGAGTTTTATAGCTTTTGGAAGAGCCTTGAGGTATATCAAAATGCGCTTCCCGATACAGAAAAGATATTATCAACCGATATGGAATACTTTCAATATCTCTATAAACATTAACGAGCACTGATAGGGCGCTTTAAAAAAATGCTTTTTAGAGATGTCCTAATATTTGTTGAGATTTTTACCGATACTGAAATATGCAGGGAGGACTCCGGTGAGACGTAGAGGTTCTTTTGGACGAGTAATAGTATTGCTTTTATTGATTATTATATTGGTTTTCGGCGGACTTTTTTGGTTCAGCTATCTCGGCTTAATCAATGCACGGGGAGTTTTTTCACCGGTATACTCGTTGTTCGGATTAAAGACGCCGGCTGGTGTCGCTTCTCCGGCTGATGCGGATGCGGATTTGGATGCCGACCGGTATGCAAAGCGGTTGATTGCCTTGGATGTCCGTTCGCAGGAGCTTGATAAAAAAGAAGCTGATGTTACCGCCCGCGAAAAAGAAGCGGCACAGGTATCACAGGAACTGGACGACCGGCTTTCTATCATAGAAGAAAAAGAAAAATCTTTTAAACAGATGATGACGGAACGGGATATGCGGGAAGCGAATATCGATCAGATTGCACGGTATATCAATGGTATGCCGCCCGAGAAGGCGGTCGCAAACCTGCTGCAAATGGATGATCAGGATATTATCGATGTGTTGCGGGCGGTAGAGGCAATCGCAAAAAAAGCGAACAAAACATCTTCCGTTGCATACTGGTTCTCGTTGATGCCGGCGAATCGCGCCGCCGATATTCAGCGCAAGATGGCAAACAAACCGGCAGCGCTTCCTTAATCTCTTGAGAGATGTTATTTCCGACACTCCGGTTTGCGCTCTTTTTTTCCGTTGTTTTTTTTCTGTACTGGTATGTATTCAGGCGGAAAAGACAACGGATTGTGCTGCTTACCTGCGCAAGCTATTTTTTTTATGCCTGCTGGGATTGGCGCTTTTGCCTCTTGCTGTTTGGAGTGTCGGCGCTGTCCGGTCTTACCGGTTATCTGCTCGGTATACAAAAAAACTATATTCCCCGTACCGTTACGATGATAACCGGTACCGTTTTGCATATTCTCTTTCTCGGCTTTTTTAAATATTTTTATACTGCTGTTTCCTTTTTAAACTACACATTTTTTAACGGACAGCTCCAAGCGCCGCTGTTGTTACAACTGCAAAGTTACTCGCTCTTATTGCCGGTAGGAATTTCTTACTATACGTTTCGCTCGATGAGCTATATCTTTGATATTTATCTTTGCAAGATGCGGCCGGTTCAATCGTTTATCGAAGTGCTGCTCTATATCTCGTTTTTTCCGCAACTGGCGTCGGGACCCATTGTGCAGGCGGAAGCCTTTTTTACAGCATTGCCTGACAATCTTACACAGGATGCAACGGCGGAACGTCCGATAGCCTTTGACCGCAGCGTACTGCTGATCTTGTCGGGGCTGTATAAAAAGATGGTGCTGGCAACCTTTCTTTCCGTGCTTGCCGTCGATCCCGTATTTGCGAATCCTGCACAGTGTAATACCCTCGAACTGCTTGTCGCTTTGGTGTCGTACACATTTGTCATTTACTGCGACTTTTCCGGTTACAGCGATATGGCGATCGGCATTGGGCTTTTACTCGGTTTTGAAGCGCCGCAGAACTTTAACCGGCCGTATCTTTCTCAATCGGTGAGCGAGTTTTGGCGGCGCTGGCATATCAGCTTTTCGTCGTGGCTGCGCGATTATGTGTATTTCTCCTTCGGCGGCTCACGCTACGGTTTACTTCGCACGGTGTTTGCGCTGGTCGGGACAATGCTTATTGCAGGGGTGTGGCATGGCGGTTCTATTCCCTTTGTGCTGTGGGGGCTGTTGCAGGGACTTGCTTGCGCTGCAGAGCGGGTAGCCGCTGTGCTTGGCAAAGAACGCCGCGCCGCCGCGAGTATTGTGTCTGATACAGGATACAGCATTGCCGCTGCCGGTACAATCGGTGCCGAAGCGGGAAAGGAAACGGTAGAGAATGAAACGCCGTCATCGGTACTAACTGACGAACATCGTATCGCAGCCGGAAAACCGCGTCGCAGTACAGTACGGATTGCCGGACGGAACATTGACCTAAAGCGGCTGCTTCGGCTCGGCGGCATGTTTGTGTTTATCAATATCAGCTGGCTGATTTTCCGGTCGAATACTGTGCGGGAAATTACGTTGTATCTTTCTTCGCTCAAGAATATCACACAGCCGTTTCGCACGGTGCATTGGTTTGTGCTGGTACCGCTTGCCGCCGCCTTTCTACTGCAAATCCCGAAAGAAGAGACGCGCCGCGCGTATTTTGCACGGTATGTACGGTTGCCGCTTACGGTAAAGGCCGCTGCCGTTGTGCTGTTTTTTGTCGGACTTAATATTGTGTCAACCTCCGGCATCGCACCGTTTATCTACTTCGGATTTTAGGGGGATACGCAGAGTATGAGTGAAAACAGTCAACACGGCAAACCGCTTCAACAAGAGTGGCAAGAATACAACGATCGACAAGGACAAAAAACGCAACACAGGCAAAACAGTGAGCAAGAGCGGAACGGTCGGTACTCTCCCAATCAGTGTTTTTTCTTTGCTGTGCTAACACTGATTATTCTTATTCCGTTTTTAGGGCAGCGGCTTGCGCATCCGGTGCAAAACATCAAAAGGGCCTCTCTAAAAAATATTTACAGTGCGCTCACCGCACCGATTGTTTCCGTTACCGAATCTTCTCCTGTTGCTGCCGTTATCCCCGTATTGAGGAATGCGTTTATACGAACGGCGAGGTTAACGGAGCGCAGCGAATGGGATACGTTTTTTTACCACCAAGGGGTGTACGACAGCGAGGTCGCCGCTTTTTATGCGGTAACCGGTGAGCAAGGCTATATCGAAACAATACCCGGTTTTTCGGATAATTTAAGCGGCGGCGGTCTGCCTGCGGAATTGTTCGGGCAGGTTTCTAAAGAGATGCTCCGCAATGTTGCTCTACCGGTCGTTCATTCTGCACGGATGCCGTTGCGTCTATTCTTTTTTGGAGATTCCCAGATGCGCAGTATCGCTGCCGGTATGACCCGCGCACTCGGCTCCGACTCTTCTATTGCAATACGGGAGTTAAGCGTTCCTTCTTCCGGTTTTCTCCGTTCCGATTACTATAACTGGCCGCAAAAACTTGAAGCCGTTTTTGCCGTTCAAAAAGACGGGGAACGCTTTGATGCCGTGGTTGCCTTTTTAGGCATGAACGACTATCAGGATATGTGGACAACCGGCGGCATCATTCTTACGGCAGGCTCGCCCGAATGGGAAGAGGTGTACCGTAAAATGGTAAAAGTACATCTCGACACTGCGCTCGCTTCCGTTCCGCGACTGTACTGGCTCGGCTTACCGGTCGTGCGGAGCGCTGCATATAACGAAAAGATGCAATATCTAAATGCAGTGCACGATTCCATAGCGGAAGAATACGATTCTAAAAAGCTGGTCAGAATTTCGCTTAAAAGCCTTGTCGAACAATATGGAACGGGATACATCGGCGCAATTAAGCCTGAAGGCAGCGCATGGATACCCCTCATGCAAAGCGACGGTATTCACTACACAATCGAGGGCGGCGAGTATTTAATGAAGCGCTTCATTGACCGCCTGCACCGCGACTATGTATTCAGGTAAACGCATCAGACCGTTTTTTTAACACCCCCGTGGAAAAATTGAGACTATTCGACCAGAGTTGAACCTCTTCGCGGTTCAAATGGTCTCACAGTCTCAATTTTTCCGCGGTTTTTATCTACTCTATCTGATGCGTTTACCTGTCTGCTGGAAAAATGTGCGAAATTTTAAGCAAAATTTCGCACAGAAGGAAGGCAACCGCTAAAAATATTTTTCATGCGGTTGCCCTGATTACGCATTTGAAACACATTGAACAATGAGCTAAAAACGATTACTCTACTTCCCATGATACTCGACAATAAATATATGATGCCGTATACGGTGCCGACCACAGCCATCGACGGGCAGTACCGTTGTACGCCGATAACTCTTGCTGCGCTTTCGCAGGATTTGGCGGCTAATCACTATAGCTCTACCGGTATATTTATGCCGCAGCTGCAAGAACGAGGTTTGATGTGGATTATCTCCAAGCAACATTTTGAAATACATGAATATCCGCTCTGGCTCGATTGCCTGACGTTACAAACATGGGCGCAGCCGCCGAAGGGACTTTTTTGTTTTCGGGATTTTGCTTATTACTACGCCGAGGGCGGGAAGAAAGCTTCGTTGTCTGCGGCCTTTAAAGATTTTGATGCGGCGGAACGGAGGGGTATCGAATGGACGGCAGACTCGTTGCGGCGACATGGAGAGCTGTGTGTGCGCGGCAGTACGTGCTGGGTTGTGCTGAATACGAAAACCAATCAGCCTGCCGTTCTTGACGATACGGTGTTCGGTTCGTTGGCGTTTTGTACTGAGCATTTAGAAGGGCGGGTTTTTGCAAAAATTCCCTTGCCGGCACACTGGGATCGCGAGGAGTTGTTCCATCTCTCGCTTTTGGATATCGATATGAACGGGCATGTCAATAATCTGAATTATATCCGCTGGGCATTGTCGTTTATGGATGCGGACTTTTGCCGCGGCAAATTGCTCCGCGTCCTCGATACCAATTTTTTGATTTCCGCTCAATATGGAGAACAACTCTGCTGCCGCTGCTCTCATATTGAAGACAACGTATGTGTGCATTCTATTGTGAGAACTTCCGACGGCAGCGAGGTGTTCCGCGCCCGTACCGAATGGGCTGATGAGCGGAAAATGGCACGGCCGCTTCAGGTTGAACATGAAACTTCCCGACTATAATGCGCCGTCCGCACTCGCTGCCGTGTTAGATGAACACGGGTTCGGGATGCAGAAAAAATTCGGACAAAACTTTTTGATTAATGCACATATACGGCAGGAGTTGATTTCCGCACTCGGGTTTTCCGCCGGGGATACTGTATGGGAAGTCGGCCCGGGTCTCGGTTCGATGACGTCATTGCTATTAGAGGCAGGCGCCGATCTAACTGTGTTCGAAATAGACCGCGGCTTCGTACAGCTTTTAACGTCCTATTTCGGTTCATATCATTCGTTTCATTTAATAGAAGGCGATGTGCTTAAAACGTGGAAGACTGAATATCAACGGCACGCGCCGAAGGCCTTTTTCGGGAATCTACCGTACAATATTGCGGCAAAGCTCATCGCAGCGACAATCGAAGCCGAGTGTTTTTTTGACTGTATGGTTATAACCGTGCAAAAAGAGGTCGGTCTCCGTATGACCGCGGCTCCGGGAAGTGCGGATTATTCGTCGTTTTCGCTGTTGTGCCAATGGGCTTATGATGTAGAGCCGATTCGTGATATTGCTCCCGCTGCCTTTTGGCCTAAACCGAATGTCGAATCCCGGGCACTCCGTTTTACCAAAAAACAGTCCCCGCAGCCGGTACGCGATGCGCGTCTTTTTTTAAGCCTTGTCCGTGGTCTTTTCAGTGCGCGGCGTAAAACGGTGAAGAATAATTTGAGTGCGTTCCTTGCTGCCAAAGGAAAAAAGACGCTGTCTGCGGAATCCCTGCTGAAAGTAGCCGAAATCGATCCCGCTGCCCGTGCGGAATCATTGACCATCTATGATTTTATCCGATTATCGGATACACTGGCGGGCTGTGATGAATAAACGATTGCGTTGTATTGCGTTTTTGGTTCTGTGCATGATGACTGCTGCGCAGATGCCGCTGATTGCGGAAGAAAAAAAAGAAGATCATACGCCGGTTCCCTATACAAAAGAGGAATTTCCGCTTTGGCAGCGGGAGCTCCGGCGATTTGAAATACTGTCTTTTGGGGCGCTCCCCTTTGTTACGTTGCTGTCTTTTTGGGGTTACGATATGATTCGTGCCATACAGCACCCTAAAGATCCGGCTTATTATCCGTGGCCGCTCAAACAGGCTGACAAAGCAGTCGCACTGACCGAAAAAGAACAGCTCGGCGTATTCCTTACCGCTGCCGGCATATCGGTAACGATCGCGTTAATCGATATAACATACCGCGCCATTAAACGTTCTGCAGCAAAAAAGCGTTTGGAACGGGAGAATGCCTTTACCGAAGACCCTATTCAATTTACACCGATAAAGCAATCGGATGAAGAGGACGCTCAAGCTCTGAAGCTCATGACCGATGCCGCACTGGCTGCGGGGTCTATTGGAGGAATTGCAACGTTATTAGAGAAAGAGATCACAGCGAACCCTTCACTACAGGACGGTAAGACCGGCTCGGCGGCACAATAGTATGAATAAAGTATTTGAGCTTACAGTGCCGGATGGAACCGGTAAGCTGCGGCTTGATGCGTTTTGCAGCAGTGTTCTTACCGGTATGACCCGCTCACAGCTTAAAACAGGGGCGCAATCCGTGCAGCTCAATGGGCGAAAGGCAAAACTTTCAAGCACGGTGCAAGCGGGTGACCATATCACACTGATATGGGAAAATCCGCTCCCCGATGTTCTTATCCCTGAACACATTCCAATTCGTATTGTGTATGAAGATAACGATGTCATTGTAGTGAATAAACAGGCCGGTATGGTCACGCACCCTGCGGCGGGCAACTGGACGGGGACGCTGGTGCAGGCGCTCGCGTATTACCGCTTGCACACGTCGCCTATTCATGATGCATTCGCCTGCCTGCTTGGAGCGGAGCAGGGGAGGGGGAACTTTACCGAGCTGCTGCGTGCAGGTATTGTTCATCGGCTTGATAAGGATACTTCCGGCATCCTTATCACCGCCCGTAGTGTCGAGGCGGAAGCCTTTTTAAAAAACGAATTTAAGCTGAGGCGTACGGAAAAATATTATCTCGCAATTCTGAACGGCGTACCGGAAAAGCAAACCGGTAGTATTGAAACTTCGGTGTTTCGTGACGGACACAGCAGTATTCGGTTTGCCGCCTCGGCAGATCTGTCTAAAGGAAAATACGCCCGCTCCCGCTATAAGGTGTTGCAGGTGTACGGGCGGCATTCGCTGGCGCTCTTTAAAATCGATACCGGTAGAACTCATCAAATTAGACTGCACGCACGGTTTATCGGCTGCCCGGTGGTCGGAGATCCGCTCTATGGAAAAAAAGAAACCGAATGGAAGGAATACGGCTTGATGCTCCACGCATATCGGCTCTGTATTACGCTCCCTTCGACACAAAAAAAAGCCGTGTTCACCGCCCCACCGCCCCGAAAATTCCGGACTGTCCTGCGCCTTTTGCAGACGCAGCACCCGCAGGGGAATGGCTGAGGCATTTATGCAAAAAAATATTGATATGGTAATGGCGGCTTTCGATTACAATAGAATGGAACCCTGTATTGTACGGGAAACCGCTCATTGGGCGGTTGTGTATAAGCCCCCGCATCTTCCCACCGCGCCGCTTCGAGCAGATGAACGCAATACGCTGGTGTACTGGTTTTTGCATAGCACTGAGGCGGAGGGCGATGTTCCGTCCGATGATATGAAGACAGATGCGCTACTCGATGCTACGCAGATAGATGCACAGAAGTCGCCCTTCGAATACGGGCGGGATATTCAGGAAGTTCAGGTCGGCAATAAACCGGAGATACGGCTGGCAGGACGACGTATTCGGGAGGCGCAGGTACGTGGAAAAAAAGCGATCGAGGCGGGGCTGCTGCACCGGCTCGACACGGATACGCGAGGGCTTGTGCTTTTTGCAAAGGATCAGAAGGTATATGATTTTCTTGCTGCCCGGCAAGAAGCGGGGCAGATGATAAAAACCTATTGCGCGTTTGTAGAACCAAATCTATCCCTGACTATGGAATATAACGGGTATGGTTTCGATGTAACGGAGTTATCTGCGCTGAAAGAGTTGTCTGCTGCACAGAGGGGAATAGCTGCACAGGAACAGGTAGTAGTACAGGAACGGATAGCTGTAAAGGAACGGATAGCAGCAAAGCTACCGCTTACGCTGGAAAGTCAGTTTAGGAATTTCGGTCCCGGCGCAAAAAGGGTCGCTCCGGTTTTTCCCGGCTCGCGGCATTACAAGAAAGACGGGCAGCTGTATACGACGGTAATTGAGGCGGCCGATATTTTGCCGTCCCCGCCGCAGGGCGGTGAACAATACGCGTTATTCCAAAACAATGATGGGCAGTCTTTGGTTCGGGTACGATGCCGCCTTTCCCGCGGATACCGGCACCAAGTACGTGCTCATCTGGCCGCAGCCGGACTTCCGATTGTTGGTGACCCTCTGTATGCGCCGCAGGGAGCGGAAGCTCCACCGGTGAGTTTGCAGCTTTACGCGGTCAGCCTTGAGTTTCCCGATCCTGAAAACCCTCAGCGGAATATACTCGTTGCGCTTCCGCCGCCAGATAGAATGAACCCGTAATCAACAGCGGCCGATTTTCGGTAATGCTTTGGGTAAAGGCCTTCTTTAATACTGCGTTAAAATCTTCACTTGCTTCCATTACAACACTGTTCTCATTTTCGAAAACCTGCGTAAATGCGATGACGGTTTTTTCTAAATTGCCCTTTTTAAACGAGCCCGGCACGGTGAGGTAGAGGTGCGCAATGTTGCCGTAGAATATCGGCGCAAAACCGGCGGGGTCTTTATCGGCCGCGCAGGCAAACACCAGTATCGGCTTGGCGTTCGGTGGCGCATCGGGTATGGACTGAGTATCAGAGTATGCGGATATAGTACCGGAGACGGGCGGAGTACCGGAATGTACGGATGTACTGTCGTTATAGGGAATCGAAGCGCCGGATCCATCGCTGAGGAGAGAAAAAAACGTGTCTGCACAGGTTTGGATGCTGTTATGCGTATGTGCGCCGTCGAGGACAATCAGCGGCTTCGTACTTAAAAGCTGGAAGCGCGCGGGGAGCCATGCCTTTGAAAGCCCGCTTTCGATTAAGTCTTCCGGCATATCGGGAAAGCGGTATTTAAAAGCGGCGGCGGCGAGCGCAGCGTTCTCCGCCTGTACGGGCGTAAAAAGCGGGAGTATTGCGTGCAGCGGACGTTTAAAGAGCGCTCCTACCGGATGGTCAGCTGAAAAGCAGATGGTAACTTCGCGGCCTTGCGGTGTCAGCCGGTGTTCAATCGTTTCGATAAAATCGGGTAGATAAAAAAACGGAGCATTGAGTGCCGCCGCCCGTTCTTTGAATACTTCAAGCGCGGAAGGTTGTTGACGTGAGCAAAAAACGGGAACACCCGCTTTAATGATTCCCGCTTTTTCTGCCGCAATGAGCGGAATGGTATGACCGAGATATTCACAGTGTTCAAGCTCGATCGGTGTCAGTATGGTTATTTCCGGCTGTATGATATTGGTAGCGTCAAGCCTGCCCCCCATGCCGGTTTCAAACACCGCCCAGTCGAGCCGCTCTTGCCGGAACAGTACAAAGGCCGTAAGTGTTACCAGCTCGAACCAGCTCGGTTGGGGTTCCGTCTCTTTATCGATATGCGGCATAACGCTCTCCTGTACGGCACGGAATGCTTCAAGGTAGGCTAAATCACTGAAAAAACGACCGTTTTCCGTTATCCGCTCGCGGAAGTCGTTTACATGTGGAGAGGTGTAGAGGCCGGTCTTATAACCGGTTTCGGTGAGTAAGGCTGAAAGCATCACCGCAACGGAACCCTTTCCCTTTGAACCGGCAATGTGTATGCATTTATACGTTGTTTGCGGGTTGGAAAAGAGCGTTGCATAGTATCTGATAACCTCAAGCGAAAAGTTTTTTTTATGCGGTCGTTTTTCAAAGTTAATAAAACCGTCAAGCCATCGGTAAAAATCGTTCAGATTTTCTTGATGAGCTATGGGTATTGAATCGGTATTATATGCTTCGTTCATTAAGATTGTTGTCGTTTTTCATGCTCCAAAAGTAAAGTTTTGGAGGGAATGTCGCAAAGCTCAGGCGGTCCGAAATACTGCACGGGGCCGGGAAAAATATAGGCCGTTTCTACCGCCCACCGATCTCGCTGCGCTGCGAATGTTTTGAAAGGTTTGCCGTTCAAGTCGATAACCGTTTTTTTGATAACCGGCTTCTTCTCTCCCGACCGCAATTCCATATCCATCAATTTGGTTAACGGAATACCACAGGGCTTCCATTCGATGGGTGGGGCTGTAAGGTTGTATACCGATGCTATATAGCCGGTCAGTCCGTTCGCAATCAGCAAAAAGATCGTTCTGCCGAGTGCATAGCAATAATCCGCATCGAAGTTTGAAGGAAATTCCGCCCGCCCTTCATATCCAAAGAAATGAGCCTGCGCACTGAACTTCCCTGTATAGATTCCTTCTTTTTTCAACTCGGTAAGCCGTTTTTTTACTAAGCCAATCAGCAAGTGCTCTGTTTCTATCCGCGACACTTGCAGATTTCCGTGCGGGTCTCGATCGGTTAAAAATTCTGCGGCAATGTCCTCCGGCATAGAGGCAAACAAGGCGGCTGATTCGGGATTGATGTGCTGCTCTACCCACGTTCTTTGTTGTTTAAAGGTTTCAAGTGTGTTAAATGCATCGGGATATTGCGCCATTGCTGCGTTGAGTTCTTTGATGAGCTGCTTCATCTCGGGGATAAATTCGATAACGCCTTCGGGAATAAGCACGACACCGAAGTTCTCCTTACGGTTTGCACGCTTTACCACTGCATCGGCGATTATATCGGTGATCTGTTTGAGGGTCATTTTTTTTTCGGCAACTTCTTCGGAAATCAGGCAGATATTTGGCTGGGTACGGAGCGCACATTCCAAGGCGATATGGCTGGCAAATCGACCCATCAGTTTGATAAAGTGCCAATATTTTTTTGCGGAATTTGCATCGCGGGCGATGTTGCCGATAAGATCGGAATATATCTTGGTTGCGGTGTCAAACCCGAAAGAAGTTTCCAGCATATCGTATTTTAAGTCACCATCGATGGTTTTAGGAACACCGATAATCTGCGTTGCAATGCCGTGTTGCAAAAAATATTCTGATAATATGGCTGCATTCGTGTTTGAATCATCGCCGCCGATAATGACCACTGCATCAAGCTCCATCCGCTTTACCGTTGCTATCACTCCGGCAACTTGCTCGGGTGTTTCGATTTTTGCACGCCCCGAACCGATCATATCAAAGCCGCCGGTGTTCCGGTATCGATCGACAATCTCCCCGGATATTTCGATAGCGTTTCCGATAATCAATCCTTCCGGCCCACCTAAAAAACCGAATAACTTGGAGCCGGGGTTTGCCTTTTTTAGACCGTCGTATAAGCCTGCTATGACGTTATGTCCACCCGGCGCTTGTCCACCCGATAAAATTGTTCCGACCCGGAGCGGTTTTTTGTCGATGTGTGCTGTTCCTTTGACAAAATGAATAACCGGCTTGCCATACGTGTGCGGAAATAGCGGTTTTATCTCCTCTGCATGTGCCATGGACGTTGTCTCTTGTCCTTTTTGCATTGCAATCGATTCAATCGGTTCATCGAGAATAGCGGGGAAACGCGGCGTATATGTATACCGCGCTTTGTGTAACTGAGATACGGTCATAATAAGCCTCTCTGTCTTAGCAATTTTTATCTAGTTTTGACAATAGCATCCGATAAATGTTTTCCGTCTGCTTATTAAAACAGACATGATAGACGGTCATATCTGTCTTTGTTTCCGTTAAGTAGGTATAAACGGTGGAAAGAGCTATTACTGCCGCCTCTTCCATAGGATAGCCGTATACGCCTGCACTGATACAGGGAAATGCAATTGTTTTGCAATGAAAATCGGTAGCGAGGATGAGCGAGTTGCGGTAGCAGCTTGCGAGCAGTTCCGGTTCCCCGTGTTTGCCGTCTTGATATATCGGTCCGGGCGTATGGATGACGTATTCTGCAGGGAGCTTATATCCGCGTGTAATTTTTGCCTGTCCTGTTTTACAGCCCTTGAGTGCACGGCATTCTTCCAGCAATTCAGAACCGGCAGCACGATGGATAGCTCCGTCAACGCCTCCGCCGCCGAGCAGGGATGTATTTGCTGCATTGACGATTACATCTACTTTAAGTGTAGTTATATCCGCACAGATGATTTTGATATCCATAACTTCCTATGATTTATAGTACTTATACTACCGATTACCGAATCCGGTATATTTTTTGAATTAAAAAACCGGCAGCCCATGCCTCATCGACCGTGTGACAGGGAGAGGCGAGGGGGCGGCTGCCGGTCATAGACTAAAAATACTTAGTCATCCCAGCCAATTCCGATCGTGACGGATCCGTTGCGTTCTTCTTCGACTACGGGTTTAGTTTGCTGGTTTTCATTATTGGTATATCTATTGCCGTTGCTTGACTTCACACCGGATTCGGTACGGACAGAAGCGGCTTGAGCTGCTTGTAACTGGTTATCCGAAGAGTTGGTTGCGACAGCCACAGGGGTAGTTACCGTACCCATTCGACTTATGGTACTGAATTCGCCGGAGGCAACCATTTTCGGTATCCCAATACCGGAACCCGATTCAAATTGAACGGCTCCGTGGTCTACAAGTAAGTTCTGTCCGTCGAATTCAAATCCGGTACCGCGTACGGAAGCGGTTGCTGTCGGGCTTTTAACCTTAAATTCCGCTTTTTCACCTTCTTTTGGTGTAACTTCCGCCTTAACCCGTCCGGCCATTAAAAACATTTGCGTTTTCGTTGTCCCTTCGGATTTTATCAGCTCTTCAAGCGATAATCGGGTAACGGGTTTTACCGTCAACGTTGCCGATTCCGTTTTGATAATGGCGGTACTCTTAAAGCCGGTAGAGATAAAAGAACCCGCTGGTAAAGTATCACCTACTTTTGCAGTTTTCCAATCATTTCCGGGGAGCTTGCATTCAACTTTTCCGGCAACTTCGGTAACTGTAGCCGTCTGGGTAGCTGCAGCAGCCGAAAAAATTCCTGCTGTGCAGAGTAGGAAAATTCCTAGATATCTTTTCATAGTACACCTCCTAAAATGGATTGCTATAGGGGAGTTCTAAAAACTGATTTGCAATCCGCTTTAGCGGATATGATAAACCATTTCTTTACAGAAACAAGCTGATAGGCTTGATATTTTTAGAAGGTTCCTATAGCTTTACGGTAAATGTTAGTTCAGTCAGCCAGCGCAGATTATACGTTGTGATAACTTTCTGATTTGGTACAAATATACCTCCGGTGAATGATAGATCAAAATCATTATAAAACTGATAGGCGAGTTTCGCCGATAATTCGGAACCGACATAAACAGGCGTCTTCTTGGTATTCGGAGAAGTCAGCGCTATGTATGATAATTCCGTTAAGAGTTCTTGTATTGGTCGAACGCTTACTGTGAGTCCTCCTGTAAGCATATTGCTGAATGAGCTGATCGAACCATTGGCAACAACCGTTTGTTTTGTGTCTGTAATCGGTATAAATGAACGCATCGGTCCGGTACCGTCATAGTCTCCTGCTGCCCAGTTGAGCTTACCTGTTATCGTAAAATAACGCCAATTAGGGTTGAAATATTGCATTGCAAGCCCCGATGCGAGGGAATAAAAAAATTGCGTGTCCTCACCGAATTGGACTGCAGCCCAGTATTTCCAACTGACATTCCGACCTATCCTTCCATGAATATACGGTATAAAATACTGCGTATGGGTTCTTCCGGTTAGTTTAAGTAAATCAAATTGAGCAAGGACATCGAATCCTATTGTATGTGCAGGAATAACTTCTTGGAAAGAGGCCGAAAGAAGCAAGAACAATCGTTGCGGGGCAAGCAGCTTGTTTTTATCGTTCATTCGTTTTCTATCATCTTCATCTATTCGTATTTTTGCATCGCTTTTGTAGGTTAAGCCCGTGTAGCCGAGTGCAAAAGCAAGATCGGTGTTCTTGATTGTAAGGCCGACTTTACCTCCGTCGAATAAACCGCTGAGAATTTTACGTGAATAGTCATCGAAGAATGTCCGACCGACAGCCCATTGCAAGCCGATCGCATTAAAGGCTGTATTGCCCGACCAATCCGTTCTCTTAAGTCTAAATGCTTGGGCAAGCGGAAGAAATTGAGCCGCTCCCTTAGGCTTAATAGGGAAAGCACCTGAAAACCGGGCTTCTCCGGAAATATATATCGATGAAAAATCTCCTACAGGGAATTCAATGAATGCTTCCGCTGCATTTGCCTGTGATATATTAAAAGCCTTATTGGTACCGTTTAACTCGGTACTATTGGAAAGGTTAAATCCGAAGTCCAATGCAGCCACCTGCATTGTAATGCCGCTGACTATAATAAGAAGGGTTAGTATACGTTTCATTGTTCACCGCCTTGTACCGTATCGATGCGACCGAGTATTTGTAGCATTACCGATCCCGTCATCAGTGCATCGGGGTTGTTTTTACCTTGGATAACTGCGAGGTATCGCAGATCACGATATGCATATCGTGGGCAGGGGTAGATGCGGTACATCATACCTCCTTTAACATCGAAAGCTTTCATCAATAAAAAGGCATAAGTCTTGATCGGTATCACATCTTCTGCTGAAACTGAATTCCGTATCAAATTTTCATTTTCGTTTTTGAATCGGTCAAAAGCTGTTTCAAAATCAAGTTCATCGGAACCGTCATTCAAGGCTGTTTGTATCAGATAGGTAGCCTGTCCAAAGGTCGCTTTTTCAGTCTCTAAAATTTTGTCAATCTTTTCAGCTGCTTGACCGAATGCCGCCGCCGCGATAAGTAACCCCGCAACGGTAATACATAAAGTATGTTTCATTCTGTCCCCCCTTTTTAATAAAAAATGAAGTTTTTATCATCTTCCCATTGTATAACTCACGTACATATCATACTATAGATTTAATAGGGAGTAAAGAGTGAAGAAAAAAATATTTTGGCCTTCAATTGTTATACCGTGTATTATCGGATTACTGTGTGCAGGAGCTTATCTGTTTCCATTTTGGATAGGCGTTGAAAATCGACTGTATGATTTCTTTTTAGGCTTAAAGTCTGATGTTAAAGAAGATTCTTCTATTGTGCTGCTGGATATCGATGATGTGTCTATCGAAAAAGTCGGCTTATATCCGTGGCCTCGTAATACGATTGCAAAAGGCTTGGAAGCGTTGGCGCAACTTGGCGCCGAATTTGCGGTCTTCGATATTGAGTATATCGATAAAAGTCCGATGAGTGTAGATTTTACCTATTTAAACGGTACGTTAAAGTCCGAGTTTGCCGCTTCTTTTGAAGAGATTGGCGCAAATGTACAGGATATTTTTGCAGCGCTTGCCAATAACCAAATTACACTGCCGGAGGCAGGAATATACGGGAGCGAATTGGTAGATTTAATCGATCAATCGCGCGACACTCTCTACCGGCATACGAAGCAGGTTGCGATAGAGAACGATAGCTATTTAGGACAGGCAATGCGGCTGTTCGGTTCGTCGTTTATTACGGTTAATATGCAGGATGATCCTCCGAGCGATGGTTCAGAAGATTTATATGCCATTGCGAAAGAGCGGTTTGTCTATCCTAAGTTGAAAGTGAATGCCCCCTTATCGGACGGTCGGCACAGCGCTTTAGTACCGATACCGGAAATCAGCCGTATGGCTGCGGGAGCGGGGTTTACTAATGTGTATATCGACAGTGATGGCGTGAGGCGGCGTATCCGGTTGACTGATAATATCGGCGACACGGTGTTTATGCAGCTTGCCTTTTCTCCGTTGTTGAAGAAACTGGGGGCTCCCGAAGTTGTCATCGATAAAAACCTCGTTACGTTGATCGGTGCCGTGTATGACGGTAAAGAAGAAAATATTTCAATACCGCTTGATTCAAGCGGTATGATGTTGATTCGATGGCCGAAAAAAAACTATCAAAACAGCTTTACTCATGTTCCTTTCTATCTGCTGATTGATTATGCCGAAAGCGGAGAAAAAACGGCAAGCAGTTTACGCCTGTTACGGGCAAATCAAGGATGGAACCTCGGCCCCGGCTACGCGCCGATCGATACATGTATGCAGCTATGGGATAAAAGCGAAGAACTGCGCCGTACTGCCTTGGAATCGGGGGCTGTGCAGGATAAGGAAGCTTGGCTTACTGCTGTGCAGACCTATTGGGATACGGTAAAAAGCTTTTTTGAAACAGACTACGGTACGTCGGTAGCGCTTTTGTTCGACGAGGCAAAACAGGCAGGGAATCCTGAAGATGCGGAACTTTACGATCAGGTAAAAGCCGATTTTGGAACGCTCTATGCAAACGCCGCCTCATCGTATAACCGGCATACGGAGCTTGAAACGGCGCTTGCCGGTAAACTTAAAGATGCTTTTTGTATTATTGGGTGGTCAAGTACCGGTACAACCGATATCGGTGTTAACCCCTTTCACAGCGAATATGTGAATGTCGGTACGCACGCTGCGGTCGCCAATACTATTTTGCAGCGTGATTTCTTACAGCAAGCGCCGGTTTGGGTGTCGGCTCTGCTCGCGATTGCGTTTTCTTTCGGTATTATTGTGGTTATCCGCCGGTTCAGCACCCTTGTTCAGATTATTGCAGGAGTTGTGCTGTCCCTCGTCGTGCTGATGGTGAATCAACTCATATTCCACTTTACCGGTATTTATATCTTTATTATCTCACCGGTGCTGGCACTCTTCGTATCGTTCTTAACCTATTCGATGGTGTCGTTCATCATCAGTGAGCGCGAAAAGAGCTTTCTCCGCAAAGCATTCGGCACATACCTTTCCGGCGATGTTATCAATGAGATGATAGAAGATCCTTCTATGCTGAAGCTCGGCGGGCAGAAAAAATGGATTACCGCAATGTTTACCGATGTTAAGGGCTTTTCCACAATAAGTGAAGCGCTCGATGCCGAACAACTGGTTAAGCTGCTGAATATCTATCTTTCCGGTATGAGTGATATTATTTTAGAGCAGCGCGGCACTATCGATAAATACGAAGGGGACGCCATTATATCGTTCTTCGGCGCTCCGGTAGATTATAAAGAACATGCCCGCCTCGCCTGTCATGCCGCAGTGCTGATGCACCGTAAAGAGGTTGAACTGAACGAACTTTTTATGCGTGAAGGGATGAGTCCTAATCCGCTTTTAACCCGTATCGGGATTAACACCGGCGATATGGTTGTCGGGAACATGGGTACCGAACGGAAGATGGACTATACGATTATGGGTAACGCCGTCAACCTTGCCGCCCGTTTGGAAGGGGTAAACAAACAGTACGGTTCATGGCTTTTGATTTCCGATATGACGAAAAACGAAATCGGCGACGAATTTATTACCCGCCGGTTCGACCGTGTGCGCGTCGTCGGTATTAATACACCGGTGCAGCTATGGGAGCTGGTAGAACTGAAGGGAGCCGTCGATTCGGCGACGCTCGACTTTTTACGCCGTTTTGAAGAGGCTCATTGTGTGTTTGACCGGCGGGATTGGAAAGAAGCAGCTCGCCTTTTTAAAGCGCTCCGCGAAGAGCGACCGGATGATGGTCCCTCCGATGCCTATCTGCGTAAATGCGAGGCCTTTATCCAAAAGCCCCCTGCGGACAACTGGGACGGTGTATTCAGCCTTACGCAAAAATAGGATAGAATAAACCTGTTCGGAAACTTCCGTTTCTGAACAGGTTGTCTTGATGGAGAAGTAGGGGCTATACGGCAATTTGCTAAGGGGTCGACATTATAGCGTCGATGTCAAACTGATACATTGCGGGGATGATTCCATCATTTGCTGCATAGTCAAACCGGTGTACTGAACGCTGCCCTGCATACCAGTTAATCGCCAGTAACGTACCCTGTATCGGGATAGCAGCATCGGCGGCACAAATACCGAGATTTATTGCTTTAAGGGAGCCGTCGTCGTTATGCAGATATGCAACGGAATCCGCCTCACCTGAATTATACCGAGCAACAACCACATCATAGGCGTATTCGGTAAAAAGCTTTTGTTTAAAACGTTCAAGATGGAACGGATGCTGTGCCGAACAAATCACCACGAGAATCGATACCTTGTTTTGCATTTTCGGCGTTAGCGGAATTTCCCGTTCAAGCATCTCACTGCTTGTGCTGTTGATAACCAGACAGGTGCCGTGTTTACTTTGCCTGTATCGTTCACCGTTGGGTACATCAAAAATGAGAGCATCAAAGCCAGATAAAAAGCGCGCTTCATTTCCGGCTGCGTTACGCAACAGCTGTTCCGCCTTATCGGTTGCAGTTGCATACCTGTCCCACACCCAGTAGTCCCGAATACCTGCGCCGATATCCCCGCTGCCGCCGATAAGAATAGTGAGGTTTTTTGTTTTTGCATAATCGGTATATTCTGCACGCTGGGACGTTGCTTTTACCGCTTTGCGAAAATCTGCAATGCGCGCTTCGTTTCCACTCGGGTAAAATGCCCAATATTGGTGCGAAGTTGACATAACATTTTCGTCCGGTATGAAGTCATAGGTTGACGTGCGATGAATTAACACCGGTGTGTCGGAATTGTGCGTCGCATTGTACGCTCTCAAGCAAATCATCGTTTCGGGACTGTCTACTTCAATAAAGAGCGGATTTTCATTGTTTTGAATGATATCCCGGGTTACGCAATCATGCAGATTGGTCATTCGCGGGATTTGATAGTGCGAACAGTCAACCGATGCAACGACGAGTGCGTCAGGGGGAAGATTTTGAGCAAGCCACTTACCCAGCGCTTCGAATACCGCAAACTTTCTTTCTCCTGCGCATTGCTTTAAAAGCATTGGCATTATTTTCGCGTCAGGGAAATATTTTTTAATAAACGGCACTTGGCTGAATATCGCATGATCCTTTATCCACATTGTTGTGTTAAGGCTTACATCAGCTGAAAGTGCCGTATCGTTACAAAGTCTTGAGATCAGGGCTTCATCAACGGCAACGTTCCCTCCCGGAGCAGTAAAAATAGTATTGTGTGGTAATGAAATCGTATTGGTTCCGCCTTCAAAATGGTCAGGTCCGATAACCACTACAACCGACGGTTGTATTTTTCTGCCAAGCGCTTTATAGAACGCATTTTGTTGTGGTATTGCGATGTCATGATGGGGTATCATTATGGAAGCAGGAACTGCATCAGGAATTAAAAATGCAGTAGAAAAAGAATAGAGGTGCTTCCACATTCCTACATCATTGCGGTATTGATAGCCGACTTGTGCCACTCCATTGGAAACGGCTTCCCCGCTATCTCCGGTTATGCCGGAAACCGACGAACAAGCAACAAACAAAAATGCCGCGATGTACGCTGGTATTCTGCCTCCCCATCCTAATTTCATCGATACCGGCGCCCGCCCCACTCAATAACCGCAAAACCCTTTCGCTTTGCAGACTGTAGCTGTTGTTCTTTTACGGTAATCGGTTCATCAAGAAGCTTGTGATCAAAATACACACGAATAATCGAATCAGGCTTCGGGTTAACCTTAAGCGGAGCCATAGCATCAATCATTTCCTGAGTGTGAAAACGAACGAACACATACGGTCTTCCGGATTTGGTTATTTCCGGGATCCAAAATTCTACAAAATCATCAATTTCTTTTTTGTTTAAGCCCAAAATCGTTAGTTTTTCTTCAAAGAATGCTTGTAATTCACTGCTTTTAATCACAAAACCTTCGGATACATCAACGGCACTGCCGTTGTCAAGACTCTCCCAGAAAAGATACGGATACTCTTTAGCGGTTTTTTTATCGTAGAGCGTTCCATCCGGCGAAGCAATGACTTCCCATTCTTTACCCATCTCCGGAATTGAAACGGTAACACCGCCTTGCGGAGCCACAGAAACCTTTACCGTTTGCTTTTTTTTCGGGTACAAATAAATAACCGGCTTACCCCTTTCGGCTGCTCCGCCTTCATGAACGAAAAATGTCAGCGATGCTGCTTTTTTGCGCCCGTCACGGAATGTAGCAATAAACCGATAGTAATTTGAACCGAACTTTAAATTTTCCCACTTTCCTGAGGCATTGTAGACAAACTTTGTATCGCCCGGTTTATATTTTGTTAATATATAGTCCTCAATATCAACACCGGCAATCGGTTTTGAACCGTTATACAAATATTCATCGATATTTTCCGCGTTTTTTGATGACCAAATGACCCGAATAGAAACGCAATCCGGAGAAACTTCACCCTTAAAGGTATATTGCGTTTCGAGTAAATTACTCTGATTATAGATGTTATAGACGTACGCATAGCACTCTTCTTCTGCAGGATCAACAATTCTAATAAAGGATCTTTCACCGGCAAATAGATTTAAAGTGAAGCCCATTAAAATTAGCAAGAAAGTTACGCCACGCTTTTTCATGTTTGAACCTCTAAACTCGAAAAATTACATACAGCTAAAAACTCTATAAGAAAATGCACGCCTCGTCAAGGTAACCTGTTTGGAACCTTCCGCTTCTGAACAGGTTACCTTGAACTGCGATGTTCAGGCATCGTACTATTTGTGCGATTTAGAACTCGTCGACCTATTCGAAAACGCAGTTATCGAATAGGTCTATTCTATTAATGTGTATTGATAACTGTGTCGGCGATATTCAGCGTTGACTTACGGTGCGAAACGAGCACAACCGTCTTTCCGGCGCCGGATTCCTTCAGCGATTTAAGGATGATACGCTCGTTAAGGGCATCCAAATTACTGGTCGGCTCATCGAGGAGAAGGAACGGCGAATCGTGCAAAAATGCACGGGCAAGTCCGATACGCTGCTTTTCTCCGCCCGATAGGGTGTCGCCGAGTTCCCCGACCGGCGTATTATAGCCATCGGGAAGGGTGGTAATAAAATCGTGGATGGAAGCTTTTTGTGCCGCCGTGATGACTTCTTCCTCCGAGGCCTCCAGCTTACCGATTTTGATATTGTCAGCAATAGTGCCTTTGAAGAGCTGACTTTCCTGCGTAACGCAGGATTCCATCGCCCGCAATGCTCCGGTCGGGACGGTTTTTATGTCCTCTCCGGAGATGCGTATCGCGCCTTTTTGCACTTCCCAAAACCGCATCAGAAGTTTAAGCAAGGTAGACTTACCCGATCCGCTTGCGCCGTGTATGCCGGTAATCGTATCTTTTTGAATCACCGCGCTGTAATCATACAATATCTGTTCGTTGCCGTAGCTGAAATCAACATGATCTGCCGCAGCACCTTCAAACGAGCGAGGTTTGCCGTCGGCGGGAATTTCTTCTACAAGCGGCTGCTCTTCCAGCAGACTGAGGATACGGTCGCCGCTTGCGAGCGTTTGATGTAAATTATTGGAAAGTTGCGCAAGGGCCAGCACGGGGCCGAAAGAGGCACTCATGCCGAGTGTTATTCCTACGGCGGCTGCAAAGTCGATGCTTCCTTGCCGGAAGAATATAATAGAAAGAAAAAGCTGCGCAAAGGTAAAAAAGAGGATTGCCGTATTCGTTGAAATACGCTGCCGTGCTTCCTGTACGCTTAAATATTCCCCGTTTTGTCCAAGACTTTCCGACCGCCGCCGAAGCTCGGTACGGATACGTTCCCCCGCTCCGTATTGGATAATTTCTTCCAAGCCGCGCAGGGACTCAAGGACAAAGCTGTTCAAATTTCCGAACTCGGTTCTAAAAGCAAGTCCCTGTTCGCTTGTTCGCTTGCCGTTGCGCAGGGGAATAATCACGCCGATTGTAATATACCCTGCAAGTGCGACCGGTACCGCAATGAGGCTGCGGCTGCCGAGAAAGATCAGCATACACAGGGATGTCAGCGCTGCGATAACGATAGGGGAAATGGTATGGGCATAAAATACTTCCAATAGTTCGATGTCGGTGGTAATCAGCGAAATCAGATTTCCCTTATCTTTCCCTTCAAGTTTTGCCGGAGCCAGCTTCCGTAAAGCACTGAACACCTTATGCCGGATAATTGCCAAGAGCTTAAACGCGATATAATGATTGCAGTATTGTTCCCCGTAGCGGAGCGCTCCCCGCAGAACCGCAAGAATGATGACCGTTATAGCAATCTGTTTAAGGCTTAATCCGAAGAACGGCTTTCCGATCGCGATCGGTACTTTGTCATAAATCGCAGCGATAACAGCTTCGCCTCCGAGAATGGTGATAAAGATTGCGCATAAAAATCCGAGCACTCCTGCGGTAATCGCAATCAGCATAACGGGGAGCAGCGGACGAACAAGGGTGATCAACGAACCCATAATAGAAAGGGCGCTTCTGCGTTTCGGTGTATTCATTTATCGCTCCTCCTGTGCTGTTTGACTATCGGCAGCGTTGCCGTACTGTTCCAACTCCGACTGGCTTTTATACAACGCACAATAATGGGCATCTAATGCCATCAATTCGCTATGGGTGCCCTTTTCCGTAATCCGCCCGTGTTCCATAAAGTAGATGCAGTCGGTGTCTACACTGTTTGCCAATCGGTGTGAGATAAGTAGTACCGTCTTGGTCTGTTTCAGTTCATGGATAATCTGTAATATCCGCTCTTCGCTTTCGATATCGATATTGGAAGTTGCTTCGTCAAAAATATAGACGGGGCTGTCGAAAAGGAGGGCGCGTGCCAATGCAAGCCTCTGCCGTTGCCCGCCGGAAAAATTCATACCGCCTTCCTGCAGCTCGGTATCTAAGCCTTTTTGCGTATCTAAGAAATCAGCGAGGTTTACTTTTTTGAGCGCGGCAGCCATTTCTTCAGCCGAGGCGTTCGGCTTTGCAATCCGCAAATTATCCCCGACGGTTCCCTTAAAAAGATACGCATTGTGTTTTACGACTGTAATATGCTGCATGATATGGCGTTCATCGATGGTTTTCAGTTCGTCTGCACCGAACAGGATGCGTCCCGTATAGTTTTTATGCTTACCGGAAAGGAGCGCCGCAATCGTGCTCTTGCCGCATCCGGATTCCCCTGCAAGGGCGACAAAGGAACCGTGCGGAACGGTCAGGTTGATGTCGGTAAGGATTGCCCGTCGTTCGGTATAAGAGAACGAGAGGTCTTGGATGCTGATACCGGCGGTACGGTCGATGGAGCCATGCGCTTCTGGAGGTTCGGGTAAGTCGAGGATGTAGAAAAGTTTATCCGAGGCGGCCATACCGTTCATTGCAATGTGGAAAAAAGAGCCGAGCAGTCTGAGCGGGATAAAAAATTCCGCCGACAAGAGGATAATGCTGAATGCCGCCGCAATCGAAATATCCCCTGCGGCAAATTGATATGCTGCCGTAATGATACCTGCGGCTGCTCCTCCATACGCAACTACATCCATAACGGTGATGGAATTGAGTTGCATACTGAGTACCTTCATCGTGATGCGCCGGAAATGTTCCGCTTCTTTGTCCATCTCCTCAGCTTTTGCTTCATCTGCCTGATATATTTTTAGTGTCGTCAGCCCCTGAAGGTTTTCCAAAAAGCTGTCGCCGAGTTCTGCATACGTACCCCAGTATTTACTGAGCAACCGCTTGGCAATTTTTTGCACTGCGACAATAGAAATCGGTATCAGGGGAACGCAGGCGAGGAGAATGACCGCCGCCTTAAAACTGACCGGCACCAGTACCGCAAAAAGGGTGAGCGGCGCAAGGAGACTGTAAAAAAACTGAGGCAGGTATCTACCGAAGTATACTTCAAGCTGTTCGATCCCCTCAGAGGCAAGCTGCACTACTTCCGAAGTAGCGATGCTATCCCGATAGGCAGCTCCGAGTTTTAGCAGTTTTGTGTAGAGGGCATCCCGCAAGGTAGTTTTGACGTCCCGACCTGCCAGAAAGGCATAGCGAGTTGCATATTTTGTTGCAACAGCCCGAACCGCAAGCGCCGCTATAAAAACAGCGCCTGCCATAATCATCTCTTTTGAAGTAATCGTACCCTTGAATAAAGCTTCCAAAAGACGCCCGATAAAAAATACCGCTGCGATTTGCGAAACAAGGGCAATCCATTGCCATAAAACATTTAAATAGACGTAGCGCTTTGAATGCGCCAAAAATGTAATTAATCGTTTCTTTATCATAAATGTATGGACAGCATACTATCACGCTGGGGAAAAACCTGCAAGCTACGGGTAACAACAACATTGCAGGGTAGGCGCATCAGACACTGAGGGTGGTTATTCATGTGGAGCGTTTAAACCTTGACGATTTCGTCAGGCTTGTTGATTAAAAAAGCGCCGGAACGGAATGTTCCGGCGCTTTATCTCAAAAACTTTTACAATATTATTTAATCAATAATCCGAACGCAGTGCATACGCTGCACAGCCACAGGGGATTAAACTCTCCGTCCGATAGACCGGATGGATCGGCCTATGTAATCTCCTATTGCTTTTGAACGTCCTCGCAGATATTTGCTTCCGTTTCGTTATCGAAGAAACGTGCTTTTTCCATATTCGGAACAAAGTGAAGCGATTCTCCGATTCCCGCTTCGACGGCGTTGAATGTACGGGCGATGATCTGCTGGTTCTTTGACGCCAGATAGAGGTGCGTTTCCGCTCCGAGCGGTTCTTTAACGGTTATCTTGAGTGTCATGCTGTTTTTAGCGGCGTCGCTTTCGGCAACAAGCTGTAAATCTTCCGGTCGAATACCGAAGAATACGTTTTTACCAACGTACTTCTTTAAGTGTTTTTGCTGATCTTCAGTAGGCTGTAAGACGAAGGTACCTTCATCGATAGCGATACCGCCGTCTTTTTCTATTACTTTAACATTTAAGAAGTTCATAGGCGGCGAGCCGATAAAACCCGCTACGAATTTATTGACGGGATGGTTGTAGAGATAGAGCGGCGAGCCGATTTGTTGTACCTTTCCATCTTTCATAACAACGATTTTGTCGCCCATAGTCATCGCTTCAACCTGATCATGCGTAACGTAAATCATTGTCGCTTTTAAGCGGTTGTGCAAGTCGGAAATTTCAGCACGCATCTGGACACGGAGCTTTGCATCGAGGTTTGAAAGCGGTTCGTCAAATAAGAATACCTTAGGGTTGCGGACAATGGCGCGTCCTACTGCAACACGCTGACGTTGACCTCCCGAAAGAGCCTTTGGTTTACGGTCAAGCAACTTTTCAATGTCGAGGATGCGGGCGGCTTCGTGTACGCGGCGTTCAATTTCCTGTTTATCGACTTTGCGTATCTTTAATCCGAATGCCATGTTGTCATAGACAGTCATGTGGGGATACAACGCATAGTTTTGGAAAACCATTGCGATGTTACGATCTTTCGGTGGGACGTCGTTCATGCGTTCGCCGTCTATGTACAAATCGCCTTCGCTGATTTCTTCAAGTCCGGCTACCATACGGAGCGTCGTCGATTTACCGCAACCGGACGGTCCGACGAATACAACAAATTCCTGATCTTCAATAACGATATTGGCATTTTCTACCGCACGGACGTTTCCATCGTAAACCTTGCCGATACCTTTCAATTCAACTTTTGCCATTAAGGCCTCCTAAAAATTATCCTATAAGAAAAAGTATATCGTCAAATTCCGCATCTGTCAAACAAAAAACAGCACTACTGATGATGCAACAAGTAGACGGTATACGCATATTTTCAAAAAGAGCGGAATATGCTATACTAACCTAAGAGTATGCTTGAATTAAAACCGATTATCATAAAAGAAGAAGACGACAAGAACGATGTCTATTATACTCTGACGTGGACAGCTTTAACACGTGCGGATAAATATAAGATAACGACTTCCGTTCCTGCAATCGCCGGTATGTACGAGCTGTATTATATGGATACTCATAAGCGGCTCAATTTATTGGCGATTACGCATGCATGGTACGGAGGCTTACGGAGTAATTTGCGGCAAGCAGTCGATCCGTACCATACGCATGATCTTGAGATGCGTGCGTTGCTTGAAGAGTCGCCGCTGTACTACCGGTATTCCTGCTCCGATTCCTTTGGAGATCTTTTGGATACCGTATGGTTTTTGCATAATGTATATTTTCCCGATGACGTACGGGTGGAACATTCTCAACGATATCGAAAAATTTTTTTACGAGAACAAGCTCCCGATAAAGTGTATTGGCTGGATTAACCTATGAGTAAGCTTACAAAAAAAGAGATCGGCGCATATATTGCGCTCTTTGTTGCGGCACTGTTTTGGGGAACGACCTTTGTGGCTATCAGCAGTACAAATGACTATTTTCCTCCCGCCTTTTTGGTCTTTATGCGGTGTGCCATCGGAGGCGTTGTATTGCTACTGGTTTTTATCAAACGGTTAAAAAACTGGTCACGCTCGTACGTTATCGTTTGCGCTTTCCTCGGCCTTCTTATGACTGTCGGGTATTTGATGCAAAATCTTTCGATTGCCGCTGGGTGTCCTCCGGGACGGTGCGGTTTCTTGGTTGCGACCTATTGCGTTATCACTCCGTTTATTGCATGGTTCGTATGGAAAAGAAAACCGAACATCTATCACATTATCGCGGCCGTTATCTGTCTTATCGGTATCGGTTTTATTTCGATGCCGGATCTTCTGAAAACTTCCGATGTCGGTTTAAATCTCGGTGATTTTCTCGCGCTGATAGGCAGTGTGATTTTTGCCGCCTACCTCGTGTACTTGGGGCGGTATGTTGACACCATGGATCCGATTTTGCTGACGATCGGAAACCTGTTCTTTGGTGTCATCTATGCAGGTTTATATACTTATTTTTTTGAAGACAGTACTAAAATTGTTTGGAATGGGTATTCCATTTTCGCCGTTCTTTATTTAGGTGTTATTTGTATGTCTCTTACGAATATATTGCAGGCGATCGGTCAACGTGAGGTTGTGGCATCGACGGCTGCGCTCATATTCTCCCTTGAATCGGTATTCGGTATTATTTTTGCTATTGCATTCTGGCATGAGAAGGTAACCGCTTCACTGCTGATAGGCTGTTCCTTCATTTTTGTTGCTATTGTTATTTCCGAAACCAAGCTGGGATTCCTCAAGAAAAAATTGAGCAGTAATGTGTTCAGAAAAATTTTCTCTCAGATAAAAACTAAGTGATCCGATGACCGATAAAGAATGGCGAGCTTTTTCCGCCTTTAGAACCGATTTTAAAGCATCATGCCGGCAATGGCTTACCCGCTGCGGCTATGAATATTCAGCACCTGGTGAAGCGGCGTCATCGGTGCAAAGGTCGGCGGGGCAGGGGACGCTCCATCTGTTACAGCAGGCTGCAGCCGCAGATAACAAGACGCCTGCTTACCCGCAAGAAACGCCCATCGTATATAATCATAGTTTGGACGAAGTTCAAGCTTCAGATACAATAAAACTGATTATCATCAGCGATAATCCGGGAAAAAACGAGCAGCTGCATAAAAATCAACGCTATCTGGTAGGGCAGGCAGGGAAGGTAGCGGAAGGTTTTTTCCGCCGTCATCCCGAACTCGCTATTGATTTTAGACGTGAGGTTATTATTCTCAATAAAACGCCCGTTCACACGGCAAAGACAAAGGAACTTAATTATCTGCTCAAGCATGGCGGTGAACAATTTTGCAGCCTCTTTGAAGAAACGCAAAAATGGCTTGCCTCTCATACTGCTGCTCTGCAGCGAGTGCTTGGGTGTCCGCTGTGGCTGGTCGGGTATGGTGAATTAAGGAAGAAGTCTCTTTTTACTGCGTATGCGGAAGAGTTGCGGCTGCAGTACGGGGGAATGTCCGATGCTCCCGTCTATGTCTTTCAGCATTTTTCGATGAACTGCTTTACGATCGATTTTAAAAAATTGAGCGATGCGCATAAATCTACGGAAGAAAATCTTCGGGCGATAGGTTTGCTGCACCGTAAAGAAGTCTTGGGCTGGTGATGAGGAGCTCAGGGCAAACACAGCGGATTCTTTTAATAATATCCACCCCGCAGAATAGATAGGCTGTTCAACCAGAGTTTCGCCGCGTTGCGTCTCAAATGGTCTCACAGCCTATCTATTCTACGGTATTTGATTCGCGTATCTGCTGTGATTGCCCGTTTCTTGAAGAAAATGTGCAAAATTTTAAAAAAATTTTGCACACAAGTTGGTAGGCAACCGCTTAAAGTATTTCTGATGCGGTTGCCTTGGGGTAGTGATAATGGTAGCGAAAGGGTATAGTGTAAGAAAAGCGGAACCGAGAGATTTAGCTGTGGTTATGCAGGTGGAACGGCAGAGTTTTGAAGAAAACATCGTTGAGGACGAAAGTGTGTTTGCCGACCGCATCGCATATACTTCCGATTGCAATTATGTTCTTGTTAAAGCCGATACGCAATCCGTGTGCGGTTATTTTACAGCTGAACTGTGGGATTCTTCGGAGATTGGAGCCGACGCGTTTGCCTTAGGGCATTCGGTACGCGAGCGCCATCAGCCGGCAGGGACAGCCTTGTATATCTCTTCCTTTGCGTTATTACCGGAGGTGCGCGGGCAAAGCATTGCCGAAAAATTTTTTGCAGCTTCTATAGAACGTATTGCTGCCGTTTTTCCGCGGTTGGAACGGATTATTTTGCTTGTGCATGAAGATTGGCATAAAGCGATCAGGATTTATGAAAAACAAGGCTTTATCCGCACACAGGTTTTAGACCGGTTTGCATGGTTCGGGGATAAGCAGGCGTTTATCTACGAAAAAATGATATAAGCGGATATGTCCTTTTGCTGTTACTTTTTCCGATTCATATAAGCACACCGGTAATAATTACCTCGGAGATACAGCCTCTCGATAATCGCAATGTTTGCACTGCGGCAGTGTTTTGTCGTTTTTGTATTTATCGGATATTCCCGCCCATTTGCAAATCGAACGCAGGATCGGTAGAGTATTCATACTTTATAATAAATCATTATACATCAATAACTTATTTCATAATATCGTAAGCCGAGATTCGAGAGAAATTTTGCAAATATTGACTTTATCGCTCATTTCTGCTTTACTAATCGGATGAAAAAAACAATCGTTTTTGTTGCCGTTATATTCGGCTTTTATATAACAGCATTTTGTCAATCCATTACGACTGCAAGCGTATTTTTTGCCGGAATGTCCGAACAATACGGCGCGCTTTCCGATTACACTGCCAGCCTAACCGTTTCAACCGGTTCCGGTTCAAAGGTTCAGACAATGGAAGCTACCGTCTACTTCAAACGACCGAATCGGCTGCGCATTGATTTTACCAAACCGAATGAGCAGGTTATTCTATTCACCGGCGACACATTAACCATCTATGTTCCCTCCTATCGGATGGTTTTAAATCAGACGATAGAAAAAGATTCCTCTGCGGGTACAGCAAACCTTGCCACGCCTCAAGGTCTATCGCTATTGAAACGCTCATATACCATTGCGTATGAAACAGGAGCTGAGCCTCAGCCGTTGGAAGAAGGCTCCTCTGAACGAGTTGTAATACTTGCACTTAATAGACGTTCAGCTTCGGAAACTTTTAGGAATATCCGGCTGCTTGTTTCGCCTGAAACGAAGCTCATCAGACGAATTGAAGCATGGCCTATTTCGGGCAGCAAGATTACATTTGATTTTTCATACTACCGATTAAATACGGGAATTCCGGATTCCCGCTTTTTATACGATATACCGCCGAATGCGGATATGATGAACAATTTTTTATTTGAAGAATAATAGAGTAATTACCCCGCCGGAATACAGGAAGGAATAGATGCAGGATATAGGCAATGTATTAGAAACAGCACGCAATGAAAAACAGATAGGGCTTGAACAGGCTTCGCGAGAAACGAATATTGCTCGCCGCTATTTAGAGGCGCTTGAAACGGGTATGTATGAAGTATTTCCCGGAGAGCCTTATGTTGTCGGGTTTTTACGGAATTATGCAGAATACTTAGGCTTAAATCCTAATGAGTGTGTTACACTGTATAAACAGGCGCGAATACAAGAAACGGCAGTTCCGCCTGAAACGCTTATTCCTCAAAAGTCATTTACCGTTCCACGCAACGTATTTATCGGGATAGGAGTATTCCTTCTTTTAATAGCAGTATTTTTCGTCGGTAGAATATTGATTACAAAAATCGATACCGCGATAAAAGACAAACCGATACAGCCGGCTAAACAGACGGAAATTATAGAAAAAAAAGAGAAGGCTTCATACACTCTTTCTCAAGAGGTCTTTGAAAAACGGCTCTTTCAGGGTGATACTATTACACTCCCTATCAATGGAAAAGATTATCAAATACAAGTTGAGAAAACAGCCCCTGAACTGTATCTTGCAACGGATATCGGAACACAAATTATTGCATTAGGTCAAAGCCTTGTACTGGATCTAAACGGTGATGTTACTGCCGATGTGAAAATTTCCGTTGAAGATATCGATACAGCAGATGAATCGAAGGGTGCATTAGTGGAAATACTCACCACAGGGTTTTCAGAACCGGTTTCTGCAGAAGCACCTACGATAAAAATTCCCGATCAGGCAGCTCAGTCCGAATCAGCAAAATACAAAGTACTGTTCGATGCCGGTTCTGCATATCCGGTAACCTTAAATGCAACTTTCCGAAGCTATTGCCTCTTCCGTTATGAACAAGATAAAACCAATCGAGACGAACGGTACTATCAAAAATCGGAACAGCTGACAGTTCAAGCAAATAACGGTATCCGTATTTGGGCATCAAATGGAAATGCTGTTAAGATGCAAATTATTGCAGGTGGAAAAACCATCGATATAGAAGTCAGTCGCCCGGGTGAAGTCATCGTTAAAGATTTAAAATGGATCAAGGATGATGAATCGGGACGTTATAAATTTGTGGTAATGGAAGTTGACTAAGCGTTTCTTTCTTGATCAGCACGGATGTGCTAAAAATCAAGTAGACGGTGAGCTGCTTATCGGCATCTTAACCGATAAGGGTTGGCAGAAAACTGTCGAACCCGAAAACGCCGATCTCATCATTGTAAATTCATGCGGCTTTATCGAACCTGCAAAACGTGAGTCGATTGAAGCCGTTATCACCGCACGAACAGCCTATCCTCAGGCAAAAATTTTGCTGGCAGGTTGTTTGGCGGAACGGTATGGCGACATCTTTAAAACCGATTTTGAAGAAGCTGATGCCTTTTTCGGTAACGGAGACTTATCTCAGCTCCCTATACTTATCGACCGGCTGTTTCCGGATGCGCCGGTTGCTCAGCAGCAACAATCGCCGAACGAACATGATCAATCGGTTCATTCTACCGAACACAGCCGTCCATTCCTTAAACCTGCGCAAGAAGGCGTATGCTGCGGTTCGCGCCCCGAACTGCTAAACTTTCCTCGTTCCGCCTTTATCAAAATTACCGAAGGCTGTGATAATTGCTGTTCATTTTGCGCGATACCGCTGATACGCGGCTCAGTGAGAAGTCGCCCGCTTGACAGTATCATCAATGAAATACAGGGGTTTGTGCAGCAAGGATATAAAGAATTCAACCTCATCGGGCAAGACCTTGCAGTATATGAAACCACCACGCCTCTAGATAAGCTCAGCAGCCGGCTTAACAATAACTTGCCCACATTGCCGGCTCAAAAGAGACAGGGGCTTTCGGGATTGGCGCAGCTTTTACACGCAATTTCCGGTATTGAAGGAACATTCAGCGTCCGGTTGCTCTATATTCATCCCGACCACTTTCCGCCGGATATCTTGCCGATTATGACTGCCGACACCCGCTTCCTCCCCTACTTTGATATCCCCTTTCAATCCGGATCCGATCCGATTATCCGTGCAATGAACCGCTGCGGTTCTGCCGAAACCTATCTCAAGTTGATAGAAAATATCCGCGCAGCTTTCCGCACAGCGGAAAGTCCCTACGGGGAGGCGGTTATCCGTACTACTTTTTTAACAGGCTTTCCGGGAGAAACCCAAGCTGATTTTGAACGGACGGCAGCCTTTTTGCAGGCAGCACAAAGCCTCTGGTCAGGGGCATTCGCCTATTCGCAGGAAGAGGGAACCAAGGCTGCCGATATGAAAAAACAGGTGCCGGCAAAAATTGCCGAACAGCGCAAGACTGCCCTTAACGAACTGCAATTAAAGATTACCGAACAAAAACTTGCCGCTTTTTGCGGACTGGAAATGGACGTTCTCATCGAAGAGATTATCCCGCAAGAACACAACAATGAAGAAGAAAACACACAATGCTGCATTGCGCTCGGTCGGGCATGGTTCCAAGCGCCGGAGGTAGACGGTGCCGTAGTCGTAAATTTTTCCCAAGCGCAAAAAGACAGCGAAGGGCTGCCGATAACGGCGGGCAGTCTGGTTCGGGTACGGATTACCGCCCTGCGCGGGATTGACCTCGAAGCGGACGCACTCTAAGTTTTGACCGGCTTTTTAAAGACATGATAATCAACACGCCTTTGCCGTAGCTGCCATTGAGTGCATTCTTTTATAAAAAGTTCCCTATAATTCTACAGGTTATAAAAGGTTTTTATAAAAGTTATTAACTTTTATAAAAAAATTTATATGCCAATATGCAAGCGCGTTTTTAAAGCACATTGTAACTCTTGCGAAAAATTTAATCCTGCATTTTCGGCAGCTTCAGCAAGCCAGGCAGGAATTGTTAAATTTTTACGAACACTTTTTTCCTGTGCCAGATATTTACGGTCGGTTTTTACCAGTGTAATAAATTCCGCATCTTTCGGTTTTTCTATATCTTCTATAGCTGTCGGATTGGGCAGTGTCTCTCCATCCTTTAAAAGTAAAGAGATACGTCCTGTCAATGCTTCCTCTGCCATTATCAACGCTTCTTCCAATGTGTCTCCCATCGTTGCAAGTTCTATATCATAAAATACAACCGAATAACCGTTTTCATCTTTATAAAAAATTGCCGGATAAATATACATAGTCTTACTCCTTTAATCCTGCTTGTTTAAGAATACTATTTACTACAAACTTTGAAAGCTCCTTATTACCGTGAAATGGAATAGTAACCTTCCCTTTTTTAACCGGATGCTCATAGTGATGATGTGACCCAACTATATCACGTTTTACCCATCCGTCTTGTTTTATCATCTTCTCCATTTCTTTAAAGTTCATGAAATGATAATACGTATAAATACGCATTCAGTCAAGTTTATCAGAAGTGGATAATTGAAAACAGGAAATACAATTGCACCGTTCCCTATTTCCAGTATATGTAAGGACTAACTTACGTTAAAAAGCTTTTTTATGAAAAAAGCCTTGTATTTACCAAGAAATCAACAACCCTGACGCAGAGCATTCGTCAAAACTATACATCCGTGTATAGTTTTGCCTGCGATGTTGTGACTATGCCAAAACATCGCTGCTGCGTAGAACCACCGCCATCCATGGCGGTATATGCAATGCTCAACGTTTCGCACTGTGTGTGCGATCTGGCACGGATGCCGGTGGTTCCAAACAGAAACGGGTTTTTTGCTTTGTAAAAAACTCGCAGTCAAAAATGTACAAGGATGTATATTTTTGACGAGGTGGTTGCAGTCGGCTTTAATACCCGCCATCGAATAAACAACTAAGAATACGAAAAAACTGTATAAAATCGTGATTTGTCTAAGAAAAGAAGCCTACAATTCGGGTTTTTAGAGGTACCCTTGTATTATCAAGTAACTGATGGAGCATTAAAATGAAAAGATACGATGAGTAAAGGCGGTTGGAATTGAACCAACTGCCCTCGCCGCAGCTTCCCTCGCTCCTATACAGGGGGGCTTCCTTTGCTCATCTTGCAAAAAGCATAACGTAATCATCGCTGAAATAAACTATCGGGATGGAGGGATTTGAACCCCCGATCTTCTGGTCCCAAACCAGACGCCTTAGCCCCTAGGCTACATCCCGTTATACACATTACCGGTAACTGAAATACGGCATACACCAAGGAACCTCTAAAAATCTAACCAAGTTTTTAGAGATGCCACCAGTTACTTAGTAAGAGTTGTAACTTTACTGAAAATAAAGTATCCTGTCAAGCGGAAGTCAGGGCAAATACATCAGACATTTTTGCATATCCCCGCAGAAATACTGGGGCTGTTCAACCAGAACTGCCAAGGATGGCAGTGGTTCCATACAGCAGCGATGTTTTGTGCACGCACAAAACTCGCCTTCAACTGTTGTACACGGATGTACAACAGTTGAAGATGGTTCAAATGGTCTCACAACCCCTTGTTTCTACGGAATTTGATTTACCCGTCTGGTACGATTGCCCTTCTCCTAAATAAACTGTACGAAATTTTAGATAAAATTTCGTACAAAAGGAAGGCAACCGCTTAAAATACATCTGGTGCGGTTGCCGCCATGGCGGAGGCTTTTATGAAAGGGTTTGAGATTACATTTCCGGACGGTTCAAAAAAACAGTTTGTCGAACCGATTTCTGCACGTGCCGCATTGGCATATTGTAGAGAGCCGGAGACGGTTGCATTCGGTATGAAAGTAAATAACGAATTGGTTCCGTTAAACAAGATGATTGATGTGCGCGCTACCATAAAGCCTGTATTAAAAGGAACCTACGAAGGCTCAAATATTTACCGGCGCACGCTGTGTTTTCTGTTAGCCGCTGCCGCACGAAAAGTGTATCCCGATTTACGGCTCTTGGTTGGACACAGCTTCGGCTACTCGTACTATTACACTTTTGAAGGTGCCCATGCCTCCGATATCGATCTCAAGCTAATCGAAGATAAAATGCATGAAATGGTCGATGCGGATTTACCGATACAAACGCAATCAGTCGCGTATGCCGAAGCCTTGGAGCTCTTCGCAAACACTAATCAGCCCGATGCATACCGGCTGCTTTCCTACAATAGCAGACCGAAAATCACGATCAATATACTCGACGATTATTACGACTTATACTTCCAGCCGCTGATGGATCGTGTCGGCTATTTAAAAGTATTCGGATTAATGAAGTACGAGGACGGTTTTTTGCTTCGCTTTCCTGCGACCGCCGATACCGACACGTTGCCAAAATTTAAAGACATCCCGCATCTTTTTACTGTGTACAAAGAATATAAAACGTGGGGTAAGGTGATCGGCGTTTCTTCCGTCGGTCAATTAAATGAAATTATCGAAAACCGTAAAACTAAAGACTTTGTTGAAATTACGGAAACATTGCAGAATAATAAACTGGCGCACATTGCTGAGCAAATTAGAAACAGAGGAAATGTCAAAGTGATTCTAATTGCGGGGCCGTCCAGTTCAGGAAAAACAACCTCTGCAAAAAAGCTTTCGATGCAGTTGCGCGTCGTAGGATATGAACCGTATGTTATCAGCCTTGACGATTATTATGTCGGCAGAGATAAGACCCCGCGCGATAAGGACGGAAAACTCGACTTTGAATGTCTTGAATCTTTGGATGTTCCGCTTTTGAATGAGCTGTTGCTTAAACTGTTTGCAGGTGAAGAAGTTGAGTTGCCGTCTTATAATTTCAAAACAGGCGAACGGTTTTATACAGGAAAAAAACTCCGCCTTAACAGCCGCTCTATTCTTATTTTGGAAGGAATACACGGATTAAATGACAATTTAACCCCGCAGATAGACGCTTCGCTTAAATTTAAAATATATCTTTCGGCATTAACACAGCTGACCTTGGATGATCACAACCGGATACCGACTTCCGATAACCGGCTCTTGCGGCGTATCGTGCGTGATGCTCAATTTAGAGGAAGTTCCGCTTCGATTACCATCGGTATGTGGTCGGATGTGCGGGCTGGAGAGGCAAAACATATTTTCCCGTACCAAAATACCGCCGACGTTATCTTTAATACGGCGCTTGATTATGAACTTTCGGTACTGAAAATTTTATGCGGAACCGCTGCTCCGTGCGGTAAAGCCCACCGATCCGGCATACAGCGAAGCATCTCGGCTGCTCATCTTCCTGAATAACTTCCTTTCGGTCTCTCCCTCTTTCGTACACGGCCAGTCCATTTTACGGGAGTTTATCGGCGATAGCGATTTTTCGTACCACTAAGTAACACAGGCAACCTTACGGCAGTTTTACCGGCTGCCGTAAAAAGGATCATTCATTTCTTCTTCAAACATACGTACCATCTGCGCCACACAGCGCGCATGGTCAAACTCTTTACCGTATTCGGCGTAGCGGATTTCCTGTGCCTTGCGCTCTTCCGGATGGTCAAACCAATAATCGATTTTATCCGCAAGTGCACGGGCATTACCCGCCTCAAATAAACTCCTGTCATCAAGAGCAAACTGAGGCGTAGCCGATTGATCGCTGTTTGCAATGACGGGTACTAAGCCGCATGAAAAAGCTTCGATACAGGCAATCGCTTCAATTTCGGCATCGGCAGTATGCACATACAGATCGGCATACGATATAATCGTGATAAGTTCTTCCTGTGTGCAAAACGTAAAGATAGGCTGGTGCGGCAACGCTGTTCCTTGTTTTTGATATTGTTTTTTAAGTGGACCTTTTCCGGCAAAGATAAGCTGAATACGGTTTGCATAACGAGAAAGCTTTGCTGCTTCCATGAGGAGGTCTTGGCGTTTTTCTTTTGAAAGCCTGCCGATCATCAGAATAACTAAACGGTCTTGCAATTCCGTAGGCTTTTCAGCTTTGATATATCGAAAGTGAGGATCAACACCATTGGAAATGACATAGCGTTGCGCTGTATATCCATGTTCTTCAAGCTGATGAGCAATAAAACGGCTTGGGCAGTGAATACGTCTGAAGTACTTAAAAAAATGATCACGCATCAAGTTGTATAGAAAGGTATTGGGAAGTTTAGCGGTTCCCATACCGATTGAATAGGTAATATTTTGTGGCTGGACATGAAAAGCCGCCGTATGCGGTACGCCTAATTCCTGCGCAATCTTAACTCCTGCATTAGAAAGAAAAAAAGGCATGACAAAATGAACTAAATTCGCCCATGCGATTGCTTTTCTGAGAGTTTCTTTATCCGATCCTGCGATTATCATGCCCTGAGCACTGATAATATTACGCATAAAAGACGGCATTGTAAGCGGCGGAACTACGAATTTATCAGGCGCTTCTTTTCCCGTACTTACAATCTTTACTTCGTATCCAACGTTTCGAAGCCCTTCTGCCAATCGGCGGGCAGTCATCGTAGTACCGTTATTTTCTCCATCATATTGATCTAAAACGAGCAAAATCCGTCTGAATCGAGTTGAGTTGAGTTGAGTTGAGTTGAGTTGAGTTGAGTTGCATTATATCCCCTTTGCATTACGTGTCAAGTACCCCGTCAAAAAAAATATGAATTCCCTAAAAATATCATTTCTAATTTTAAGCTTATGGCATCTTCTTTGTTGAGCGCTCGGCTACAACAAAGACCGCGTCATAAAAGTTCGGATAGCTTTCAGGATGATCCTGCAGATCGGCGAGCTTATCAAGCTCAGCTGTATCCTGTAGTTTAGTATATACACCGGCTTCATATTCCAATGTATAGATAATTGTTTGTTGTACCGGCAGTTTTCTTATCTCCTCCTCGGAGAAATACACATTAAGTCCGAACCAATCACTTTTTGCTTCTACATCTTCTTCTTTTAATAAGCTGCCGCCGTCCCATGTAAGAGTAAGCTTGTAAGGTATTTTTATAACAGCACTCCACTTATTATTACGGAAAGTTGCCGGAAACATTGCAACAAAACACAATCCCTTATGCTTAACATTTTTAGGCAATGTAAAAGTTCCTTGCACCTTGTCGGCATTTTTAAAGTTAAAATCTTTTTCAGCATACACCCATGAAAACTCATTTTTAAAACGGGCATTTTTTACCGTGTATGGAAAGCGGCAAGTACTAAAAGTCAGCACACACAGTGCCGTAAGCACTACACAGCTTTTGCGGTGCAACAATTTTACTATTTTTTCCATCCGGGTAATCTCCACATGCTCTTTAAAGGCTCTATATAGAGAGCCTGAATGTCTAATCTAAGGAGTTCTTTAATATTGATCTACTATACCATTATCCATTTTATAACGCAATAGGATATGTTACCCTTCAGCGGAACTCAGTTTTCAAAAGGCTACTCAAAAAATAAGCAATAATAAAAGTGTCGAAGGCAAATCAAACGACATACTTCACTATGCAAGAATAGAATGGAGCCTTGAAACCATTCATTGGCTGCTTGGTGTGCGCTGCATGGAAGATTATTTCAGGGCGCAAAATGAAAATATTCAAAAAAATATGAATATATCACGAAAACTTGCATTGAATTTTGCCAGAATCTATAAAAATAAAAATTTCAAGAAAATCCCTCTGTCCCATATTATGTTCGATTGCCTTATGGATCTTCATCATTTATTGACAGTGTTAGGCAAAAACTGAGTTCCGTGTTATGCGCGCTTCCGATTCATTTCGTCTGGATGTTCGCCGTAGGGCGCATTTGCCAGCAGGAGCTTGAGACGATTGAGCTGATTTACCTCGCTTGCACCCGGGTCAAAATCGATTGCGGATATCTGTGCATCGGGATACCGCCGGCGCAACTCTTTAATCATTCCCTTGCCGGTAACGTGATTGGGGAGACAGGCAAACGGCTGTAAACAGGCGATGCTGACAACTCCAGACTTGATAAGCTCGACCATTTCGGCGGTAAGGAACCAGCCTTCACCGGCGACATTGCCTAAATCAAGAACTCCGTAAACGCCCTTTGCCAAGTTGTAGATCGATTCGGGAGCGGTGAAACGATGGCTTTTATTCAGCTGTTTTTTCATCCCCTTGCGGTATCGTTCGATATACCAAATTGCAACGTGATATTTGAACTGATTAAATGCGCTCGATTCCAGCGAAGTTTCGTAGTAAAGCCCGTCGAATAACGAGTAGAAGAAGAAGTCCATCAAGTCGGGCATAACGCATTCGGCGCCTTCCCGCTCAATAGTACCGACAATATCGTTATTGGCTGTCGGATGGAATTTTACTAAAATTTCACCGACTACACCGATTCGAGGTTTTTCCTCTTGAATAAGCGGCAGCGTATCAAAGTCGTGTACAATATCTCGTACAACCCTGCGATAATCTCGCCCGGTCATGTGTTTCAATTCGGTCTTTATCCTGTCTGCGTAGCGCCGGTAGAGTGCATTTGCCGCACCCTGTTCCTGCTCGTATGGGCGGGTACGGTAGAGTACGCGCATCAGCAAATCACCGAGGCAGAGCGCTTTTAACGCGCGGTCTGCTAAACCGAATGTCGGTTTAAAGCCGGAATTTTTTTCAATCTGCTGTGCACTTAACCCGATTACAGGGATATATCCTAAGCCCGCATCTTCCAACGCCCGCCGGATAAACCCGATGTAGTTTGTTGCACGGCACCCGCCCCCCGTTTGCGTGATGATGAGCGCCGTCGCATTCAGATCGTATTTACCCGATTGTAGCGCCGAAATCATCTGCCCCGCGACGATAATGGCAGGATAGCAGGCATCGTTGTTCACATATCGTAACCCACAGTCGATTGCCTGAGGATCGGTTTCCGGCAATATGACAAGATTGAATCCCGAATGTTGAAAAGCTGCCTCCAGTAAGTCAAAGTGGATAGGCGCCATCTGCGGCGCAAGAACGGTATACCGTTTGCTCATATCTTCGGTAAATTCAACTCGTTTAAAGCCGCGGTATCCCGGCGCCTTGACGGGCGTGCCTTTGCTACGTTCGCGGATAGCGGCCATGAGGCTGCGTATGCGGATGCGCACCGCGCCGAGGTTGGATCCTTCATCGATTTTGAGCAGGGTATACATTTTCCCATTCGCTTCGGTAATTTCCTGCACTTGGTCGGCGGTAACCGCATCCAGACCGCAGCCGAAGCTGGTCAGTTGAATAAACGCGAGGTTATCCTGCCGTGCGGCAAATTCGGCGGCGCGGTACAGCCGGTTGTGGTATACCCATTGGTCTACAACCCGAAGCGGACGGGGAAGTTTGCCTAAATGGGCAACGGAATCCTCGGTTAATACGGCAAGTCCTAAGCCCGTCAAGAGTTCTGGAATGCCATGATTGATTTCCGGATCAAGATGATACGGCCGTCCGGCAAGCACAATACCGATAAGCCTCTGTTCTTTTATTGTTCGGAGCGCAGCCTCGCCTTGGAACTGGGTCTCCTTTTTTACCGCTTCCGCTTCCTCTTTCGCTTTCCGAACGGCGGCGCGAATTTCGGCAAGCGGAATATCCCAATATTTATTGAGTTCTTCATGGAGCCGCTCTCCAAGCCGTTTTTCGTTATAGAGCGGTAAAAACGGGTTAAGGAAACGGATATGTTCGTCCTGCCGCAGCGCATCGATGTTGTTTTTGAGAACTTCGGGATAGCTCGTTACAACGGGGCAGTTAAAATGGTTATTTGCTTTAGGGTCTTCTTTCAATTCGTAGGGTATACAAGGATAGAAGATCGTTGTAACGCCCGCTTTTAAGAGCGCTTCAATATGCCCGTGAGAAATTTTACCGGGGTAACATACCGATTCCGACGGGATGGATTCCAATCCCAGTTCATAGAGTTTACGAGAGGAACGCGGCGATAATTTTACTGAGAATTTCAGCTCGGTTAAAAGCGTGAACCAGAATGGATAGTTTTCATATAGGTTGAGCACGCGCGGAATCCCGATAACGCCCCGTGCGGCTTCGGCCTCCGGTAGCGGCTTATACGAGAATATACGTTTATACTTCCAATCGAAGAGATTGGGAATGCCGTTATTCAGTTTCTTTTTACCGGCTTTTAACGGCGATTCTTTTGACTGAGCATTTTCCGTTTCCGCTATTTCGGCGCCGCGTTCGCAGCGGTTTCCCGTAATGAAGATGCGGGTACCCGCTGAGGGTGTATTAAATCGGTTGACGGTTAAAAGGCAGTTGTTGGCGCATTTGCCACAACGGGAAAGATCAAGCTTGACGGTTAGCGCATCAAGCCCTTCTGCCGGTAAGATATTCGAGCGGACGTGTACGTCTGCCCCTTGCTCCTTCCATTGGTCGCGGGCGAGAAGCGCTGCGCCGAATGCACCCATCAAGCCGCTGATATCCGGACGCACTGCTTCTCTGCCGGTAATCAGCTCGAAAGCGCGCAATACCGCATCATTGTGGAATGTCCCGCCTTGAACGATGACCTTTTCACCGATAGCGGCGGTATTTCTCAGTTTGATAACCTTAAAGAGGGCGTTTTTGATAACCGAATACGAAAGCCCCGCCGAAATATCGCCGACGGAGGCTCCTTCTTTTTGCGCCTGCTTAACACGGCTGTTCATAAAGACCGTACAGCGGCTTCCGAGGTCGATAGGCTTTGGTGCGAGGAGCGCTTGAGTTGAAAAGTCTGTAACCTGCATACCGAGCGAGCGGGCAAAGTTATCCAAAAAGCTGCCGCAGCCCGAAGAGCAAGCTTCGTTTAATTGGATGGAGCTGATACAGTTATTCTTCATACGGATACATTTCATATCCTGTCCGCCGATGTCGAGCAAAAATTCGACACCGGGAAGAAAGAAATCGGCTGCGCGATGATGTGCGATGGTTTCAACTTCTCCCGTATCAACACCGAAAGCCGCTTGAAAGAGCCCTTCACCGTAGCCGGTAGATAAAGAGCGGGCAATACGCGCGCCGCTCGGAATTTGTTTATAGAGGGATTGCAGCATGGTTACCGCAAGATTGACCGGATTGCCTGCATTTGATTCGTAGAACTGCCAGAGGATTCTTCCCTCTTGGTCGATAAGCACAGCCTTTGTTGTGGTTGAACCGGCATCCATGCCGAGGAACACGGGACCGGCCGCTGCTTCAAGCGGAGCGGTTTCTGCCCGCTCCCGCCCATGCCGTTCACGGAAAGCTGCAAGCGCCGCATCGTTTTCAAAAAGAGGCGGCAGCCGCTGGACTTCCTGCATTTCTGCATCGGCGAGGGAGCCGAGTTTATTCCGCAGTATTTCTATGGTCAGCGCGGCGGGGTTCGTAAATACCGTTGTATTGGTGATTTCAGGCGTTGCATCCGGCTGAGCGCGGAAGCCCGTTCGCAGTAGCTGTGTCTGCGTCGGCGCCGTGCATGAAATTTCCGCCGATTCGCTGCCGTTGTGGACGGTTCGGTGGGGCGATGCCCTCAACGATTGATTGGATCCGGCACTGAGCGCTGCGCCCAGCGCAACAAATAGCTCGGAGTTTTCCGGCACGATGATTTCGTCATCCGCAAGGTGCAGTGTTTCGATAAACCGCTGCCGCAGCTGGTCGAGAAAGTGTAAGGGGCCGCCCAAAAAGGCGCAACGCCCGCGGATAGGTTTTCCGCACGCAAGGCCTGAAATCGTTTGGCTGACAACCGCCTGAAAAATACTTGCGGCAATATCTTCCCGCCGTGCTCCTTCATTGATGAGGGGCTGTACGTCGGTCTTTGCAAAGACACCGCAGCGGGCGGCAATGGGATAAATCGTTGTTGCATTTTTGGCAAGTTCATTTAACCCCGTCGCATCGGTTTCGAGGAGCGCCGCCATTTGGTCGATAAAGGCGCCCGTACCGCCTGCACAGGTACCGTTCATACGCTGTTCAACTGAATGGCCGAAGTAGGTGATTTTAGCATCTTCACCGCCCAACTCGATTGCGACATCGGTTTGCGGAATCTTTGCTTGCACAGCGACAGCCGCGGCGACAACCTCCTGCACAAAAGGTACGGAGAGCCACTTTGAAACAGCCAAGCCGCCGGATCCGGTTACCCGGACTTGTAATTGAGTATGGTCGCCGTAGATTTTTGCGGCTGCATCCAATGCTTCCGTTACCACCACGATAATTGTTTTACGGATGTCTGCGCGGTGCCGTTCATAGCGGCTATATATTATGGAATTATCAGCGGATAAAATCACCGTTTTTACGGTCGTCGATCCGACATCTATTCCCATTTGAAGTTTATTATTGGAAACCATGTGTATCATACTGCCACATTGCATAAAAAATTACAAGATAAATAGAGAGGGCTAGACAATCGTGTCAGACTGTTTCTTAACAATCCCGCAAAATTCGGCAAAGCTCATATTTGTTGCGAAAATGCCGATACTGAAAACGTAGAAAGGGAGGCGTTCTATGCTTAAAAATACTGCATTTCATGATAACCTGTATCAACTTGCAAAAATAATCAATATTACCACCGAAGGTTTAACGCTAGAACTGTCTGAAAATATGTTTTTAGAAAAAACCATTGCTGATATATCTTTTATATCTGATACGCTGCAATCGCTATTTGTCGAAGTGCAGAATCTTTCTCATCTGCCTGAATATCTTCCGATTATGCAGAGCCTCTATTCGTGCGAAACGGATTATTTATTGCTCTTAAAAGCATTCGCTGCTAAAACAATCGAAAAACAGATTACTTTGCCTGTTTCGGGTACCGATCTGAGTGCTTATTATAAGCTGCATACCGATACAAAAGACCGAATAGAAAAACGGATTCAAGAAAGTGATAAGAATCTTGATGCGTATCAGATTGTTTCTCAAAATGAATTAAGTCAGCTTCTTTGTATTTAAATATATCGATATGCGAATAACAGGCGGAACACTGAAAAACCGGCAAGTTCAATGCCCTAAGGGTATTATCCGGCCGGCAATGGATAGAATGAGAGAATCGCTCTTTGGGATTTTAGGTAATTTGGAAGGAAAATCTTTTTTAGATCTCTTTACCGGATCCGGTATGTGCGGACTTGAAGCCTATTCGCGAGGGGCATATCCTGTCGTATTGGTGGAAAAAGATAAAGATAAATTCCCTATTTTGTTAAAAAATGTCGCGCTTGCGGATAAAAAACTTGAGTGTAAATGTATGCCGGTGGAGCTTTATCTTCAGCGCTCTAAACATATCTTTGATATTATCTATCTTGACCCCCCTTTCCCATATCAGTTCCATTATGATCTGTTACATACAATCGCCGAAAAACCGATTCTTGCTGCCGGAGGGCTTACGCTGATACATCGCCCCAAAGAAAAAGAGCTGCCCGACCAAATCCTATCATTAACCCGCATCGATCAACGCGCTTACGGCCGATCGATAGTGGATTTCTATCGGAAGTCAACCGCCTTTTGAAAATATACGGTATATCTACTGCGTCGTACGCTGAAAATAAATGCTCAACGTATCATAGATACGCCTGCGCTTTATTTTCAGCTAGCTCCTTGTATCTATACCGTCTATTTCCAAAAGGCTTACGGAAGGGCTGTTCAGAACCGCCACGGATGGCGGTGGTTCTATGAAGTAGCGATGTTTTTGCAAAGCAAAAACTCGCCGCCAGCGAATGTACACGGAGGTACATTCGCTGGCAGGTTTACCTTCTTTCCCGTGCGAAATGGATGCCGGAGACGTCTAGCTGCGGCACACCTTCCGGTAAGGGAATATCCGTCGCATTCATAGAATCGGCAATGGCTTGAGCCATAGAATCAAGCTCATAGCCCTTATCGGGGCTCATCGTCGAAGCGATTGTAATGCGTTCATTCAGAATTTCCATATCATCCATATTTTTTTCGATAAATTCCTGAATAAGATCTCCCGACCGTACTGCCCATGAACCGTTTTCCACAATAGCGATTTTTCTATTCTGTAAGTTTAAAAGCCGCATGTGATCCAAGAACTCATGGATCGGCGGGAAAATGTTCAGGTTGTATGTCGGAGAACAAATAACGATATGGCTGAACTTGAATGCCTCGGAAATAAGATACGACACATGGGTACTCGATGCATCGTACACCGATACATTCGTGATATCTTTTTCAACAATCTTTGAAGCAAGCGCAAATGCAGCCGATTCGGTATTGCCGTAAATAGAACCGTACACCAGCAAAACGCCTTTTTCTTCCGGCGTATACGTCGCCCAATGCAGGTATTTATCGAGGATGTAGGGGAAGTTTTCGGCCTCCCATACCAAACCGTGCAGCGCACAGATGTATTTAATCTTGGGCAAGAGATCGAGCTTCAGGACTTTTCCTACTAAGTGCATAACCTCAGGGCCATACTTACCGACGATATTCGTCAGATAGCGGCGTGCTTCATCCATCCAGTCGCGCGGGTAGTTTACTTCTTTTGCAAAGAGTTTACCGTCAAGCGCGATAAACGAACCGAACGCATCTGCAGAGAAGAGTACTCCGTTGGTTACGTCCAAAGTGATCATAACCTCCGGCCAGTGCACCATCGGCGCTTCAACAAAGGCGATAGTGTGATCTTCAAAGGTGCGGGTGTCGCCTTCTTTGACGGTATCCGTTTTGTAGTTGTCAGGATCATAGGCGAACTGACGCATCAGCATAAAGCCTTTTTCCGTAGAGATAATCGTCGGCGCCCATTTGTCCAACACGGTGGTAACAGAGGAAGAGTGGTCGCATTCCATGTGATTTACAACAAGGTAATCGACCTTATCACGTCCGTATTTTTCCAGCAGATACGAGATGTTTTCCATCAGCTGCGGGCAGGCTGACCATTCCGCCGTATCAAAAAGAATGGTACTCTTCTTATCAAACAGAAGATAGGCGTTATAGCTCACTCCGAGGGGGATCGGATGCATATTTTCAAATAGTGTTAAGCGGTGATCGTGGCCGCCGACCCACCATACATCTTTTGTAATTTCACGTACATTGTACATAGTAAACTCCTATAAAAACTTTTGTAGGATGTTTGAACATCCGAAAAAGTTTTTAGCCGTGCGCGTTACGCGCACTCGTAAATAATCAAGTTTGCAACGTAAACTTGAGATAAAAAGCGGCGGCGACATTTTAGACGGCGCTTTTTATCAAACTCCTATAAAAACTTTTGTAGGATGTTTGAACATCCGAAATAGTACTTGGCTATTAGTTGTTGCGGAACGTCAGCTTGATAAAGCGGTCTTTCGCTTCGCCGCAGTCGGGACAGGTAAATTCGGGATCAAGATGCTCAAACAAAGTCTCCGGCGGGATATCCGCATCCTTATTTCCTTCTTCCGGTACATACTTATAGCCGCAGCCCAAACAGACATAACGGGGGCCGATAGGCGAGGGGCGGGGCACGGGCGCTTTCTTAATCTTCGGATAGGGGAAGGTCAGTTCTTCTTTTGACAGCGCATTGAGTTCTTCAATTAAGATCGGAATAACTTCTTCCAAATCGCCGACGATACCGTAATCGCAGTGTGAAAAAATCGGAGCTTTCTTGTTCTTGTTGATGGCAATAATGCGGGAAGCATCCTTAATGCCTTTTAGGTGCTGAATAGCTCCGGAAATACCGATTGCAAAATACAAGTTCCCTTTAAACTTTTGACCGGACATGCCGACATAGCGCTGTACCGGAACGTACTTCAAGGTTTCCGCTGCAGGGCGGGAAGAACCGATGGAAGCGCCTGCTGCCTTTGCCAAATCTTCTATTAAATGCCACGTTTCCTTATCTTTTACGCCGCGGCCGCCTGAAACACCGATCGGCGCCATTGCCATTACTGAATTGATATCCACATCTTTGTAGAACTTAAAGCGTTCAACTTCAACCAACTGTTGAATTACCTTGTGGACTTTTTCTTTCATCGTATCGCCATCGGGGAAGATACGTTTGCGCATGCCGGTAATACCGATTCTCGGATCACCTTTTAATCGAGCTACTGCCATTTCATACTCCTATAAAAACTTTATCAAAAACCTCTAAAAACTTGAGTTTTTAGAGGTTTCCCTTAGATTTATCTGTTTGCTTTACCGAGTTTTCCCAATATCTTCGACGCAATAACGAGCCGCTGGATTTCGTTGGTGCCTTCGTAGATGGTGGTAATCTTGGCATCGCGGTACATCTTTTCTACCGGAATTCCTTTAATAAATCCTGAACCGCCGTGGATTTGGAGTGCATTATTTACCACTTCAAGCGCGATATCCGATGCATACATCTTTGCCATTGCGGAATCGAGGCCGTAGTCCTCGTGGTTTTCTTTCTTCTCCGCGGCTTTGTAGATGAGAAGGCGGGCAGCTTCGATCTTTGTCAGCATATCGGCCAACTTAAATGCGAGGTTTTGCTGTGCACCGATCGGCTTACCGAACTGTTCGCGGGTGCGTGCATATTTTACCGCTTCTTCATACGCGCCTTGTGCGATACCGAGCGCCTGCGCCGCAATACCGATACGCCCGCCGTCGAGGGTCTTCATAGCGATTTTGAAGCCTTCACCTTCCTTACCGAGTAGGCGATCTTTGGGAAGCGTTACTTCGTTGAAGATGAGTTCTGCGGTTGCGGATGTACGGATACCGAGCTTGTCATAGTGTTCGCCGAACTCAAAGCCTTCATCACCTTTTTCTACGATGAATGCACTGATTCCCTTTGTTCCGGGAACATCAGGATTCGCCGCAAATACAACGTATGTGTCAGCCTTAGGCGCATTGGTGATAAATATCTTTGAACCGTTCAGAATATAATTGGTTCCGTCATCGATATATTCGGTTTCGGTACCGCCGGCATCACTGCCTGCATTGGGTTCTGTCAAACCGAATGCACCGATTTTTTCGCCTTTCGCAAGGGGAATCAAATATTTCTGCTTTTGCGCTTCCGTACCGAACTCTGCGATCGGATATGCGCCTAAAGATGTATGAGCCGAACAGATAACGCCGATACCGCCGTCCACGCGGGAAAGCTCTTCAACAACGATTGCATAGCTGATAACATCAAGCCCCGCTCCGCCGTAGTCCTTGGAATAGGGAACTCCAAGCCATCCGTGAGCAGCCATCTGCTTTACCTGATCTTCCATCCACGCCTCTTCAACAGGGCCACGATCTTTTTCGAGTACGATCGGTTTTACTTCTTTTTCAGCCCATTCGCGAACTTGCTTTCGCAAGGTTTCGTGTGCTTCTGTCGTTTTGAATAACATAATACCTCCTGATTAGGGGCAAACGCATCAGATACTTTCTGAATAACCAAGCAGAATAATAGGTCGGTCAACCAGAGTTGAACCTCTTCGCGGTTCAAATGGTCTCCCAACCTATTATTCTGCGATTTGCTTCTACACTATCTGGTGTGTTTGCCCCTTTTTTACAATAAACTGCATGAAATTTGTGAAAACTTTATGCAATGCGTTATGAAGCTGCACTTCATTCCTAATTTCTATTGTAAAGCAGGTATAAAAGATTTGTCAATCATAAAGTTAAGAATTATTCCTATTTTTTTTGAAAGAAATGAGGCTTACTGAAAAATATCGGATATGGTGGTTTTTTGATGTGTTTTGATATGGACTGAGTGTATAGGGGGCTATAATTTTTGACTTTTTCTATATTCGCGGGCATTTACGATGTCGTCGAGAATTGCATCCTGTTGTTTCAGCCCCTCAGCTTTCCATTCGACTTCTTTCCGTTCCCGTAACTTTGATACGATGAGCCGCTCCTGATGTGCCTTGATATAGATTTTTCGCATTTTTTCGATGACGAGTTCCGCCTCTACCAGCGCTTTTTCCTGTTTTTCGCGGTCATTATGGAGCCGTTCCAAGTAGTTTTCGTGCAAGGCGAACTCAGTGGGAGTTTTAAGGCTTACCCCAAGTGATCGGCGTGTTTTTATTTCTTCCTGTGCGATTTCGGTAAGGCGCAACACAATCGCTTCGCGGGCAGCAACGGCACGCCCAAGGTTGGTTTCCGCTTCTTTTTCGCGGAAAGTGCGGATATCCAAGAGCTTTTGAAGCGAAAACTGAAATTTCTTCATAGGGGATTATTCTTCCGCGTAATCCGCAGGTGGCTTTTCAATTTCAGCTTTGTACAAGTCGGCAGCTTCCGACGGCATCAGGTATTTTTTTGCCGCACCTGCTCCTGCTTGGAAGCTTTCTTCGTTCGGTATGTCGATGTGGGTAATAGCGCTGAGTTGTTCCAGCGTTTTTTCGATGGGTGCAGGATCGTTTACCTCTTGCTGTAAAAAAGTTTCGATTTTATCATGGTGTGCGATCGCCTCGTCGATGGCGGGATTGCTGCCTTTTTGATACGCGCCGACTTGAATCATATCTTCGGCATCGGCATAGACTGCCATCAATTTACGCATATACTGTGCTGCTTTTTTACTGCATTCCCCTGCGACGCGGTTTGCCAAACGGGAAATACTGCCGAGTACGTCAATGGCAGGGTAGTGCCCGCGCTGTGCAAGTTTCCGGTTAAGCACAATGTGCCCGTCCAAAATACCGCGTACCGCATCGGAAATCGGCTCGTCCATGTCGTCGCCGTCAACGAGTACGGTATAAAACCCGGTAATCGAACCTTTTGCAGAAGTTCCGCTCCGCTCAAGCAGTTTAGGCAGTACCTCAAAAACGCTCGGAGTGTAGCCGCGGGTTGCCGGCGGTTCTCCGATCGCGAGGCTGATTTCGCGCTGAGCCTTGGCAAAGCGGGTAACTGAATCGAAAAGGAGCATCACATCCTTTCCTTGGTCGCGGAAATACTCGGCGATTGCCGTTGCCGTGTATGCGCCGCGGATACGGGCAAGCGGGCTGGTATCCGATGTAGCGGTTACCACAACCGAATGCTTGAGCCCTTCAGGGCCGAGGTCGTGTTCCAAGAAATCGTTTACCTCGCGGCCGCGTTCGCCGATAAGCGCAATAACGTTGACGTCGGCGCTCGTGTTCCGCGCAATCATGCCCATCAAGGTTGATTTACCGATACCGGAACCGGCAAAGATACCGATACGCTGCCCCCTGCCGACAGCAAGGAGTGCGTCGATAGCACGGATACCGGTTACGATTCGTTCTTTAATGGGGCGCCGTTCCATCGGATCGGGCGGCGGCGTAAGAATAGGGTAGTGAAGGGGAGAGTAGGGTTCCTGTTTACCGTCCGCCGCCCTTCCAAGCGAATCGACAACACGGCCGAGCAGTACCGACCCGACTGGTACGGAAAGCATTGTGCCGCTCGCGATAACCTCACAGCCGATTTCCACTCCCTGTATATCTTCGTAGGTCATCAGCTGTACGGTTGAACCGTTTAAACCGATAACCTCGGCGATAATACTCTCTGTGTTATCTTTTAGATTGATTCTGCATAATTCCCCGACGGAGGCTTGCGGGCCGCGGCTTTCGATAAGAAGCCCCTGCACCCGGCTGACAACACCGGTGCGCTTAATGGGTTCCGTTTCGGAAACTGCGTCAAGGTATTTATCAAAAGGCGACGTCATAAGCTACTTTCGATTTGAAGACCCGTCGGAGGAAGCCGCCCGCGTCCGTATCGGAGATATTTCGAGGATGCGTTGTTCAAGCTCATGCAGCTGAGAGGCGATACGTGCATCTACCGAACCGAAGTCGGTTTCGATAATACAGCCGCCCGCATCGACCGATAGGTCTTCCACAACAGTGATGTTTTTGATATTCTCTGCTGCTGCCAAGAAGTCTTTGGTATGCTCGCTCGTTAAACCGACATCGGCAAGGTTTACCCGTATAATGACATCGGCGCGCCCTTTTACCTTGCGCAGCGCATGGATAATATTCGATGTTACAACATTTCGCTGATTTTCGGAGATTACTTTTACAATCTTGCGGGTCATCAACAGCACGAGGTCGACAATCTGCTGTTCCGTTTGCGCTAAAATCTCCTCGCGTTTATCCATCGTGCGTTCGATCATTGTATGGAGCCGCTCTATCAAGCGGGTTACTTCGACTTTTCCTTCTTTAAATCCCGCTTCCCGTCCCGCATCGAAACCTTCGGTAAAAGCTTTCTTTTGTGTAGCCGCTTCGGTTTGTTCAGCCTTATCGACAATGTCGGCGGCTTTTTTCTCCGCCTCGCTGACTATTTCTTGAGCCTGTTCGCGGGCTTTTTGCGCATCGATTTGGGACACATCCATCTGCCGCTTTGCTTCTTCAAAAGCGGTTTTTTTTGCGTTTTCGATAATTTCATCAGCTTCACGGTGAGCGTCGGCAATGAGTTGTTCTTTTTCAACTTCCCATTGACGCTTAAATTCTTCCGCTTCGTTTTTGAGATCCTCCAGTGTTGGCCCTTCGGGAACCGGAACAGCTTCTACCACCTCGGTAGTAGTTTCCGGTTCAAAGGTTTTCGCTAATGCCAGCACCATATCGCCGTTGAGCTTTTTAACTTCAAAATCACGAAAAATATTTTTAGCCACTTTCAGAATCTCCTTTTGCCGATCTCACTATGCTGTTTGGGTTAGACAATCATCTCGTCTTCGTCGGAACGTGCAATAACAATATCGCCGTTGTCCTCCAAGTGCCGGATAATCGAAACAATCTTCTGCTGTGCTTCTTCGACGTCCTTCAAACGGGTCGGTCCCATATATTCCATTTCTTCTTTTAACATGCTTGCCGCACGTTTGGACATATTTCTGAATATCTTATCCTGTACTTCGGTATCGACAATCTTAAGCGCTTTTGCAAGCTCTTCACTGTTAACTTCACGCAGCACCTTCTGAATAGAACGGTCGTCGAGCATAACGATATCTTCGAATACGAACATGCGTTTCTTGATCTCTTCCGCAAGGTCGGGGTCTTGATCTTCAAGCGATTCGATAATCGACTTTTCGGATGACCGGTCGACAAGGTTGAGGATTTCAACGATGCTTTCGACACCGCCTGCTGCCGTATAATCTTCGCTGGAGAGGGTAGAAAGCTTCTTTTCGAGTACCCGTTCAACCTCGCGCAAAACATCGGGCGAAGTTCTATCCATCGTTGCAATACGGCGAGCTACGTCGCTCTGAATTTCATCAGGCAGGTTCTGCAAAATAACCGATGCTTTTTGCGGTTCCAGATATGCAAGGATGAGTGCAATGGTTTGCGGGTGTTCCTGCTGAATAAAGTTTAAAAGATGCGCCGGATCGGTACGCCGGATAAAGTCGAAGGGACGTACTTGCAACGAGCTGGTGAGCCGGTTGATAACCTCAATCGCCTTTTGGCTGCCCAAAGATTTCTCCAATAATCCGCGCGCATAATCGATACCGCCGGTCGTAATGAAGTTTTGAGCCGCCATCAGTTCCTGGAACTCTTGTAATACCGCTTCTTTCAGCTCTGATTCAACCGTTTCGGTACGGGCGATTTCGAACACGAGTTTTTCGATTTCGTCCTCGCGCATTTGTTCCATGATTTTGGCGGAGATTTCTTCTCCCACCGCAACCAAGAAAATTGCCGCTTTTTGCCGCCCGTTCAGCGATTTTATATCTTTCTGCTTTTTACTGTTTGCTGCATTCGCTTTTTCTTTTGCGGGTGATACTGCCATACTATTCCTCCATCAACCATGTGCGCAGCAGCAATGCAACATCTTCAGGATGCTCACGCGCATTGTTTATCACATTTTCTAACAGTTCGCGCCGTTTCATCTCTTCTACGGACATTGAAACTTCCATACCAGCCTGTTCCGCTTCCCACAGTGCTTTTTCGCGTTCAAGCTGATGCTGCCGCAAAAGCTCTTCTTCGCGGAGCCGCTTTCTACGTTCGATTTCGCGGCTGACAATACGGTAGACGATAAAGATGAGCAACAGGAATGCTAAGCTGATCAGTAATATCCATCGCCGCTGAACGGCTCTAAAATAAGCTTCATCTTCTTTTTCAAATTCCGCTAAGCGGTCGAATTGGATGTTAAGAACGCTTACCGAATCGTTCCGGAGTGCGTTGTATCCGATTGCGTTTTGTACCGCTTGTGTCGCTTTCTGCAATTCTTCATCTGAAATTGGGATATACTCACGCTCAATCTGTCCGTCTTTAATGATGAGATTGCCGTTTGCATCTTTCTTTTTGCGCCATTGCCCATCGATATTGACCGATACGGTACGGCGTCCCATTTCAGGACTGACAATCTCGGATGTTCTCCGGCTGCCAATTTCTTCATTTGTTTTTACAATCGACTGCGTAGACAAGCCTGTTAAATTACTGGTGTCTTTGTATGAAGGAGCAGTTTGACCTTCCACACCTGCCGGACCTTCGGGATTAAAGCCGGTACCCTGATAGGTTGTCGTAGCAGTTTCCGAAGAGCGGGTAACCGAAGCGCGTACCTCGGATTCATCATACGGGGTTTCAGGATTGTCCGGTCTCAGCTGGAAGGGCAAGAATTCTACCGTTTCTGCGGTCTTTTCCGACATATCCATGTCGATCTTAATACTGAGATCTCTGACACGATCGATTCCATACGTCTGCTTTAAGAGATTCAGTATTTTTGCTTCATACTGCATTTCCAACTTTGAGATAAGCTTTTGCTGCTTTTCTATAACAGATAAGCGGTCAAAGTCCTTCATACCGTCAAAATCGTTGAGAATATTTCCATTATTATCTGCTATGGATATGTTTTCATCCTTTAAATCCGAAACGGCATATTTAAGCAGCTTTTGAATGCCTTCAATCTTTTTACGGTTTGTGCTGATGTCGCTGCCCGGCTTAGGATACAGTATAACGCTGGCAGTTGCCGGCACTTCTTCACCTTTCAGAACGGTTTCTTTTTGAGCAGGATTGATAACAACATTTACATCATCGATATCATCCAACGCTTTAATGTGTTTACGGATTTCCTCGGTAATGGCGCGCCGTAGGTCGATATTGCGTTCAAAGTCCGTCCGTGTCCAGCGCTCTACATCGAACAGTGCCCACGGGTCGGTATTCTGCGGAATAAGGTCTTCACGCAAGAGGATAGCGCGCATCCGGCGAGCAGTTTGCTCGTCATTCACTGAGATAACACCCGATTGGGAAACGGTCGCTTTCACATTTTCTTCGTTGAGCCTGAGAATGATACGTTCTCTGACCGTTGCATCCGTTACCGGAGTATCGATGAGCGGCACAAGTGAGGGTTTAGCCGACCATGAAGTAAGCAAGACGATAATGACAACCGCCGCAACAATGACAGCTGCCAATATGCCTTTTTGAATAGGCGTCCACTTACTCCACAGTGTTTTGATTTGTGTTAATGTTTTTTTAAACCATTCGTTCATGTGTCCTCCCCCTTACAGAACGAACCTGCTACAATAATTATAACAGCTCCATTATCTGGTTATGGTAATATCATTCCAACTTTTTACGACGCGGTCTATCAGCGTCTGTGCAATTTTCAGCGACATACCGGCTTCCGCCATTGCGATGGTAATATCGTGTACGTCTACGGATTCCGGATCGACAATCATCTGTTGTCCGAGTTCCGCAGTCCGCTGCTGTTTTGCATTTACTTCGTCAAAGGCTTTGAGCAGGGTCTGTTCAAAGCTCATTGCTTTTTTATTTACTGCCGTATCGACTAAATCCGTATCCGAAACCATGCGGCTGCGGAAGTTATCGACAGCGATCGGCGCTATTGCCGGATTTTTCATAATAGCCGGAACCTTATACAAGGTTGCCGTATTGGTTATTGTCATAGGTGCCCCTTATCTCGTTAGCGTCCGATTTCGAGCGCACGCTGAAACATTTCTTTTGACCCCTGTACAACTGCCGCATTCGCTTCATAAGAACGAGACGCGGAGATCAGGTCAACCATTTCCGTTACGATATTCACATTCGGATATTCAACGTAACCCGCTTTCGGCCCCGACAGAATTGCATGGGGATGATCGGGCTCATACGACAACCGCGGTTCTGAGTTATCTTTTTCGATGCCGGTTACGCGGACACCCGTGCCGACTCCTCTATCCATATCGGAAGAAACAAAGGGGAGCCGCCAATCGATGCCGTCATTTTTCTGTGCAAGAACGACGCGGCTGCGGCGGAAATAGCCTCCTTCCTGTGAACTGGTAGTGGAAGCATTGGCGATGTTATCGGAAATAACATCAGTCCGTAGCCGTTCGGCGCTCATACCGGTCGCCGCTATGTTGATACTGCTGAAGATACCCATTTACTGCTCCTTATTTCAATACCGACTGTACTTGGCTGTACTGAAAACCGGTCATCTGACTCAACAGCTGATACTGCATCTGAATCTTGAGGATATTCATCGCTTCTTCCTCAGCATCTACGTTGTTGCCGTTTGCCTTCGCCGTCGTGGTATAGTCCAACACACGCCGCGGAGAAACCGAACGATAGTCGATAACACCGTCCGACTTAATATGACGGGGATCGGTTACTGCTAACTGAAACTGCCCCGCAGCCCGTTTTTCGGAATCGAGCGCATGTTTTAACTCCGTTTCAAAATTGACCGATGTCCGCTTGAAATCCGGTATTTCCGAGTTTGCAAGGTTATTTGCCGACACGGTATAGCGGAGTGCGTTTACATCAAGCGCACGGTGTAAAAGATCAACTGTCTTTTGAAAGCTGTTTATGTGCATCTCAACTCCTCTAAATTATTCGTATACTCATATATCGGCATTATAAAAATTCCCTTGAGGAACGTTACAGGATATAACGTGATAAATCTTGATCCTGTACGATGTCTTTTAACCGTTCATCGACATACGCGCGGTCTATTTCGACGGTTTTTTCGGTCATATCGCTTGCGTTAAACGAAATATCCTCCAACAGCATTTCCATAATCGTGTGGAGGCGGCGGGCGCCGATGTTTTCCATCGTCGAGTTGACCTCCGCTGCGAGGTTGCTCATACGCTCGATTGCTTCATCCTTAAAGATGATGGTAAGTCCTTCGGTTTCGAGCAACGCTTTATACTGTTTGGTTAATGCGTTTTTAGGCTCAAGCAGAATCCGCTTAAAGTCTTCCGCATGGAGCGATTCCAACTCTACGCGCAGCGGGAAGCGTCCTTGAAATTCGGGAATAAGGTCGCTTGGTTTTGAAATGCTGAAAGCCCCCGCCGCGATGAATAGGATGTGGCGGGTATCGACCACGCCGAACTTTGTGTTGACTTTGGAGCCTTCTACGATAGGAAGAATATCGCGCTGTACTCCTTCGCGGGATACGTCGATGCCGCTGCTTCGCTCGCTTTTGGAAGCAACTTTATCGATTTCGTCGATGAAAATGATGCCCATTTGCTCAACCCGTTCTTTTGCTTCTTCTACAATCTTATCGTGATCGACGAGCTTATCGAGCTGATCGTTCATAATGATCATGCGGGCTTCTTTTACGCTGGTCGTTTTACGCTTGCTTTTACCGGCACCCATCAGCATACTGCTGATATTCGACATCGCGCTTTCGAGGTCTTCCATACTGGAACCGCCGGCAAAGATTTCAAAACTCGGCATACCGGACTGCTGTACGGAAACTTCTACCATTTTATCTTCAAATTTGCCGTCCCGCAGCATCTTGCGGAACTTTTCCCTCGTTTCGTGCATATCGTCTTCAGCTTGATTGCCGTCTTCTGCCGAATTGACTTCCACTCGAATTTCCCTGCTGTTTTCATCCTCTGCATCATGTTCCGATCCGGCGATTAAAAGCGGCTTAGAGCTTTCTTTCCGGTTTCGCTTCTTTTTGTTGGAGCCCGGCAGTAAAAGGTCGAGGAGGATTTCCTCCGTGTTTTTTTCCGCCTGCGCTTTCAGCGTTTCTTGCACTTCGCTTTTTACCATAGAATAGCCGACAGCCATCAGGTCGCGGATCATCGATTCAACGTCGCGGCCGACATAGCCGACTTCGGTGTACTTTGTCGCCTCTACTTTAAGGAACGGCGCTCCCGAAAGTTTTGCAAGCCGGCGGGCAATCTCGGTTTTACCTACGCCGGTCGGCCCGATCATCAGAATATTCTTCGGCGCTATTTCTTCGCGGATTTCTTCGCTCAATTTGAGCCGACGTGTCCTATTTCGCAGAGCAACGGCAACAGCCTTTTTCGCCTTTGTCTGCCCGATAATATATTTGTCAAGCTCCGCCACAATATGCGGAGGGGTGAGTTCATCCAAGTTGATTGTCATAATCGTATTTTCCTCTCGTTATCAAATTTCCTCTATATGTACGTTTTCGTTGGTGTATACGCAAATCTGTCCGGCGATGTTTAAGCTTTTTTCTGCAATTTCGCGGGCAGACAAGTCCGTGTTGCGGAGCATAGCGAGTGCTGCGGCATACGCATAATTGCCGCCCGATCCGATTGCGAGCACATCTTCTTGCGGTTCAATGACATCCCCGTTTCCGGAAATCAGCAAAATGGTCTTTGCATCTGCAACCAACAGCAGTGCTTCAAGATTTTTCAGCATTTTGTTGGTGCGCCACTCTTTGGCAAGCTCAACCGCAGCGCGGGTAATGTCTCCGCCGTATTCCTTGAGCCGCCCCTCGAACTTTTCGAGCAGTGTAAAGGCATCTGCCGTTGCGCCGGCAAAACCGGTCATCACTTTACCTTCGTAAATCTTGCGGACTTTGCGGGCATTGCCTTTCATTACCGTTTGCCCCATCGTAACCTGTCCGTCACCTGCCATCGCAACCTTTCCGTTTCGTCTGACGGCAATAACGGTCGTACTCCGCACCTTCGTTTTTCCCATGTATAACCTCATTAACGGTATTAAGATATATTGATATCAGCTCTTATTATACCATACTATACTTCTTTTGAAAATATACGGCATATCTACTGCACGGAACTTGCTTCGCAAGCCGCGTTAGCGGATGCGATAGTCATTTCCTTACAGAATAAGTCGATAGGTTTGCAGTTTTTTAGAGGTTCCTAATTATATATCAGCTTTCGTTCACAAAGACACGAGGAACACGTTTGTGGATGCCACAGGTGATTTCGTAGGGAATAGTGCCTGCAATGTCTGCCAGCGTTTGTGCGCTGTTGTCCTGCGGATTTGGGCCGAAGATACACACTTCGTCCCACCGTTGTACCCACGGGTGCGCGCCGAGGTCAATCATGCATTGATCCATACATATTTTACCGATAATCGGGAAGAATTCGTTACCGATGCGTACTTTTAGTCCGGGCGAAAGCGCTCGACGTAAACCGTCCGCGTATCCGATCGGAAGGGTTGCGATATAGGTATCCTGCGGGGCTGTCCAATTGCGCCCGTAGGAAACGCAGGTTCCTGCACGTATCTGCTTTATCAGCACTACCTGCGTTACCAGCTCCATAACGGGTTTTACGTCGATAGCCGTTACCGTATCCTGTATGGGCAGGTAGCCGTAGGCGAGGAGACCGGGGCGCACCATGTCGAACTGCGCTTCGGGCATCATCTGCACCGCGCCTGAATTGGCGGCATGAACGAGCGGGATGTGTATGCCTGTCTGTCTGATTGCTTCGACGGCATCGCTAAAACGTTCCAGCTGACCTTTTGTAAAGGCGCGGTCGGATTGGGAATCGGAATCCGCAACGGCAAAATGCGTTGCGACACCCTGCAGCCGCAAATTTTTTGCCCGCACAATTTGGGTCGCCAGTTTTACCGCTTCAGACGGTTTGCAGCCTATTCTGCTCATACCGGTATCTATTTTGAGATGCACCGCAACGGTTTTCTTTTGCGCATCGGCCGCGCGGTTGAGTTCATTGATAAATTCCTCATCGATAACAAGCGGTTCCAGTTTATAGTCTATAATAGAATCTATTTCTTCTAAAATCGGCAGACTGAGCGAAATAATCGGGGCGACAATGCCTGCCTCTCGAAGCTCTATACCTTCCTGCACGGAAGCAACAGCGAGGTAGGAAACTCCTGCACGAATAGCTGCAATCGCTGTTCGTATGGCTCCGTGTCCGTAAGCATCTGCTTTAACCGGTAAACATATCTTTGTTTCCGGTGCGAGGGTTTGTTTGATTTGAGTAATGTTATGTTTCAGATTATCCAGATGGATAATCGCTTTTGTTGCACGCATGGGCGGCATTGTACAGCAAACGGCAAATAATTGCAATTTATATTTTTTGTCAACCGCGTTTAACCCTTGACATTATTTTTATCAGTGATATACTAACGGCATATTTGTAAGTTTTAGCTAATTAGTTGAGGGCTTTATGTATATTACACAGAATAAAAAACATGCCTTTGCCGCAATTTTGTTCGCTTTATCGTTCATATTTATTCCGGTTAGCGGACTGTATGCCGCAAACGACGAAGAGGTGCTGGATTCGTGGACAGGAATTGTAAAAAAGATGGAAGTGCACCTCAATAATGCCTACGATCTTTATACTCAAGGGAAATCCAAAGAAGCGTATGACGAAGTGAACGTTGCCTACTTTAGGTTTTATGAATCTAAAGGGATGGAAAAGATAACGATGGGATATCTTTCCGGTGCCCGTAAAACAACGGTGGAAAATGCGTTTTATGAATATCGTCGAAATGTATACAGCGATAAAGACAACGAGATGGTAAAAGCGCATAAAGATAAGCTTATTGCAATGCTTTACCATGATGCAGCCGAGCTTGACGGCACGTTGGACGAAAGCGGCAGCGAGACTGCAAATACCGCTCAATCGGCAGTTGTTGCAACGTTTATTTCCTGTTTTGTATTGGTACTCCGCGAAGGCTTGGAAGCAATCCTTGTTATCGCCGCTATTATCGCCTATCTTGTAAAAACGGGAAAAAAGAAATATATCATGTCGGTATATGTCGGTGCGTTGGGCGGTATCTTGGTTAGTATTCTGCTGGCCTTTTTGTTCGGCGCTGTTGCCGGTGCTCAGAGCGGCATCGCTCAGGAAGTTTTTGAAGGCATAGGTATGTTTGTCGCAGTTATCGTGTTGTTCTATGTCAGTAACTGGATGCTTTCAAAGTCCGAAACCGAAGCATGGGAACGGTACATTCATAAGAAGGTTGAAGCATCGGTTTCTACCGGAAATAAATGGGTCTTAATTTTCGCGGCCTTTATTGCAGTTGCGCGTGAAGGCGCCGAGCTTATTCTCTTTTTCCAGGGTGTTCCCATTCATGGAACGAGCGGCCGGAATGCAATGATCTTGGCGATTGTGCTATCAGCGGTTGTTTTGATTGCGGTGTTCCTAGTATTTAGGTTCTTAACCGTGCGTCTTCCGCTTAAACCTTTCTTCTTGGTTACCAGTATATTGATGTATGCGATGTGCTTTTCGTTTACCGGAAAAGGTGTGTCGGAACTGCAAGCTGCCGGTGTTGTCAATAAGACCGTTATTCCGTGGATGGGCTTTGAAATGGACTTCCTCGGTATTTATGCAACGTATGAAAGTCTCATTCCGCAGATTATCGTACTTGCGGTGATTATCACAATGTCTGTTGTATATGCAAAAAAGAATAAACAACAGCGTGCTCAAATTGAAGCTGAAAAGGCGAAGATTGAGCAAAAGTAAAAAGATATAGGGCGATCTCAAAAGCAAAGTTTTTGAGATCGGCGATGACAACTGCTTTTGGGCTGCCGGATTGCGGAAAATAACCGGTGTCCTGCAAGGCTGTAATGAATGTGAAACAAAAAGAAAATAAAGATATTTATAGGAGGATAGTTTCAAAATGAAGAAAACCGTATCTTTTCTTTTTGCACTGATTGCAATCGCTTTTGTGCTTGCATCATGTGAAAAACCTGCGCAAAAGCAGGAAATGGCAAAACCCGCTGCAGAACAAAAAGCTGCGGCTCCTGCACCGACTGAAGAAGAAGCTGCAGGTTTTGATGAGTTCCCAATCGGAGACGAACAGGATGTAGGCCCGCTCCACATCGGTGGCGTTTACTTCCAGCCGGTTGACATGGAACCTGCCGGAAACAGCCTTTCCAAGAACGAAGCTGACTGCCACATCGAAGCGGATATCCACGCAAATGATGAGGGTAAGGTGCTTGGTTACGGCGTGGGCGACTTTGTTCCGTATCTTCATGTTAAGGCTTATGTTCAAAAGCAAGGCTCGAGCAAAGTGCAGGAAGTTGCATTTATGCCGATGAATGCCGATGACGGCCCCCACTACGGTGCAAACATGAAGTTCGAAGAAGGTCTCGGCAAATACAATGTCAAATTCGAAATCAAAGCTCCGGGGAATGATTACCTGTTGCACGTTGACAAAGAAACCGGTGTTACCGGCCGTTTCTGGACGGAACCGCTCGTTGTCGAATGGAAAGATTTTGAATGGAAAGGACCTCAGTGGTAAACAGTATGCAGTTTTAAGGCGGTGCCGGTTCATTTAAACAGTTAATCGGTATGCCTTACAATCAACCTGTTTGGAAACTTCCGTTTTGGGACAGGTTGCTTTGGAAACTGCTTTGCCACACTAAGCGGTAACCGTTATTCTTTCTTTGCAAGATACTTCTATTAAAAGGTATATTTTGGGAAAGAGTGGCGGTTACCGCCGGTTTTTTCTTGGAGGTGTATCATCTTAAAATTTTATATAAGAGTTTTTGAAGCAGGTATCGCCTTTGCATTGGTGTTAGCCGTTGTATTTGCTTCATTTAAAACTCAAGAGTCCGAGAGAACGGAAGAATCCGAAAAAAAAAACGGCTTGTCGTTTTAGCAAGTATGCTGCTGGGCTTTGTCGGCAGTATTGTCTCAGCAATTCTTAGATCAATTCCCAACTATATAAATAGAACACGTTTCGCTTTTTGGTGCATGGTTCCTGTTACCATCGCACTTCTCTTTTTACTCATCCTGCTTTTTATTTCACCCAATCTTAAACGAAAGATAGCGCATATATATGAAAATCTTTTTAGTGCGGCAATTTTCTTGTATGCAGCCTCGATGCTGTTTTACTATCTTCCCGTTATCATCATGCTGGCAACCACATTGGTTAATTACGGCGAGAGCGCAGTAAGTACGATTGTCTTATTCAGACTGATAGGCTATGTACTCGGTATTGTGTGTATGCTGTGCGCCGGTTTAGCGATCTATAAAACGTTGATTAAATTATCGGCCATAGAACTCAAGGTATCGGTTGCCGGAGCTCTTTGCATTTTCGGTGTTACGCAAGTAGTTGTTATTTTACAGCGCCTCTATTCGTTGGGGATTATTCCTCGCAACGACTTTATCTTTGCATTCATTGCCGCGGTCGTAAACCATGGAAATTTCTTTACCTTTGCAATTATCCTATTCATTATGATTCCGCCGATTATCCTCTGGCGGAAGAACCGGACAATTACGGAAACATATCACAACAATGCAGAACTGCGGAAACTGAAAGCGCAAAAGCGCAACGCACGCCGGTGGGCGAAATTTTCGCTGGTCTTGCTGATCGGTTCGGTTTTATCTCTGTCTGTGTTGCGGCACTATGTCGACCGAGAAGTTCCGCTTTCGCCGCCGGAAAATTATACGATTGCCGACGGTATGGCGATGATTCCTATTTCGGAATTGGAAGATGATAAGCTGCACCGGTATGCGTATACTTCGGAGCAGGGGATTGAAGTCCGGTTTATTGCCATTAAAAAGAGCGAAGGCTCTTATGGCGTAGGACTTGATGCGTGCGATATCTGCGGTCCTACCGGATATTTTGAACGGAACGGGGAGGTTATCTGTAAACTCTGCGATGTCGTGATGAACAAGGGAACTATCGGCTTCCCGGGCGGATGTAACCCTGTGCCGGTTGCGTATATCATCCACGATGAAAAGATCAAGATAAAGATAGCCGATCTTGAAGCGGAAGCGCACCGCTTTAAATAGGAATATCCAGATGGAGGTTCGATAGCAATTATGTTTTGGAGAATGATAGCCGGTTCCCTCTTCCGTCAGAAAGGGAAGATGGCGATGATTGCGTTTACCATTGCGCTAGGTGCGAGTCTTTCAAGCGCAATGCTCAATACGATGCTCGGAGTAGGGGATAAGGTAAATCAGGAGCTGAAAACCTACGGAGCGAATATCAATGTCGTGCATAAAGAGGCCTCGCTTCTCGATGATATTTACGGAGTAGAGTCGGGGAGTACCAAAAAGTATTTACGCGAGGATGAGCTGTATAAAATTAAGACTATATTTTGGGCGTACAATGTTGTTGACTATGCTCCGTTTTTAAACGTGTCCGTTGAATATAAGGGCCAAAATAAGCCCGTCCGTCTGACCGGTACATGGTTCGATTATAAAATAGACTTGCACACCGGACAGGAAGTTATTACCGGTATCCGGCGGATGCGAACGTGGTGGGAAGTAACCGGTACATGGGCTTCCGATACCGATGATTCCGCCTGTATGATCGGCAGCCTCTTTGCGGGGAGAAACGCTATTCATGTCGGCGATGTGATCGAAGTAACAGGCCCTGCCGGAAGTGCATCGTTGACTGTTTCCGGCATATTCAATTCGGGCAGCAACGAGGATGAGTACATCTTTACACCCCTTCATACGGCGCAGCGCCTGTTAGGAAAAACCGATGTGTGCGAAAGCATTGAGGTAAGTGCGCTTACGACGCCCGATAACGACCTCGCACGAAAGGCCGCGCGGAACCCTTTGAGTTTAACCATCAAAGAGATGGAGGTATGGTACTGCACCGCGTATGTCAGCAGTATCTGCTATCAGATTCAGGAAGTGATTACCGATGCCGTTGCAAAACCGGTGCGGCAGGTCGCCGAATCCGAAGGGGCGATTTTAAATAAGACAACGCTGCTGATGCTCTTAATCACAATTTTGAGCTTGCTCGCTTCCGCATTGGGAATTTCCAACCTTGTAACGGCAAGCGTGATGGATAGACGCGCGGAAATCGGTTTAAAGAAAGCGATCGGCGCGAGCAACACGGCGGTTACCGTATCGGTACTGACGGAGATTATGATTATCGGCTTAATCGGCGGAACAATCGGCTACTTTGCCGGATTGGGTTTAACGCAGATTATCGGACGGAGCGTATTCGGTTCGGCTATTCCTCCTGCGCCGATGGTGATTCCGATTGTCGTGCTTATCATCTTTCTTATCACCCTGCTCGGCAGTCTGCCTTCGGTACGGTATTTACTCAAGCTCAATCCTACGGAGGTGCTGCATGGAAAATAAAATGCACGTCGAAAGCGGAAAGAGCGGATACGGGAGTGAAACGCTATGACAAGAAATAGAATGTATTTAAAGATGATTACAAGCTCGCTGATACGCCGCCGTTCACGGATGCTTGTCGCGTTGTTGGCAATCGCAATCGGCTCTACGGTGCTGTCGGGTTTGTTAACTATTTACTATGATATTCCGCGCCAGATGGGGACGGTGTTCCGGTCGTACGGCGCAAATTTGATATTCCTTCCGGCGGAAAGCGAATCCAAGATTACGCAGGAGCAAATCGGCGCTATTAAGCAGGTGATTGACCCTGAGAAGCTGGTCGGTTTTGCGCCGTACATCTACCAGTCGGCAAAGGTAAACGAACAGCCGTACATGATCGCCGCGACGGATTTGGCAAGCGCAAAAAGCAATAGCCCCTATTGGCTTATTCGCGGGGATTGGCCGCACAATAAAAAGGAAGTGCTGATCGGGCACGAAATAAGCCGCAATATCGAGTTGTCGGTCGGCGATACCTTTATCGTCAATACACCGAAGCCGAACGGCGATGTTACCGTCAACGAATGTACGGTGTCGGGCATTGTTACCACCGGCGGCGTAGAAGAAGAATTTATCTTTATGAGCCTTGAGGATATCAAAGGTATTATCGGGTACGATGATCAGTTTGATGTTATTGAATGCAGCATCGACGGCAATCAGGAATACCTTAAATCGATAGCCGACACCGTGTCGAAGCAGGTGAACGGTATTACGCCGCGGCTCGTAAAGCGTGTAACGGAATCTCAGGATGTGGTTTTGAGCAAACTGCAGGCACTCGTGTGGATTGTTACCATCATCGTGTTGTTCTTAACGATGATTTGCGTAACGACGACGATGATGGCGGTTGTCGCAGAACGCAGAAAAGAAATCGGTTTGAAAAAAGCGCTCGGCGCTTCGAATAGCAGCGTCGTGAAAGACTTTATGGGCGAAGCGGTGATGCTCGGATTGATTGGCGGTATCTTGGGCGTGGTATTAGGCTATGTGTTTGCGGACAACGTGAGTATCAGCGTATTCGCCCGCGAGGTTTCGTTTCCGGTGCAGCTCGCGCCGTTTACGGTCATTGCCTCGATTATCATCACGATTGTTTCCTGTTTATTCCCGGTACGCGCCACGGTAGACATCGACCCCGCTTTGGTTTTACGCGGGGAGTAGCAAAGGAGGATTATATGGATATTTTAACATTGAACGGAATTTCAAAGATTTACGGCGACTTAAAAGCCTTAGACAACATAAACTTAAACGTAGAAGAAGGCGAGTGGCTGTCGATTATGGGGCCGTCCGGTTCCGGTAAGACGACGCTGATGAACATCATCGGCTGTATGGATAAGCCGTCGCTCGGTAAGATTGATTTGGCGGGGCAGGATATTTCAAAATTATCCTCAAAGGAATTAACCGTTGTCAGGCGGGATACCATCGGATTGGTCTTTCAGCAATTCCACCTCGTCAACTATCTTACCGCGCTTGAGAATGTGATGATGGCGCAGTATTATCACAGTATGCCGGATGAAGAAGAGGCGATGGAAGCGCTTGCGAGTGTCGGCTTAAAGGAGCGGGCAAAGCACCTGCCCAATCAGCTGTCGGGCGGAGAGCAGCAGCGCGTGTGTATTGCCCGCGCGCTCATCAATCACCCTAAGCTCCTGCTTGCGGACGAACCGACCGGCAACCTCGATGAAAAAAACGAGCGGTTGGTTATGGAGATTTTTGAAAAGCTGCACAATACCGGCAGTACCATTATCGTCGTTACCCACGATCCGGAGGTTGCCGATCAGGCGGAACGGATGGTTGTACTTGAGCACGGAAAAATCGCGCGCGTTGAAAAGATGAGCAGAACGCGACCGATGCTGCAAAAATAAAATATGCAGGGAAAACGTACCGGAAGTGTTCTAAATGCGTACTGACAGTTTTCTATTTCGCAAAATTGAAAAAATATTGATTTTGCGAAATAGAAAAGCTATACTATAACTATGAAAATTATTCCGAGACTTTCGTATTTAACACAGCTCATTCAAACCGTACAAACACCGGATATAAAAGTGATCACCGGTGTTCGTCGTGCAGGTAAATCAAAGCTCCTTGAATCGTTTATCGAATATGTAACAGCGCATATTCAAAATGCCAACATTATCAGAATTAATTTTAATGCCTTAGAGACGGAACCTCTTGCGGAGTATCATGCTCTATATCATTTTATCGAAGAGCATTTTATGGTGGAAAAAGAAAATTTTCTTTTTATTGACGAAGTGCAAATGTGCCGCGGCTTTGAAAAAGCGATAAACGCTCTGCATACAAGCGAAAAATATCATATTTATATTACCGGTTCAAATGCTTTTTTGCTCTCAAGTGATTTAGCAACCCTCTTTACGGGTAGAACATTTGAAATTCATGTTCTGCCATTTTCGTTTAATGAATTTCTTGCCTATTTTGACGATGAACAAAATGATATCTATGCAGCGTTCGATGCATTTGTACGGCAAGGCGGTATGTCAGGCAGCTATCTGTATCAACAAGAAAAAGAAAAATATACGTATATTACGAGTGTCTTTGAAACGCTAATTGTTCGGGATATACGACAAAAGTATAAAATCAGAAATCCGGGATTATTGGAAAAGCTTGCGAATTTTCTGATGGATAACATTTCATCCGAAGTTTCTACGAGGAGTTTAGCAGACACTCTTACCTCGTATAAAGAAAAGACGAATGATAAATCTATCGGATCATACTTACAGTATCTTACGAATGCCTACGCATTCTATAAAGTCCGCCGGTATGATATTCGCGGTAAAAAATATCTTGCAAGTCAAGACAAATACTATCTTTGCGACCATGCGTTCAGATATGCAAAGCTCGGAACAAAGAACCTCGACTTTGGGCGCATGTACGAAAACATTGTTGCGATAGAATTGCTGCGGCGCGGCTATGAAGTCTATACTGGAGTACTCTATAAAAAAGAAATTGACTTTGTTGCAATCCGGCATGATGAAAAAGTGTATATTCAAGTCAGCGATGATATTACACATAAGCAAACATTTGAACGGGAAACGGCTCCGCTTTTTCAAATAAAAGACGCCTACCCTAAGATGATCATTGCGCGGACACGGCATGAACAATATCAATATGAAGGTGTCCGTATTGTTGATATAGCGGATTGGCTGAGGGCGGATACATAGAACATCGGAAAGTTGAAATCTTCAAGAAAACGTACTATAGTGCAATATATTAATTGGTAATGTGTAATTGTACTCATTACTGGAGTAGTTGCTACATTTATGATTAAATATCTATAGAGATAATGTAGTGCGGAATTTATAATAAAACTGATCCATACGTAAATCACCAAGGAGCGGAAAATGGAAAAAATATCTTTGCGTATATTCACAATTACATTGGCACTTGCGGCGTTTTGTTTTGCAGGGTGTAGTAAAAATGAAGGGACGGCGCAGCAGACCGGACAATCGGCACAGGAAACGCAGACTGAGGTACGGTATAAAGACGGCATTTACAAAGCGGTTTCCGGTATTAAAGACGATTGGGGCGGAAATGCCGAGGTAACGATAACGATTAAAGACGGTAAAATTACTGACTGTGAATTTCTATCCTACGAGAAGGACGGAACGCTGAAAGGCGAGGACTACGGCAAAACCGACGGAGTGATTAAGAATGCCGGTTTATACAAAATTGCGCAGAACGCAATTAAGAATGCCGAAAAGTACGGACCGAAACTGGTTGAAACGCAACAGCTTGATAAAGTGGATGCGATTGCCGGCGCGACCGTATCTTATGAACTGTTTGAGAACGTAGTCGGTATTGCGCTTAAACAGGCGAAGGCGGAGTAGTAACGATGGCAGATTCCGAACCGGTCAAAAAATTAACGGTTATCGAACTTGCGAAACAGAACCTTAAACGCAAGCCGTTTAGGACGGTGAGTTTGATTGTGCTGACCGCGGTGCTGGCGTTCAGTCTTTTTGCAGGCAGCTTTTTGGTCAAGAGTTTGAACGGCGGAATGCAGTCGCTGTCGAACCGGCTGGGTGCAGACATCATTGTCGTACCGCAGGGGTATGATTCAAAAATCGAAAGCGCACTGCTGCGGGGTGAACCGAACAGCTTTTACTTTAAGTCCGAGGTCGTAGACCGCCTTAAAAAGATTGAAGGTGTTGATCTCGCTTCTCCGCAGCTTTTTATCGCAACCCTTTCCGCCGGATGCTGTTCGTTTCCGTTGCAGGTAATCGGCATCGACTTTGATTCCGATTTTAATATCAAGCCGTGGCTCGAAAAACAGATTCGGTTACCGCTTACCGATAACCAGATTGTCGTGGGCAGTAACATCGTCGGGGATACGCATTCCGAGGTTAAGTTCTTTAATCAGCCTTTTGTGATTACGGGGCGGCTCGCAAAAACCGGTATGGGCTTCGACAATTCCGTGTTTATGACAATTGAAAATGCAAAGCGGCTTGCAAAAGAATATGAGCGGATTATGGAACATCCGGTTGCACAGGATGAAGATCTCATCTCCAGCGTTATGGTGCGGATAAAACCGAATGCCGATGTCAAAACGGTTGCTAAGCGTATCCTCGCTGAGTTTGAAGGCGAACAGATATATCCTCTTATTTCCAAACGGATGATGACCAATATTTCTGCAAGTATTGCAAACCTCAATGTGTATATTTATGTGCTGCTTGCGCTGCTCTGGCTGTTGTCATTCATTGTACTTGCGGTGTCGTTTTCTTCGATATTCCATGAGCGGAAAGAAGAATTCGGAATGCTGCGGATTATCGGCGGTACAAATAAAAAACTTGCGCAGCTTGCTTCTGCCGAAGCGTTTATCATCAGTGCATCAGGTGCGGGAATTGGAACGGTACTGTCCTGCTTAATTGTGCTCTTGTTTAATCAGGCAATTATCGCCGGTCTTAAAATGCCCTTTCTTACGCCGCCGGTTTTGTGGATACTGTTGTGCGCCCTTTTAACCTTATCGGTTATTTCGGTTATCGGCCCGCTTGCCGCACTCAAAACCATTCACGGATTTACCAAGCAAGAGCCTGCGTTACAGCTGCAAGGATAGGGATTATCTATCCGTTCCAACATTCCGCAACTGCCGGTTTTGATAATCTGCCACAATTCCGTGCAGTTGCAATTTTGCAGGAAAACACTGTCATGGCTGATGATAATGAGTGCGCATGATATTTTTGCAAGGGCAGTTTCGAGAAGTCTGGCGGAAAGAATATCCAAGTGATTGGTCGGTTCGTCCAAAATAAGAACTTTGAGTGGGTTTGACATTGCAAGTGCAATCATGAGCTTGCGGAGTTCGCCGGGACTGATCCGCTTGCTGTCAGTAAAGGTAAGCAGCGCTTTGGGATTCGATCCCATGCGGTACACCGTAGAAAGAATTTCACTTCGCAGTTCTTTATCAAGCGAGAAGAAGTGTGCTAATACTGCTTGTTCTTCTGCTTTCGGAATTTCCTGCGGCAGATAAAATGAAAGACTTTCTCCATCGCTTTTCTTTTGCAGATCAGCTTCCCGTATCCGGTTTAATATTGTATGTGCAAGCAATGTCTTTCCTGTTCCGTTGGCTCCCGTCAGTGCAATGCGGGACTGCTTTTGCACCGTCAATTCGGGAATCTGCAAGGTATAACTGCCATCTTCTCCTGCAGTGATGATTTGCGGCGGCAGGTGTATGAGTACCTTCGGAGTGAACACTGACGTGTCTGCTTGCGCCGGAGAAAACCCTTCCTTACGGTTCAGCGGTTTTGCTTGAGCATCGCGGCGTTTTTCAGCTTGTTCACGGCGGCTGTCAAAACATTTTTTTACGATGCCCGGCGTACGGTCTTTACCGGTAACAATGGCAAGGCGAATTTTTTGTGCTGCATCGTGGTCTTTGCCGCCGTACACATTCCTCAGGCGGTTCTTAGAATGTTCTGCCTCGCGCTGCCACATATCTGAAAGTGCTTTTGCTTTTGAAACCCCTGCATCCGCTTTATGCCATTCCGAAAGGCAGGAAGCTCGCTCTGTGTCCCAAAGTTCAAGCGCTGTACTTACATTCGCAGCATAGAGCTTACCTCTGATTGAATCGGCTCCGTCTGCGAATGCTGCCGATTCCCGATATAAGTAGAAGGTAGCGGTACACAATGAATCGGCAAAGGCGCGGTCATGACTGACAATGAGCCCTGTGCCGGTAAACAGTTTTAAGGCATTTATAATGAGCTCTTTTGAAACGGCATCCAAGTGATTGGTCGGTTCGTCAAGCAGCAGAACCGAAGGACGCTCCGCTAAAGCACAGGCAATTTGCAGCCGCTTCTTTTCTCCGCCCGAAAGTGTTTCCCAGCGTTCAAGCTGTTTTGCCGTAATATTAAGCAGCGAGAAAAAGCGACGCACTTCGTTATCCGCATCCCAGAACAATGTATACGCAGTATCGGGCAGTTCCGTACTGTTTTGCGCACAGTATACTGCCGATTCGCATTTAATTATCCCTGAAAGCGGCGGTAGCATCCCTGCGATTAATTTGAGTAATGTCGTTTTTCCGCAGCCGTTTGCACCGGTAATACATGTCCAATGGGATGCTCCTCCAAGCGCTGCGGAGAATCCGTCGAATAATATCTCCGCAGAATCCGGATATGAAAAAGAAATATCTTGTAGTGTTATCATTCCGAGAACTGCTCCAAAATAAAATCTAAATATGTTTTACTCGATGCCATAATTACCGATGCCTTACGATTTTTTTATTGATGATAATGTGTACCGCACTGAACAATATATAATTTATCAGACCAAACCTTTACCATCAATCAGTTTCCTTCAGTTCATGAATTTGATATTTTCCGGTTTCAATCTGATGTATACTTTTACGCAAATATTTCATATTTTCTTCCGAATAAATATACGGATCCTCGGATGCTTTCAGTGCAAAGGGCAGGCCATTTTCCCGAATCGTGGCCTTTACAAAAGAATTGATAGCCGAAGAAATATTGATTCCCATAGAATCACAGATTCGTTCAAAACTTATTTTATCGCTCTGTGTAATTTTTGCTGATATTGTAGTCATTTATAATACCTCTTACTACAGCGTAATACATGAGCTTCTAAAAATCAAGTATCTTGTCTGTTAAAAATTTGATTTATTCGTGCGGAGAGGGTGTTGATTATTTTTAACATCACTTTCAGTCTAAAACTTAATGTGGAGCAGCTCCATAGTATAAATACCGCACACTTTTTATCTTTTCTTCTTCATTTTCGGCGCCGGTAATTCATCATACATTGCATTAAACAAGCCCGTTATAAATGCTTTGTCATCAACTTCGTCTACTAAAAGCATTTCTTTTGCGCCTTGATACGGCAATTCGTAGGAAGCATTCGGCATATACGCAATTGCCGCCGGAACCGCTTTTACCAGTAAGCGGTCATCGTAGATACCGCCCACAATTTTATCTCGATAGTAAATGATAAATTCTCCCATCATTGCGCGATAGCGTATGCCTTGCAATTCCGATAACTGCTCCAAAATGAAGTCTAAATATGTTTTACTCGATGCCATAATTATCCATTAAACCTGTTCGGAAACTTCCGTTTCTGAACAGGTTACCTTGAACTGCGATGTTCTAAATCGTGCTATTTGTGCGATTTAGAACTCGTCGACCTATTCGAAAACGCAGTTATCGAATAGGTCTATTCTATTCGCTCTAAAATTTCAATAGGCCATCTTCGTCAAATTGAAAATTGGGTCCCCAAGATACTTCCCAATAGTATCCATCTAAATCGGAAAAATATGCATGATATCCGCCCCAAAATACTTTTTGCGGCTCTTTAACAATAGTTCCTCCGGCTTTTCTTACCAACTCAATAACGCTATCTACATCTTCTTTGTTTTTCACATTGTATGTCAATGTAATTCCTGAAAAGCCGGTTCCTGTCGGCGGATTATTTTCATTAATATCTTTTGCCAATGAATCCAAAGGGAAAAGTTCAAATTTTGTTCCCGGTGTATTAAAAAAGCATACCGATGGATTATCTTCTTTACAGTCTGTCTTATATCCCAACCCGTCTCTGTAAAATTTTAATGCTTTTTCCATATTTCGCACGCCTAAACAAATACATGTTATTTTATTCATTTTTCACTCCATACATTTCAAATTGCTGATTTCCTCAGTCTACTGTTTTTAACCATTATTTGTCTATACTGTTCATTTTGCGCTGTTTGCAAAAACGTTTTTTTACTTGACATTACTTAATAATAACGCTATATTAAAAACCGACATTATTGTCGGTTTTTATCTTAATATAAAAATGGGGAGGAAACTTTGTTGAAAGAAGAAAAACAAAAAGTAGGACAGATAAGAAAAAGAGAAATTCGGGAAGCCGCAAAAAGATGCTTTTTAGATAAAGGTTTTCAGAATACAACAATGGAAGATATCATTACGGAAATAGGTATGAGTAGAGGCGGCGTGTATCATCATTATGCAAGTACAACTGAAATGCTGAAAGACTTAATGCTTGATGGAAATGAATACAGAAATAGCTTGATAACTGAATATTTAGCGCATAATCGGAGCAAAGATAAATATCAGCAAATGGGTGATATTTTAACAAGTAAGGCATTAGCGAAAACCGATTTAATGAAACTGTACGCACTTCTTTTGCAAGCAAAAAACTATAATCAGGATTTGGAAGATTTATATCAAGAACTAAAATTGCATACAACTAAAGAACTTGATCTCATTGCAAAGAAACTGGGAATTACGGCACATATTTTTAAGGATGGCTTTTTAGTTCATTACATTAATAGTTTAATAGTGAGTTCGGAAGTGCTTAATGCACGGAATTCTTTTGACGCTCATAAGAAGTATATAAAAGAAACAATGATACAATACATTATTGATCTTGAAGAAAATAACTAAACCAATAGGGATATTTGAAAATAATATTTTAAGAGGTAAATTGCAATGAAACAAGATATGAAAACACAGCTATTAACTAAAAGTCCTAAAGAATTACTGTTTAAGTTAGCCGTTCCGGGAATTATTGGAATGGTTGTTATCGGTCTGTATCCGTTTATGGATGGGATATTTGCAGGGCGGCTGATTGGGGACTATGCGATGTCAGCAATTAGTGTATCTATGTCCTTGACAATTATAAATGGCGGAATATCGGCTTTGATAGGCGTAGGCAGTGCATCGATAGTATCACGAGCTATCGGTAAGGGTGATAAAGAAACAATAGATAAAATATTCGGCAATTTTTGTTATTGGGTTATTTTATTCTCTGCAATTATCACAATAGCAGGTTTGATATTCGCACCTCATTTTTTAGACATGGTTGGCGCTAAAGGAAATATTAAAGAGCTGGGGGTGAGATATTTGCGGGTTGTGTTCTTTGGATCTCTCTTTGTTAATTTCGCTCAAGCGGGTAATATGACAATGCGCGGCGAAGGAGCATTAAAACAATCAATGATGATTATGGGAACGGGAGCCATACTCAACATTATTTTAGACCCTATTCTTATGAAGCTCATGGGAGAATATGCTATTGAAGGAGCTGCTATCGCAACCGTATTATCTCAGATCGTACAAGCTTTATTAACATTTCACTATTTTTCAAAGAAGAGTTCATTTGTGAAAATCCATAAAGTCAAAAAGTACAAAGCAATTTACCGTGAAATGTTTAGTATCGGCAGTTCGGCAATGATGATGCAAATTTTATTTGCGGTGCAGCAAACATTTTTATTTAAGCAAGCCTTTGTATATGGCGGAGATAACTGGGGAATTTTGATGTCTGCAACAATGAGATTATATATGTTTTCATTTATTCCGTTGTGGGGAATGAGTCAAGGATTGCAGCCTGTTATAGGAGCAAATTTCGGTGCAAAACAATACGGGCGAGTACAAGATACGATGAAGATTTTTATGTATGGAGCAACTATTCTTGCGGCTGCTTCGTGGATACCGTCAATGTTTTGTTCCGATACACTACTGTCGTTATTCAGTGTAAGACATGAGATTATTGAAGCCGGTGTTAAAAACTTTAAGATGTTTTATTCCACATTTATTTTATATGGAATTATGATTATGACACTGACCTTTTTCCAATCCATTGGAGATGGTAAAAAAGCAGGGATCATTGTACTGTTGCGACAATTGGTATTATTTGTTCCGGCGATACTTCTGTTTCCGCAATTATTCGGAGCGGCAGCTGTTTGGTGGGCGGAACCTATTGTAGATTTTACAATGATTATAGCCGGATTGTTTTTAATGCGTAACGTAATGAGAAAAATGGAAAAGAAAGCCGCTTAAGGGATTCCTTAACCGTAAAATAATGAACTTTTTATGGGAGATGATACTCAATGAGGGCTGCAAAGAATGAGCCATTAGATATGTATTTTTCTCCCAAGCCCTTTCTCCAATCTCCACAGAGGTGGAGTTCCATCATCGCCCCAATATTCATCCATCGCAATGATTTTATCGTCTTTTAATTTTATAAATGATACCACGTGAAAAGAACTTGTTCTATCGACACTGTATACGTTGACAGCGGTGATGATTAGATTACCGATTTGTTCTATTCTTTCGATTGTTCCGTCCCATGTTCCCGGATACTCGCAATTTGCTTGTATGTATTCTTCAACCGTGAAATGCTCATTGGTACAATGCCAGTTGATATATGCGGAATCGGAAAAGTAAGTGCGTAAGCGCTCGGCATCCTGTTTTAATACTGCGTTCAAAAAATCTTGTATGTTCATAACCGACCTCAAAGTTAGATATTCAATTCCATTTCAATACATTCCCATGCGCCATCCGGCATCATATAGGTTATAACTTTTTCTGTTGGTTGAAAACCGGTGGCTTCATAACAATGCCGTGCACGCTCATTATTTGTAAACACCGCCAATGTTATTTTTGAAGCATACAAAACGGTCTTTGCATATTCTATTGCAAGCTCTACCATTTTCTTTCCGTTTCCCTTTCCTCTGCTTTCAGGCGAAAGTATAATAAACCCGAATCGCACGAGCGTTTTATCGTCTTTATTTGGGTATCGGATAAACAAATGACCGATTACGCTGCATCCGTCAATGGCACAAAGAGGAATGATAGGCTGTGTACCGTTCATCGAACCATAGTATTCATTTAACTCATTGCCATTCAGTGGAAACCGCCCTATTCTGTCGGCAGACCATTGATAAAGCTGCTTTGTATCTTTAATCCAGCTGCAAATGATTTTTGAATCTTGCGCTTCATATTTTCTTAATACCATGATCACCTCAATAATATTTTTTTATAAACGACACAACGGATTCTTCAAGCTGTGTAATACCCGGCTGTTCAATCGGAAAATGCCCCGCGTTTTTAAGTGTGCACAGTTCTTTTGGACTCCGTACGCGATCAAAAAAAAGGCGGCTTATCCATTCGGGTGTCCAGCGATCTTTTTCAGGATGACAAAGCAAAAGCGGAATTTCAAATGCTTCAGGCTCTACGGCAGGAATGCTTTCCATCATCGAACATAACAAACCAAGATGCACGGAAGATCCTGAGCCTCGTTTATCATGCAGCAACAAAGAAAGTACCCGGTCGTTGTTGACGATTGCTTTCATATTCGTTACCGCCTTTACCGGAATTTTTAAGTGCCTTATCTGCTTCGGTATAAAACGTAAAAGCGGCAAAGCGATACGCGCCTGCAATTTGTTTTTTGCCGAATAGTTACGCACCGGCTTTAAGCGATTATCTAACAGGGTGGTAACGATGACGCCGGAAACACCATGAGCTAAGCAAGCGATGTTGTATGCGAGCATGCCGCCTGCACTCAACCCCAGCACAAAAAGCTTTTTCGAGTGTAGCAATTCCTGTCGTACAATGTGCACACCGGTATCGATCCATGTTTTATAAGACGGTATGCCCTCGTATTCGGTATAGCCGTACCCCGGCAAATCCGGACAGACAACCTTATAGCCGCGCTTTGCCAGAGGAGCTGCAATAAACGACAGGAGCCGGCCGTTCCCGCCGACACCGTGGAACAGCACGAGCGTAACACCGTTGTTGCTATGTTCGTTGTATACGTCGAGATGGATGTTCGTCCTGTCGAATGTGCTGAACATTTCGGAAGGAGCGCATGAAATGCTTATCCTGTTGCGTTCAGGCAAAAACATTTGAAGTTTTTGCCATGTTTCATCGTTTGTATACATACCATTCTCCTTGATTCAACAGCTCCGTATTTCAAGCCTTTTTATTTTCAAAAAAGTCCAATCAATGCCCGTCGAGGTTTTCGAAGGCGAGCAACTTGCCGTAAGATTCTTCTCTAATGTTTCCAATTAACTTAACGCCGAAAAAAATTACTGTTTTTTTTCAGTAGTTTTTCAAAAGCCTTTCATTTAATTACAAATTACTTCACTGTCCGCGTTGCAATGAATGACGGGATATGCAATTCGTGCAAGCGTCCTTCTCCGTTCGTGTCTTCGTATATATCGGTGAGCGTGAAACCTGCGCGTAGCTGTCCGCCGATTTGTTCGCTTACTGTATGAGAAAATTGCCAACCGCTGTCCGCTTCTTCAAGCTGTTTGCGGTGCGATTCGTAAACGAGCGGATTAAACGGAAGTGCGTTGATAATTTTCTCTTCTTTTTGATCGACAATATAATTGATCCCTGTATCAAGTCCGCACAGTAACACGCCGCCTTTTTTGAGTATACGAAAACATTCCAAAAACACCGGTTCAACTTTTTCGATATAGCAGTTGCTTACCGGATGGAAAATAATATCGAAGGATGCATCGGCAAAGGGCAGCGGTTTTGACATATCTGCACGTATAATGTTAATTCGATAACCTTCTCGTTCGGCAACAACTCGCTCAGATTCAAGCTGTTTTTCAGAGTAGTCAAGCACCGTGCATTCCGCTCCGGCTGCGGTAAAAATCGGCATTTGCTGACCGCCTCCCGACGCAAGTCCTAACAGCTTTTTCCCTTTTAAATCACCGAACCATTTATGCGGTACCGCTTTTGTCGGCGTCAATACTACAGACCATTGTCCGTTTTGTGCATTGATATACGTTTCGTGATCAACTGGCTTACCCCATTCCCAGCCTTCAGTAATCCAACGGTCGATCACCGCCGCATTTGCATCCTGATAATTTTGATGTGTGTTCATAAATTTTCCTTGTTTATTTATTTGGGAACTTCTAAAAACTTCAGTTTTTAAAAGTTTTCTTTAGATGTAACTTGCGATGTTTTAATTTAAGTCATTATATTATAAGGACTTAAATTAAAACTCGACGGGCACCTCTATTCCGAAGGATGCGAAGCAAATCTAACCGAGTTTTTAGAGGTGCCCATTTATAATGTTTTATTTCGTTTTCAATTATACAGTATGTCTGTTATTTTCCGAACGAATCTAAGGCTTTTTCAATTTCCGCAGTAAGTTCTCCATTTTTTATAAATTCCGCTTTTGCATCTTTTGCCATTTTAGATGCTTTTTCTTTATCGTTGAGCTCGTACAACGTATATGCGTAATGATACAATAGATTTTGCCGCGCTTTGCTCTGTTTAGAATATGTTTTTAAACAATCGTCAAAAAAATCCGGCAGCCATTTTTCCGTACCTGCATTAAAATATTCTTTTATAATCATTTGTGAGACGGCGGGATTTTCAGGTGCAAAAGCAAACAGGTTTTTGGCAGCTTTTAAAGCTTCTGGTTTATTCTTTTGCATTGCATACAAAGCGATTGTTTTTTGTATGATTCTGTAATCTTTCGGGAAATGTTTTTGAGCTGTTTTAAGAAAGCTCCCTGCCTTTTTATAATCGTGTAGTCCAAGACAGCTGTCAATGCAAACAATGTATGCGTCCGACTGATATTCAGGATCGTTTTTATATCCTTCAATACTTTTTTCCGCATAGTGCAGTGCCAAAGCGAAATTCTTTTTTTGTAAATATATCGTACCAAGGTTAAAAAAATCATTTACAGAAGGTTCAAAACCCGATTCGATTTTCTTGTTATATATTTTTTCGGCATTTGTTAAATCACCGTTCTTATAATACGCAAGTGCAAGTACGCTTAACGAGTACGCATCACAGCAATCCTGATTTATGGCCTTTTGCAGGCGATCGATTGTCTTTTGCGTAAGTTCTTTTTCGCTCAAAAGCCATTGATATCCATAGCGTAAAAGAACATCGTCGTAATACAAGCCGAGTGCGTAATTCAAAATGGGCTTTTCACCGTTTTTCTTTTCATATTCTTCGACAGCTTTAACCGGGTCGAACATCACCATCGAATACGATCCCGTTCCCGTTCGTACATCGTAGAGCGTTTCCCCTTTTTTAAGATTTTTAAATGCGAACATTTGGTGCATTATACTTTGAGCAAAATAATTGATTGCAATTTCTATTTTTTTTGCAAGTATGAATTCGTTGCTGTCGTCACTGAGGGTGCCGAACGCCGATTCATATTGCTCCTGTTGAATAAGCTCATCCGCTTTTTTGAGTAAGATTTGAGTATCCGACGAGGCTCCGTCATACGGACTTTTGTGCGCAAAAACGCCTACAGCGCACAACAACACAAAAATCGCCACAATAAATCTTTTCATAATAACTCTCCTTTGTAATCATTCATTTAGTTACGGCGCAGAGCGCTTACTATTAAATCTCCGCATGAATCAGCTATCCGTAACTAGAGATTTGTAATTTTAAAAGATTTAAATGGAAAGTGCCATCTTAATGCTTATTAATTATGTTGATTAATAAGTCTATTAAAACCACCTCTCCGTAAGCCGTTTGAAAATAGACTGTTAAGCAGTTGTACATCCGTGTACAACTGCTTAACGACGAGATTTGTGCACAACACAAATCTCGCTACTGCTTATAACCACGGACATCCCTGTCCGTTCTGAAATTACAAGGCGCAATCACAAATTAACCGCAGGCACGGTACAAAATGTACATCCTTGTACATTTTGTACCTACGTGTTTGCCTTGCAAACACGCTACTGACTAGAACCCCCGCCGTCCTTGGCGGAAATGATACGTTGAGCATTTTCAGTAGCGGCACGGACGCCGCTGGTTCCATCAGGAGCGATGTTTCGCGTGAGCGCGAAACTCGCCATTAAAAGTGTACACGGATGTACACTTTTAATGATGCAACGAAGTAGATGCATCGTATATTTTCAAAAGGTTAATAAGTGTTTCCTCAATAAGCTTTTTCCCCGCAAAATACGTTCCCTGAATAGCGGAGTTGTTTCCGCCGCCGCGGCCGTTGAGCTGTTGGTTTAATGTTTTTATGTGCGGTTTTAAATCGATGGCATTGCTGACGATGACGTAATTGTATGCCGCCGGTTGTAGTCCTTCCGATTCAACTGCAACCGCTGATAATGCTGCACAGGTGTGCATTTTTCCTGTTGCTAAAAGCAGATTGCAGAACGAGCGTAGATATTCGATACTGAGGTTATCTTCAAAATAAAGAGGAGCGCCCTCAGTATCTGCCGCCGACTCCGCTTTCTGTTTTAGATATTTTTCAGTCATCTCATGGAGTTGCTGCTGTAGTTTTCCTTTTTCGGCATTTAATTTTTCCACCGCCTCCTGCACTTCGGATGGCTTTGCCGATAAGCAGCGGGAGATAGCCCGTACTTGTGCCGTTTCTTGTTCGTATGCAAGAACCGCCTTTCTGCCGCAGAGCACTTCCAAACGGACTCCCTTTTTGCGGTTCGTAAAGTTGAGAATTTTAATCAAACCGATCTCGCCGGTTGCTGTAACATGTGTGCCGCAGCAGGCGCAGGCATCAAGTCCCGGAATGGTGATAATGCGTACGGTACCCGAAAGTTCTTTCTTGCTGCGGTATTGCATTGTCTTGAGTTCTTCCGCATTCGGAAAGCTTTCCTGAATCGGAAGATTTGCACGGACAATTTCATTGGCACGCTGTTCCGCATCGAGTACTTGCTCGTCAGTCAACGGACCGCTAAAGTCGATGGTGATAAAACTTTCTCCCATGTGGAAACCGACGTTTTCGTACCCGTAGGTTTGCGCGAGGATGCCGGTAAGGATATGCTCGCCCGAATGTCCTTGCATATTGTCGCAACGGTTTACCCAGTCCAATACTCCGTGAACTTTTGTTCCGGCAGCAAGTTCTCCATCGGCAATATGAATGATGCGTTCACCTGCAAATTGCGTATCCGATATTCGGATAGTACGCTCAGGTTGTCCTTCTGCAACAAGGCTGCCCCTGTCGCCGGGCTGTCCGCCCCCTTCGGGATAAAATGCCGTATCCGACAGTTCTATCTCATACCCTCTCTCGGTTTTTAAACAAGTAGTTACCGTTGCATCGAATTCTCTGATATACGGTTTTTGATAATACAGTGCATTAAAGTTTTCCATAAATATTCCTTGTGTCGAGTAAGTTGATTATACTCCGATACGGCAATAAATCCAATCATCCTTATCTGTTGAATATAAGGTAAACGTATCAGAAGTACAAATCAAATCCCGCAGAATAATAGAGACTGCTGCGCAGAATCAATACTTTTCAAAAGACCGATTTGACTAAACGTGAAGGATAGCGTAAAATTATTCGTTATGTCTGCTTCGTTAAAACCGCTTATCATTCAAGGCGATCGCTCCATATTACTCGACGTTCACGCGCCGGAAGCAACGGATGCGCGTTTTGCACTTATCCCCTTTGCCGAACTTGAAAAATCTCCAGAACACTTGCATACCTACCGCTTGACGGGCTTATCTTTATGGAATGCCGCAAGCGCAGGCTTTACTGCCGAAAAAATAACGGAAACGCTCAAGCGGTTTTCCCGTTTTGATATTCCGCCTGCCGTACTCGGTTGGGTGGAAGAAACGTTCAGCAGGTACGGAAAGATTAAACTAACCGAGTGTGAAGATGATGCGTTTTTGTATTTGACGGCGGAAAACGATCGGATATATCAGGAATTAAAAGCTTCGCCGAAGCTTGCAAAGTATCTGGTTGCGGCGGAAAAACCTCGTTCGTTTTTAATTGCGCTTTTGAACCGCGGTACGGTAAAACAGGCGCTGCTGAAAATGGGCTGGCCGGTGCGCGATGAGGTACCGTTGAAAGACGGTGCGCCGCTTGCGGTAGATTTGCGTACACAGACAAAAAAAGGAAAAGATTTTATCATCCGCGACTATCAGCGGGAAGCAGCGCAAGCATTTACCGGTGATAAGGGGCCGGGAACGGGTTTCGGTACGATTGTGTTGCCCTGTGGTGCAGGTAAGACGATTGTCGGTATGTTGGTTATGTCGATGCTGAACACTGATACGCTGATTCTAACTACCAACACCGCCGCGGTGCATCAGTGGAAGCGCGAGTTAATCGATAAAACCGGACTAGAACCTGATACCATTGGTATTTATTCAAGTGACACCAAAGAGATTAAGCCGGTTACCGTAGCAACCTATCAAATTTTAACATGGCGGCCGGATACCGAATCGGAGTTCCCTCATTTTAAGCTGTTTCGCGAACGGAACTGGGGCTTGATTATCTATGACGAAGTACATCTACTTCCCGCTCCGGTGTTTCGCATTACCGCAGAGCTGCAAGTAATCAGACGGCTCGGATTAACGGCAACGCTTATCAGAGAGGACGGCTGCGAAGGGGATGTGTTTAGTCTCGTCGGCCCGAAGCGCTATGATGTGCCGTGGAAGGAACTGGAAGAAAAGGGATGGATTGCTCACGCCTATTGTACGGAGATACGCATCCCCTTGCCGGTCTCAAAAGAGATTGAGTATGCCGCCGCCCCCTTGCGCGAAAAACACCGGATTGCGAGTGAGAACGAAGCAAAAAACGAAATTGTCCGGCAGCTGCTTGCACGGCATACCGACGACCAGATTTTGATTATCGGGCAATACATTACGCAGCTGAAAAAAATAGCCGAAGCGGTGCATGCCCCGCTCATCACCGGAAAAACGCCGAATGCCGAACGGGAAGTGTTGTACGACTCATTCAGAGCGGGCGATATTTCCGTACTGGTGGTTTCCAAGGTAGCGAATTTCGCAATCGATTTGCCGGATGCTTCCGTTGCAATCCAGATTTCCGGCACCTTCGGCAGCCGGCAGGAGGAAGCCCAGCGGCTCGGGCGTATTCTTCGGCCTAAAGAGCGGGATTCGTTTTTTTACACGCTGGTAACCCGCCATTCAGTGGAAGAAGAATGCGCCGATCACCGTCAAAAATTTCTTGCGGAACAGGGCTATGCCTACTCGCTCATCACCGATGCGGATTTCTCCACAGATACAGGCATACGATAGTGCAATGAAATCAATAAACTTCCAATTATAATTGCTTCAATAAAAACCTCTTCATATTTTTCCCCTTGTGCCGATATTGAGTAGAGAGGTTCTTATGATTAGAGGTTGGTACACTGCGGCAAGCGGCATGAACGCTCAGCAAAAACAGCTGGACGTTATCGCTCAGAATTTAGCAAATGCCGATACGACAAGCTATAAACGGGACGTTGCGACCCATAAAAATTTCCCCGAATTACTGATACGGCGCTTAAATGATGACGGCGTTGTTAAAAATCCCTTCGGTTCCTCAGACATTGCGCCCATTATCGGAAAACTCGGTCTTGGGGTGGAGCTGAATGAAATCTTTACCGAGTTTGAGCAGGGTTCCTTAAAGCAGACCAATGCCGCCTCCGATCTCGCGCTTGAAGGCAAGGGCTTTTTCTGTGTAGAAACCCCTTACGGCGAACGGTATACCCGCAACGGGAACTTTACCGTCGGTGTTGAAGGCTATTTGATGACCAAAGAAGGCTATCCCGTCCTTGGAGAAAATGGTCGCATTTTTTTACAGGACAAGGAATATAAGGTAAATCAAAACGGAGAGGTCTATGCGCGGCCGATAACCGAACCTGATTCGGATGCGACGCTTACCGACCGGCTCAAAATCGTTACCTTTGAAAATGACCGGTATCTGAAAAAGCATGGTTCCAGTTTTTATCTTGATACACCCGTGTCGGGGTCTGCTATCGCTGCGGAGGGCGGCGACCGTCCCGTTGTGGTGCAGGGCTTTGTCGAAGCTTCCAATATTAAGGTAGTCAACGAGATGGTACGCATGATTGAGGTCAACCGTGCGTATGAGGCAAATCAAAAGACAATTCAATCCGAAGATACAATGATGAGTAAACTTTGGAACGAGGTTGCGAAAGTAAAATAGCGTAGGAGAATAAGATGGTAAGAAGTTTATGGACAGCTGCAACCGGCATGAACAGTCAGCAAGCAAATATCGACACCGTTGCAAACAACCTTGCAAACGTGAATACCAGCGGTTTTAAAAAGCAGCGGGCAGAGTTTGAAGACCTGCTGTACCAGACCATTCGGGCGGCGGGAACACCTGCAACCGAAGATACGATTACACCCGTCGGCGTGGAGATGGGGCACGGTGCAAAGCTCGCCGCGACGCAGCGGAATTTTGAACAAGGGTCGCTGCAGAACACAGGTGTTTCTACCGATGTGGCTATTGCAGGAGAGGGGTTTTTCCGTGTGCTGCAATATGACGGCACCTATGCCTATACGCGGGATGGTTCCTTTAAAATCGATGCCGACCGGCAGTTGGTAACCTCAAACGGACTCCGCTGTTTGCCGGAAATTATTTTCCCGGAAAACTATCTCCCGCACACGATTGCAATCAGCCAAGACGGTCGGGTGTCGGTACGGGTAGGGGAGCAGGATGATCCGGTAGAAGTAGGCCAGATTGAGCTGTACCGCTTCCAGAATCCGGTCGGGCTTTCCGCTCAAGGAAGCAATTTGTTCCGGCAAACTCCGGCATCGGGTCAGGCTATCGCAGGGCGCCCCGGGTTTAACGGATTCGGCAAAACCGAGCATAAATTTTTGGAAATGTCGAATGTCTCTACCGTCAGCGAAATGGTCAACATGATTGTCGCACAGCGCGCCTATGAATTTAACTCAAAAGCCATCCAAACCAGCGATAATATGCTCGGCACCGCAGTCGGCTTAAAGCGGTAACAGCAGGTCTTTAAACCATCAAGATATATAGAGAAACCTCTAAAAACGAACCAATCTTTTTAGAGGCTTCATAGAAAGAAGGAGCACAACAATGATTAGCGCAGTGCAGCACAACAGCCATACCGCACCGCAGCATCCGGTGAACAAACATGCTGCAAAAAACACACAGAGCTTTTCTCAGTTGCTCGATTCCTTAAAGACCGAATCCGCCCGCTTTTCTACGGCGAAGGAATCCGCTCATTCAAATCTTTCGACACGGCTTCCGGGTGAGTATCTAAGCTCATTTGAAATCGTCAATCCTACCGATGCAGATCGGGCGGCTCAACCTAAGGGTATGGGCGCCGTTTCTGCGGCACAGCACTCCGGTGCAAAGGCCACTATCGATAAAACCTCCGAACTGTATCAGCAAGCCCTTGAGCTTGAATCCTACTTTGTCAAAATCATGCTCGATTCCATGCGGAGTACACTCGGCAAAAACAGCCTGACCGGAAAAGACAGCTTTGCCGGTAAAATGTACGACGATATGATGTACGAAGAGCTTTCCCGCACAATGACCAAAAATGCAGGGCTCGGTCTTGCCGATCAAATATACTTACAGCTTAATCAACAGGGATAAGAAAATTTCTTTAAAGCCTAAAGATCCGGTTAGTAGGGGTATCGTATGAAACAAAAGAAACGACCGCGACCTCAACATATCAGTATCAAAGGGGCACGAGTACACAACTTAAAAAATATCGATGTGGATATTCCGCTTGAAAAGCTTGTTGCAATTGCGGGTGTTTCCGGATCCGGAAAATCGTCGTTGGCGCTGGGAACACTCTATGCAGAAGGTTCTCGTCGGTATTTAGAAGCGCTATCGACCTATACGCGACGGAGAATTTCGCAAAACGGACGAGCGGATATCGACGAAATACGCCATGTACCCGCCGCACTTGCGCTGCATCAAAGACCCGGTATTCCGGGAGTACGCAGCACTTTCGGTACGGCTTCCGAATTATTGAATAGCCTACGTCTTATGTTTTCACGGCTCGGTAGTCATGTATGTCCGAACGGTCATCACGTTCCTGCGAGTATGGCGGTTGCACTGATGCAGCCGATTGTCTGTCCCGTATGCGGCGAGGCGTTTTACGGTCCCGGTGCGGAGGCGATGGCATTCAATTCGGACGGAGCGTGTCCAACCTGCGGCGGCACGGGAATAGTGCGCGAGGTCGATGACAGTACGTTAGTTCCCGACGAAAGCATATCTATCGAAGATGGAGCTGTTTTACCGTGGAAGCTATTCGGACTTATCGCTATGCCGAAAACCGTTGCCGAACTCGGTGTGCGGATAGATGTGCCGTTTTCCGAACTCACTAAAGAGGAGCGGCGCATCGTCTTTGAAGGTGAAGAAACCAAAAAGATGATCGTCTGGCATTCTAAAAACGGCAAAATATTCGAATTGAATTGCACGTATTTTAATGCGCATCGGGCTGCCGAAAACGCGCTGCATAATGCCGAATCGGAAAAAGGCTTGGATAAAATTCGTAAATTTCTGCATGAAACAGTTTGTCCCGATTGCAAGGGAACACGGCTTTCCGAAGCAGTCAGGGCGACGATGCTTGCAGGGAAAAATCTTGCCGAAGCAACGGCGTTGACACTCGATGAATTGCTTCAATGGGTTGAAGGTGTGCCTACAACGCTGCCTGAAGAAATGCGCCCGATGGCTTTGAGCATTATTGCCTCGTTGACAGATAACGCACGGCGGCTTAAAGAACTCGGACTCGGCTATCTTTCTCTTGACCGTTCAAGTAGCACCCTTTCGACAGGGGAGCGGCAGCGGGTACAGCTTGCGCGGGCTGTTCGCAATGAAACGACGGGTGTTTTATACGTGCTTGATGAACCGAGTATCGGACTGCATCCATCCAATATCGACGGTTTAATGGAAGTTGTAAACAGTTTGATTGCTGATGGCAATTCCGTCGTTCTAGTTGATCACGATGTACGTGTACTCAAGCGCGCAGATTATATAATCGAAATGGGGCCGCTCGCCGGAAACGAGGGCGGAAGAATTATCGCGCAGGGCAACGTTGAATCGATTGCAAAAAATCCGGATTCAAAGATTGCAGGTTTTATCACGGAAAATGAAAATGTGCTTACGCGAAAACGTGCGACAAAAACAGAGCTGTTTGCAAAGGGCGCTATTCATCTGGAAACTGCTCCAATTCATACGGTACATGCGTTGACGGTAGATATCCCTAAGAGCAGGCTGACGGCGGTTACGGGTGTCTCCGGTTCGGGGAAAACGACGCTGGTGCTGGAGAGTCTTATCCCTGCGCTTCAGGCAGCGGCTGCCGGAAAAAAAGCGCCCTTTCCCGTAAAAAAGATTTTGGCTTGCGGAATTACGCGGGTAAACCTCATCGATGCCGCTCCTATCGGTGTTAATGTCCGTTCAACTGTCGCAACGTATAGCGGTGTAGCGGATGAGTTACGAAAACTATTTGCCGGAACAAAGGCGGCAAAAGAAAAAAAGCTTAACGCAAGCGCTTTTTCGTATAATACCGGAACGCTCCGCTGTTCTTCCTGTGATGGAACGGGACAAATATCGCTTGACGTGCAATTTTTGCCGGATGTAGTTATCACTTGTCCCGACTGCGGCGGATCCCGTTACGGCAAAGAAGCCGAGTCGATAACATGGAAACCAAAAAAATCGGAACAAAGCTATTCACTGTCGGAGCTCATGCGTATGACCGTACATCAGGCGCGAACAGTGTTTTCAGATTTAAAAAAGATAGGAGACTCTCTCTCCATTTTGGATGAATTAGGCCTTGGCTATCTGACACTCGGTGAAGATACGCCTGCACTTTCCGGCGGCGAAGCACAACGATTAAAGCTCGCTGCTGAAATGGGAAAAACGCAGGAAGATGCGGTGTTCATATTTGATGAGCCGACTATTGGACTGCATCCGCTCGATGTGCAAGTGTTGCTTGGCGTATTTTCTCAGTTGGTTGAAGCAGGTGCAACCGTTATTGTCATTGAACACGACCTCGATCTTATTGCAAACAGCGACTACGTGATTGACATGGGACCGGGCGGTGGTGCCGCTGGCGGAGAAATCGTTGCATACGGAACGCCTGAAGAAATTGCGCATAATCCGGCAAGTATTACCGGCACCTATCTCGCGGAGGTTTTGAAATAAATAAGACCTGATACAAAATGTTATGGGACAATGTGAGAAAGTATAAGTCTCCGCATTTTAGAAGGTTTAGGTATTTACTTCATTACAAAAATAACATCTGCATAAGTTGTGTAAATTGTTGATTTACCTTGATAAGTAAAATTAATTTTCATATCATTCAAGGATTTGCTACCAAAAGTATCCAAGTAGCCATTAATTGTAGGTTTTAACAAGTTTAAGTTTCTCTTTAACTTCCAAGAAGCAGAAAAATCCTCTGTATCAATTAAAACTAAAAATAGTCGATTTTCAGAACCGAATCTCATTTCTCCTTGATTCTCGTATAACCACTTAGCAAGTGACTTAGGATTCTTTATACATTCTTTTACAATACCAATATTTTCTTTTTTAAGTGAATTTAAGACTTCTAAACTTCCTTTTGAATTTCTATCTTTGAGTTTTTCAGAAATTTCATAATGAATTTCACTTGGCTTAGCATCTTTATCAAAAGTAATACCGAGTTCTTTTGCTTTTGACTTCAAATAAGTTAATTCTACAGGATAACCTTTTAACTTTCTTTGTTTTTTTAAAAATTCGGCAGGGAAATAGGTGACTTTTAAGTCAAAAGGAATTTGATTTACAAAGAAATCTACACTTTTTATTTGACCAACAGTTGGTAAAACAATGTTATGAGACTTAAAAATATGCTCAATTAAGATACTTGACCAATGATTATACCAACTGTTTAAAACATAGCCTTGAACTGTATGTTTTATTTCATGATCGAATTTTGAAGTCAATTCATCATAAGATTTAATTGTTTTTACATAATGACTTATCAAATATTTGTCCAATGAGTTTTGATAATCTCCTCCCCATTCAAAATTTTGTAATTTGTAAAGTTCAGAAACGAGTTTTTCTTGATGCAATTCTTTCAATATTTTAGCATTCTTAGAAAGAATATAAGTATCAAGTTTTTTATGAGATTCATTAATATCTAAACTCAGTTTGTTGAAAAGTTCTTCAAATTGTTTTGTCAGAGATGTTTCTTTTAAAACAATCTTATTTTCAGAACAAAATTCGGTAATTATTTTCTTACGAACTACGGATTTTATTTTTAACCACAATAGAGCTTCTTTATCTTTTGAAAAAGAAATGAAATCTTCTGAATCATAAATAGATTTCCATCTATTAAAATTACTAGACATGTTTCGCTTCCTTAAAAGGTTTATCTCTTGTCCATCCATTTATTTTATTGAATATGTCAAGCATTTTTTTTACTCGAGAATGATTAAAAACTAACACATAATCAGATTTCATTGCACCTTTTCTATTATCCTGAACAACAGAATTTGCAGAATATATCATGGGAAAAGAACCGAGATAAACTAAATGAGTTTGTTTTTCGATACTATCAAAAAAGCTCCAACTATTTCTATCTTTAGCATTGAAATAAAGCAATAAATAGCCATCTTTTGTTAAAATACGTGACGACTCATTTATAATTTCACGCATATCATTCAAATATTTATCTTTACTTTTATTACGAGTTTTAGCATTTGACACAACAATTTCTTCTGAAAAATCTGATTGTTTATTCAATAAGCAGTTCCACATTTCACTTAATTCCAAATAAGGAATTCTGTCACTATGCGGAGGGTCTGTAATAATTAGTTTTATAGATTCAGATGGAATTTTCTTTAATTCATTTTTTGAGTTTCCTTGAATAATTCCCATTTTAGCTTGTTTTGTATAGAAATCAGAAACAGTGTCTTTATATGATATTGGGGTATAGTCCTGTTCTAACAATGCTTTATATAATTTATTAGCTCTGTTTTCAAAACAATTCCAGACATTTATTTCAAAATGTAAATCAGGTCTCCATAAACCAATAACCCAACTACCAACTTCAATTTTTTCTGATTGTTGGTTTTTAGTTTTTCCACGTCCTGTAATAGCAAATACCATATTTGACATTTGTCCGGATGATGATGTCAATGTTAACTGCAGAGCTCTTTTTAAATCTCCAGAAAACTTGTTAATCTCATCAAGAATTAAATCAATATTATGCAATGCACGTTTTGTGAATAAATCATATATAGTCATGTTCTCTAAAGAGTTTATTCGCGTATTTTCAAAAAAAGTTCCCGTCTGAATATTTCTGACAGAATAGTTTTCAAATTTTTTGATTTTATCTAAATCAATATCTGTAGGCTTTAACTGTATTTTTTTTCGTGAATTATTAACCTTTGTCCATACTTCTTGCAGTGTATCGTTGTTCCATAAAAAATGCGTTGCTATATCAGCATTTTTTAAAGAATAACTTTCTGAAATTTTAGACAAAATATTTTTCTTTATTGAATTTATTGCTTCTTTATAATCTTCTGCTTTTGGCAATGATAGCAAAAATAATGTATGTTCAATCGAGAAGGGATTTATATCAATTCCTAAAAACCGCCTTCCCAAATTATGAGTTTCCTTAGAAATCAAACCAGACCCTAAAAACGGATCTAAAACAATATCATTTTTGTTTGTACAGTGTTCTATACAATAATCCAAACTTTCAACAGGCTTCTTTCCCCAATACTTATGAAAAGCATATATACCTTTATACGTCCTTGGATTGGATATACTTTCTATTGTGTGATTTTCGTCTATGTTAAAAAGTGTTGATTGATTCATACTATACATAATACAATATTTTTCTAAAAAATGCTATGATATAGCAAAGAACTCTCCTGCGCGGGCATTAGACCACCGTTTAAAATGTCTGCACTATCTATACTACTGCTGGCTTATATAAGAATAGTAGCCGAATGCAATGAAAACGAAGACCTCTAAATATCGGTTTGTTCTGTAAAGAAGTACTTATGAGGGCAAGGTGTGGGACAAATTTCAAACCGGCGGCTATGGTTGTAACATTTTTTCCAGCTGCTTAAGTTTAAGCTTAAAAGAGAAAAAGAAGTTAAAGAACACCGGTTACACCGACCGGTGTTAGAGGATAGCACTTTTTGAGGCAGCGGAGAACAGGTAAGGAGTGATACAAACTCGTGTGCCCCCTCTCTCGCCTATTCCGCTGTATTTGCGCCTACCGTTTCGGTGTAAACCTCTTTGTTCAGCACTTCCAGCGACAGCTTTGTTCCTTCCGGCACGGTGTATGGTACTGAACATGCGCCGCCCGGATGCCGGAATGAGGTAAGGAGATCTTTATCCCCGTTGGGATACGCTGCATAGAGCGAAACGGTAAAGGGGTAGGGGAACTCTGCCAGTGTTGTTTTGAGGATGCCGGACACCATACCGTCTGCCGATTCCGGTAGGGAAACGGTCAGTGTTACCGGAGAAAATACCGGAACTTCACTCTGTGCTGCGGCGCTTTGCTGTTGTACGGTAATATCCGTTCCTGTGGCGCTGCTTGCGGTAAAAGCAAAGGTTACCACAGCTCTTTGCATTACCTGATATATTTTTTTAAGATCGGCGCCGGTCATATCGGGAACTTGGGTTGTTTCCGTTTGCGTTCCCTTGCTTACCACAAAGGTCAGCTCCATATTATTTGAAATCGGTGTTCCCGCTGCGGGTTCCTGCTCAAGGATGGTGCCTGCAGGTTCGGCGCTGTATTTCGTCAAATACGGCTGTTTAATCTGGATGTATTGACGGCTGCCGGAAGTAAACAACTCCCGTATCCGGTTTTGTACATCTTCGATATTTTCTCCGATATAATCCTGTACCGTATCGATAACAGTCCCTTGGCTTACCACCAGCTCGATCCGCTTGCCGCCTTTGACGATAGCTCCCGGGCTGGGATCCTGTTCAAGGATAAGCCCTTTCTCATCTGCTTTTTGAGAATAGCGGAGTTGAATGCGCGGATAGAGTTCACGCGCCTGTAAATCGAGCAGCGCTTCGGGCAAATCTTTACCGACAACATTCGGCACCATCACTTGCTCGGCACTTTTTAACGAAATAAAAAAGACCAACGTCGAAACCGCAACAAAAACGATGAGCATCACCAACGATGTAATAACAATTGTTTTTCCGTTTCCGCTGATATCATCAGCAATATCACCTACACTCATACTTAATCCTTATGAGTATCTCTAAAAATTACAGTTTTTAGAGGTTCTCGATTATGTTTCCGGAAGAGAGCGGAGCGTTGTTCCGATAAAGCCCGCTGCCCCATTTAAAAAATCCTTCCATTGCATTGCTTTTTTTGTTTCCTTCTGGAGTATCTGAACTGCCAAAATACCCTTTCCTGTTTGTACCAATACGCCTTCCCGTTTGTCAATGCCGAGTACCAGCCCCGGCGTTTCGGGAGATTTCGCCGCTGCGTTCCCCGTATACGGATGCGCCTGTACAATAGAAAGTTTTGACCCCATCCAATAGGTAAAAGCTCCCGGCCATGGGGTATAGGCGCGTATTTTCCGGTCTATTGCGGTAGCATCGTCTTGCCAGCACAGTAATCCGCTGTCTTTTTCCAACAGCGTACAATAGGTTGCCATTGCATGATTTTGCGGTGTTGCGGTGACGGAACCCGTTTCTACTGCTTTAAGTGCTTGCACAATAAGCGAAGCGCCGAGTTCTGCACAGCGGGCTAATAGCGTTTCGGTTGTATCGGACGATTCAACCGGCAGTTCTTTTTGAATGATGATGTCTCCCGCATCCATTTCCTGCGCCATATACTGAACGGTTACGCCGGTTATGCTGTCGCCTGCAAGGATCGCTGTCGGCACCGGACTCGGTCCCCTCCATCGAGGCAGCAGGGACGGATGAATATTGAGCGCACCATGCGGAAACAATGCCAGCGTCTTTGGGCCGAAAATCTTTCCATACGCAAAACATACCATTATATCAGGCCGGAGCGCCGCTACGGCTTCGCGAAAATCCGCATTTAATTTCTCCGGTGTAAAGACCGGTACCTCTTGAGCGATGATGCCGTGTTCTTTTAGTTCGGCAACTGCCTGCGCTATCGCAGCGTCCGCATATTTTTTACCGCGTCCGACACGGGCGGGCGGAGCGGTTAGCACACCGGCAAGAGGATATACCTTCGCGATTGCCTGTAATGCGGGGATTGCGCACTCAGGGGTTCCGGCAAAAAAAACGTTCATTATGCACGCGCCCGCTTTTTGGCTTCACGCTGTTTTTTGCGCTCTTGCTGTTGAGTGAACTTCGCTACGAGTTCGTCACGCTCTTTTTGAGCCAGTCGGTCAATAAACAGGACGCCTTCAAGATGATCATACTCATGCTGGATAACCCGCGCGAGTAAACCGGTCGCTTCTATCGTCCTGCGCCGTCCATTCATATCCTGATATTGCACGGTAACGGCTTCGGGGCGGACAACGTCCGCATATATTTTAGGGATGCTTAAACAGCCTTCTTCATAGCTGCATTGCTTTTCCGAAGTACCGACAATGAGCGGATTGATGAATACCCATTCAATGCCGTCATCGATTTTTACGATAAAAAGTCTTACATTTTTTCCTATTTGAGGCGCCGCCAAACCGATACCTTTATCCTCATCCATCGTTATAAACATTTCCCGTATCAGTTCATGCAAGGCTTCATCAATATGCTCTACCGGCTTTGAGGGCTGCCGGAGCGTTTCTTCACCTAAATACAGTACCTTCATCGCGCATCATAGTACAAAATTTATGCGGTGCGGTCAATGTGTTTATAAAGCAAACGCATCGGAAATCCTTGTCGATACTCACTTGGCTACTTGACTTTTTTGAGGTTATTTGGCATTATCGCCTGTATTCACGGTGGGTGTAGTTCAGTGGTAGAGCGCCAGATTGTGGATCTGGTTGTCGTGGGTTCGAACCCCATCACCCACCCTTTTACGTTTATGCTCGTCGAGCATCTCTAAAAGCTAATTAAGTTTTTAGAGATGCCCATAAATCAGTTTATTTTGGGCATAACGGAAAATGCGCCTGTAGCTCAGTTGGATAGAGCAACGGACTTCGAATCCGTAGGTCGCACGTTCGAGCCGTGTCGGGCGCACGTTTTTTACCCACTCTTGTTTTTTAAACGATTTCTGTTACTCATCACCGGACAAGTCTTTTATATACAGCAGCCCTTTCTGCTCAAAACCTTCCCGTTCAAGTAGCGCAATCAAATGAGCCGGTGTGCAAAAGTCGGCAAATATCAGTACATCAGCCAAAGATTTAGCATACGTACAGGCGCGCTGTAGAAGCTCCTTACCGAGTCCAAGTCCCCGATACTCAGGTAATACCCGCAAGAACGGAATACAAAAACTTTCATTAAATGGAAACGCAATGACGGAGCAAACTCCGCATAATCCGTTTTCATTGTATGCAGTGATATACACAGCATTATGCTGAGTTGTACCGTGCTTCTGTCCGGCTGCGGCGCAAACATTCGCATCAAAAAATGATGTGTATCCAAGTAGTCTGCCCGCTTCAAATGCTGCCTTTTCGTCAAAGTCGTCAAAGGATATTATCTTATCACTGTCGTCGGAGGTTGTTTCTGTTTTACTGATAAAATTTCGCAAAAGTTCGGCATTCAACGCATCGTATTTTTCAATCTGAAACGTAAAATCTTCCTGTAAAAGCTGACTGTCCGTTTCATCTTCAAAACTGATTTTTTCCAACCCCCAGATCATTCTCAGCTCATTGTACCATTCATAAACGGCAGCTTTCATCTGCTGATCCTTGAAGCGATACCATTCTTGTTCAACGGCGGGAACGGTTTTCAGCACTTCTTTATACCGGCGGAACACGCCTTTCCGCTGTCCGAGTGCATTGAGCAATGCTTCCCTCAGTAGCGGATTATGCACCAGTGCAGTAAACTGCTCCATAATATGGAAACCATGAGCGGAAGTCCAGTCGGGGAGATCATAATAGCGTTGGTCGTCGGTAACGGTCTCATAATCATCATCAATGGCATCCATGTCGACACAGATACCTTCGAGCGCATCGAACAAAAGAATTTCCGTCTGATTTTCCATAGAAAAGATAATATCGTCGAGCATTTCGGGGGATAAAATAAATGTCATACCATTTGATTATATCATAAAATAAGTGTAATATGTAATGAATTATCTCTAGGACATCTCTAAAAATTCGGTTAGCTTTTTAGAGATGTCCGACGAGTTTTAATTTAAGTCTTTATATTTATAATGACTTAAATTAAAACATCGCAAATTAAATCTAAGGAAAACCTCTAAAAACTGAGGTTTTTAGAGGTTCCCTCTAAAAGATGGGAGGTCGTATATGAGCGATATTGTGTATATTGAAGGACGTGAGATTCTCGATTCTCGCGGAAATCCTACTGTTGAAGTTGATGTTGCATTGAGCGACGGCAGTTTCGGACGTGCCTGCGTTCCGTCCGGAGCGTCTACCGGCGAGTTTGAAGCGTTGGAGATGCGCGACGGTGATGCAAAACGCTACGGCGGCAAGGGTGTGTTAAAGGCTGTCGATAATGTGAATACCATTATTGCGGAAGAGCTTGAGGGAATGGATGCCTTAGAACAGGCTGAAATCGATCAGACAATGCTCAATCTGGATGGAACACCGAATAAGTCAAAACTCGGCGCCAATGCGATGCTCGGCGTTTCGATGGCGGTTGCACGCGCTGCCGCCGACTATGTCGGTTTACCGCTGTACCGTTACTTGGGCGGCGCACATACCTTGCAAATGCCCGTGCCGATGGCAAATATCATCAACGGCGGCAAGCATTCCGACAACAAAATCGACTTTCAGGAATATATGGTGATGCCGATCGGCGCCGAGTCCATTCACGAAGCGGTGCGCATGACGGCGGAAGTGTTTCATGCGTTGAAGAGCCTTTTGAAAGCTGACGGCAAAGCTACCTCAGTCGGCGATGAAGGCGGTTTTGCTCCGGATATCGATAACGAAGCGGCGCTGGAGTATATTATGAAGGCAATCGATAAGGCAGGTTATAAGCCGCGCACCGATATTGCCATTGCGCTTGACTGCGCTTCTTCCGAATTATTCGATGAGGGCGGACGCAAGGGCTATAAATTCTGGAAATCCAATCCCGATAAGCTGTTCACTGCGGATGAGATGATCGAAATCTATAAAAAGTGGATTAACACTTATCCGATTGTTTCTATCGAAGATCCGCTCGATCAAAACGACTGGGAAGGCTATGCCCGCCTGACCAAAGAACTCGGCAGCAAAATTCAGATTGTCGGTGACGACTTTTTTGTTACCAACACCGAACGGTTGCAGCGCGGTATTAAAGAAAAGGCCTGTAACTCCATTCTGATTAAGCTCAATCAAATCGGCACGGTTACGGAAACCATCGATGCGGTACGTATGGCGCAAAATGCAGGCTATACCGCCGTTATCTCTCACCGCTCCGGTGAAACCGAGGATGCGTTTATCGCCGACCTTGCCGTCGCAGTAGAAGCGGGGCAGATCAAAACCGGTTCGATGAGCCGCAGCGACCGTATTGCAAAGTACAACCAGCTGATCCGCATCGAAGAAGAACTCGGCTGCCAAGCTCGCTATGCAGGTGCCGAAACTTTCGCACGCTACGGGTTTTAAGCAGTTATAGGCGGATATTTCTAAGCAGTTCCAAGCGGATATTCGGAAGTTCTTTTTCTAAATGAAAAACGAGCCCGATGTCCGCATGCTTATTTAATATTTTTAATTATATATTCATAATTAAAAATGATAGTAATTACCCATTACAAATTACCAATTACTAATTGATTTATAGGAGGAGTTATGAAACGGATTATTGCAACAGACAAGGCGCCGGCCGCAATTGGGCCGTATTCGCAGGGAACAGCCGCAAACGGCTTTATCTTTACTTCCGGCCAGTTGCCGATCGATCCCGCTACGGGCGCTTTTGTTCCGGGCGGTATTGCCGAACAAACCCGCCAATCGCTGATGAACCTGAAAGCGGTACTCGAAGCAGGTGGAAGCAGTTTGGACAAGGTTCTTAAAACAACTGTGTTTTTAAGCGATATGAATAATTTTGCGGAAATGAACAAAGTGTATAGCGAGGTATTCGGTACCGGAAATTATCCGGGGCGCTCCGCTGTAGAAGTTGCCCGTCTGCCGAAAGACGGACTGGTCGAAATTGAGGCAATCGCTTTTGCGTAACTCGATTTTAGCGCTGCCGCTTGTGGCAGCGCTTGTTTTTTCCGCTTGTACAAAACAAAAGACAGAAACCGAAATGCCGCCAGCACAAAAAAACGCATCGGTGGTGCCGGTTGAAGTGCCGTCTGCCAATCATTGGAAATATTTCTCCGTTGGCGATAACGGTTCCGTGGAATTAAAAAATGCCGATACTATTTCCGAAATACCTGCAACAGTGTTTAAACCGTGGACGGAGGCGGTTCAAGTTTCCGATTTCGGCTTAAATAACGGGGATGCCGTTTTTTTAATCAATAAATGCGGACTGTATCCGATTCGCTCTTTACAATCAAACGCACAGCTTCCGGTTGGGCATGAGCTTTTTTCGTATGTTACTGCCGGAGATCTATATACGGTGGACGGGCAGTATTTTATCCGTATCTATCAAAATTCGATCTTTTTATCGCGTGGCATATCCGAAAACACACACTTCTTGTTGCGTACCGATTCCGAAGGTACAACCTATACGCCTGTTGCCGATGTAACAAATCTGCACTTACCTAAGGAAGCACAGTGTAAATCGCTTAAGCAGGTAGGTGGTCAATGGTATGCAAGCTTTAAGGCTGATAATGGAACAGATATTTCTTTCTCCTATGTAAAATGCAGTAATTTTGCCTCCTTTATGCAAGAAGATGCATACAAACATATCGAGCAGCTGTCTGTAGAGGCTTTTAGAGCAGCCTGCGAACCTCCGCTTTACAAGCAGATGCCGGATATGCTCAAAGAGCTAGTGGACACAATCGAAAGTAATAGAGATTTGTACTTGAAAGTATTCACCCAAGATTCGGCGGATGGTGCCGTTTTCTTTAAACCTGCACGGAATCAAACAAATGATACTATGGAAGAGAGGGTACCGGTAACCGTTTATGCGGTTCAGTATTCCCAAAGAGGCGGTAACCGGAGCGCGGCTATCCTGCTACCTGACGGAACGTTGATGCTTAATATGAGCGGGCGCGGTATCCGAAAAGTGCAGTTGCCGTCTTTACCGGAAAATTTTCACTATACCGCGTTTTTTATCTCGGATACGGCGATTACCGCCGCTTGGGAAGAATCGATATTCTACGAAGTTGGACGCACAGGAATCTTTACCGCCGAGCTGAGCGAATTAGGGTTGTAAAACCGTATACGTCTTTCGGCTGTTTTATTCGTCTGAGGTTTTAACACCCCGACGCAGAGCGTCGGGGTTGTTGATAATAAAGGGAAGCCCAAGCAGCAGCTCGTCGATGCTTGTAATAAGATGCCGGGGACGTACTCTGTCTTTAAACTCAAGCAACTGCTTAAATATGTAGAGAGACTCATCAAGTATGATCCCAGGCAATCCCGGAAATCGAATCCGTACCTGCAGCGTCCACCGCGAAAGAAAAATCATCGCTTGTAGAATAAGGGCTTTTTCCGAACCGTTCAGCAATGCTCCGCTTGTAAGAGAAAAGTTTCCGATTGATAAGAGCTCCTTTCCTACCGGAATAAAAAGATGACAGGTGACAATACCCACCGTTGAAATACAAAGCGGTATCCAATATATTTTTTGTTTTTCCGCAAGGCAAAGCAAAAAGCCTGCGGCAAAAATGATCGCCTTTGCCGGTAAGCCCGGTATAAACAGGAGTGCAATCAGCAAGGTAAAGCCGGTTATTAGCCGAATCCACGGATGAGTGGCAGGATCCGTAGTGTCGGGTAATTGCACGTATAATGGAGAGTCGGCATCTCGTATATGGGCATACCATTCGGATTCCGCTTCAAAGTTTTCGCAAAAAACACCGAGGATCAAGGACGTTATAGCACCGATAAAGAGAAAAGGCGGCACCATGTAGCGAATACCTTCTCCAAAAATACAGAAACGTCCGATAAAAAGCTGGATACAATTTGAAACAAAAGCACCCATCATACTGATTCCGGCGAGCGATAGCACCTTACGGGGAAGCTTATGCAATGCATACATCGCAAGTGCCGCACCGATTGTTCCCGCTGCCGAGAACAGGATGAGATAAGAGAAGAGCGTTCCACTGATAAACGCCTGTCCGAGAATTTTTATCAGTGCTAGCAATAAAAAAGTCGGAAACGACAACACATCCAGTGCGAGTATCAGCGGAACATTTGCAAGCCCTATCCGTAAAAATGGCAGCGGCTTGGGAATAACAAATTCAATAGCCGAAAGGAAAAAACACAAGGCTCCGAAAACCGGCACCAGTGCATCCTGTTTTTTGTTCATAGCCTAATCTGCTTAGTGGCAGCCTGAACATCCGCCGCAGCCGCCTTCACCTGTACCGCAGCTGCTTCCGCATCCGCCTGCGAAGGATTGCTGAACTTCCTCAAGCTCTTCCGGGGTAGCATCGCGCACGCCGGCAATCTTTATGTCGAAGTGTAATGTCTTTCCGGCAAGTGGATGGTTTGCATCCAGTGTGATAATATCACCGTCAATGCCGGTTATGACCACATGATGGCCGCTTGTTTCAAATTCCATACCGACTTCCAGCTGCGTATCGGGCGGAAACTGTGCGCGGCTTACCTCAAAGACGGCGCGCGGATCAATTTCGCCGTAAGCCTGCTGTGGCGCTATCGTAAGCGAAAAACTTTCGCCCTCCTCGCGCCCTTGAAGCGCTTTTTCCAAGCCGGGGATAAGCTGGCGATAACCGTGAACATAGTCCAGCGGTCCCATCTGTTCCGATGAATCCAAAATCTCTTGGTTATCATCTTTTAAGGTATACTCAAGCGTAACCAAACAATCGTCTGCAATTTTCATGCTGAATATGATACCGATTTTTTTACGTTCAGGCAAGGCAAAAACTGAGTTCCGTGCTACTCTTCGGCGATATCGCAAAAAGCGGCGGCGCAGATTTCTTGCAAATCTGCAGGGGCAATGCACAGCATGTGCCCCCGTTCCCCGGCACTTACATAGATACGGTCATACAGCTGTGCGGTTTCATCGATAAAAGTAGGAAAATGCTTTTTCATGCCGAGCGGGGAACAGCCGCCGCGGATGTAGCCCGTTGTTTTTTGCAGCGCCTCGAGTTTAAGCGGTGTTATCTTTTTACCGGTTATATTCCGTACCTTTTTCAAACTGACTTCCGAAGGCGCCGGTACGCAAAAAACAAATACTTCATTGTCTTCGCTTATCATTACAATTGTTTTAAAGAGCATATCGGGTTCAATATTTAGCTTTCGTGCAGCAGACACCGCATCCAAATGTTCCTCATCCCACGCATATTCGACGCTGCTATAAGAAACACCTGCCGCCTCCAAAATGCGCATTGCATTCGTCTTTTTCATTACTTAAGCCTGTCCGTATTAATATTCAAGGCAATCACATTGGCAACTCTGGTTGAACAGCCTCTTTATTTTGCGGGGATATTCAATAAAGTATCTGGTGCGGTTGCCCAATCTTAATGCTTATTGAAAACCTTATTTCCGACAGCTTCTTGATATACCGCGAGATACTGCTTTGCAGAGGTATCCCACGTAAAATCTTTCGCCATACCGCGCTTTCGCATTTTAACGATGTGCTCGGGGTTTTTAAACCACGCATTTACCGCCCAATTAACGGTATTATAAATACTGTCGGGCGTAAGCAGATTCAGCACAAAACCGGTTCCGTCTCCTGTTTGTTCATCATAGTTGTCGACCGTGTCTGCAAGCCCGCCGGTATTGCGTACAACCGGCAATGTTCCGTATAGTAGCGAATACATCTGATTAAGCCCGCACGGTTCATATCGCGATGGCATCAAAAAGAAATCACTTCCGGCTTCTATTAGATGGCTCAATTTGTCATCATAGCCGACATACACACGGAGATTTGGCAGCCGTTTTGAAAGCGCCAATAATTCATCTTCGCACCATCGATCACCGGCGCCCAGCACAATCAGTTGTAAATTGATATCGGTACATATTTTGAATGCCGCACCGTAAGACGGCCCAAATAATTCCGCAATTCCCTTTTGATCGGTCAGTCGTGTTATCATACCGAATACCGGAACTTTTTCATCTTGAGGAAGTCCCATATACTTTTGCAAAGCTTCTTTATTCTTCGCTTTTTTTACAAGAGAACGGGCTGTATAATTGAAGGGGATCTGTTTATCCGTTTTAGGATTCCAGACAGAAGTGTCGACGCCGTTTAAGATACCGGTTAAAGCATCCTTGCGGAAACGAAGAATACCGTCCATTCGGAAACCGTATTCAGCGCTTTGTATTTCCTGTGCGTAAGTCGGAGAAACGGTTGTCAGCCGGTCGGCAGATAACAAACCGGCTTTTAAGAAATTCATTCTATCCCAGTCCTCAAAACCGGCAGAATAAAAATATCCCCAATCGAGTCCCGTATCCACATAACTCGCTTTATTGTAAATTCCCTGATAGCCGATATTATGCACGGTAAAAACACTTGCAGTCCCTTGAAAATCGAGATACTGCGTGTTAAATTTTAACAGCACGGGCACCAGCGCTGTCTGCCAATCGTGCGCGTGCATCAGATCCGGAATCCAATGCTGCTTTCTGCAAATCTGGAAAGCTGCATGGCTCAATATCGAAAACCGTTTGGGATTGTCGTTAAAATCAGGTTCAAAGAGGGAACCGTACAATCCGTCACGACCGAAACTTTCTTCATGATCGATAAAATATACCGGTATATCGGAATTGGGAAGCGTCGATTCAAACACTTCTGTCCAATATTCTCTATTGCCAATAGAAACTCCCATTGCGCCGGGAATAGGCGTTAAACTTTTTTTATCAATTCTATAATAACGCGGCATAACAATTCTGACATCATGCCCAAGTTTTTTTAATGCGTAGGATAAGGCTGATACGACATCGGCTAAACCGCCTGTTTTTGCAAAAGGAACCGCTTCACTGGTTATCATTAATATTCGCATGGTAATACCCTCCTTGGTGAATTATAACACGGGTAATTAAATTATAAAAGGGCGAAGTTATACCTGTTTGGACAGAGAAGAGAGATGGTATCCTGCTCGATGCAATTTGTAAGCCGTTAGCGCTTGCTCCGTGTACCTCCGACGTACATACCGTATGGGAGGGAGCAATCGGCGATCGGCATAATATGATTTTAGGACACGAAGGCTGTGGCGAAGTTGTCGAAGTCGGTTCTTTAGTAAAAGATTTTAAACCGGGCGACAAGGTCTTGGTTCCTGCGATTACTCCCGATTGGAATTCGCTGGAAGCGCAGGCAGGGTATTCGATGCACTCAGGCGGTATGCTTGCCGGTTGGAAGTTTTCAAACTTTAAAGACGGTGTATTCGGCGAATACTTCCATGTCAACGATGCAGACGGAAACCTCGCGCATATTCCGGACGGAGTAAAGATTGAACATGCCCCAATGCTGTCCGATATGGTTCCCACTGGTTTCCACGGCGCCGAGCTTGCCGATGTTCAGTACGGAGATTCGGTACTGGTAATCGGTATCGGCCCGGTCGGGTTAATGTCCGTTGCAGGTGCGGAACTACGCGGCGCTTCAAAGATTTATGCGGTAGGAACCCGTCCTGCCTGTATTGCAGCGGCAAAGTTCTACGGTGCAACCGATATTATCAGCTACAAGAACGGCCCCATCGATAAGCAAGTGCTCGACCTTACCCACGGTAAAGGCGTAGACAAAGTTATTATCGCAGGCGGTACCGTCGATACCTTTGACGAAGCTGTTAAAGCGTTAAAGGCCGGCGGTAAAATCGGAAACGTCAACTATCTCGGCTCAGGTGTTTCCATCAAAATTCCGCGCGTGGAATGGGGTGTCGGAATGGGACACAAGCAAATTAACGGCGGATTAATGCCCGGCGGACGGCTTCGCATGGAAAAACTGAGCAGCCTCGTTGCAGTCGGTAAGCTTGACCTGTCAAAGCTCATCACCCATACCTTCAAAGGCTTTGAGAATGTCGAAAAAGCGCTCTATTTAATGAAGGATAAACCGGCCGATCTGATTAAACCGGTGGTTATCATCTAAACCGATTGCAACCGCCTCGTCAAAAATATACATCCTTGTACATTTTTGACTGCGAGTTTTTTACAAAGCAAAAAACTCGCTTCTGTTTGGAACCACCGGCATCCGTGCCGGATCGAACATACAGTGCGATACCTTAAGCACTGTGCCCCGACGCTTGCGTCGGGGTTGTTGATGCTGTGAATATTTTTCTGTTATGAAGATTTTTGTGATTTCAGGCTTTTTAGGAGCCGGTAAAACAACCTTTATTCAAGCGCTTTCCAAAAAAACAGGTATAAATTTTGCCGTTATGGAAAACGAATACGGCGAAGCAGGTATCGACGGCGCCCTTTTGAAGCACGACCGATTAAAGGTGTGGGAGTTGACCGAAGGCTGCATCTGCTGTTCGCTCAAATCCGATTTTGCTTCCTCCATATTGACGATAGCAAATACGCTGGCTCCCGAATATCTCATTGTTGAGCCGACCGGTGTAGGTTTACTCAGCGCGGTGCTGAACAATATCGGTAAAATCGAATATGACCGCATACAGCTCCTTGAACCGGTTACCGTTGCAGATGTACACTGCGTAGAACATTATCTAAAAGAGTTCGGTGACATTTACGCCGACCAGCTGAAAAATACGCCGCGCATCCTTCTTTCTAAAATAGAAAACACTTCTGCCGAAGAATTAGACCGCATTACTGCAATACTCCGCACGGTGAATCCTCATGCGGAAATCCTCAATACCCCATATCAAAATCAGCCTGAGGAATGGTGGTGCCGGCTGCTGCAAACTCCGCTGAATAAACAGCGCACCATAGTACACCCTGAAAAAGACCATGCGCCCGATTTGGAAAATATCAGTATTGCCGGTATCGCCGTCGATACCGTTAACGAGCTTTTGGAGCTGTTGATTGCCCTATTGCGCGGATACTTCGGCATTGTCTACCGTGCAAAAGGATTTGTGTCTATCGGCGGACAATGGACAAAATTCGACATTGTCGATAAACAGTATACCGTTGTCGTTTGCGACCCGATGCCTGAATCAAAAGTCGTGATAATCGGACAAAAGCTCGATCGTGAACGGCTGCGCAAAGCATTTACTGCAGCTGCGCCTCTATCGTACCGGCCGTACACAATAGCTCAAGGAGCGGAATACGGATTGAAGCGCGGGATGTCTTTTCCGTCTTTGTCTGTACGGTAACCGTTCCGACGGGACTGATACGTGCCGTTTGTATCTTATATGGAACATCGACGGTTAAAACAAATTCGGCGCTGCGAAGTTCAGCTGCGATCTTTTTCCCGTAAGCGGCGCCGATCAGCTCTTCGTATTCCGCAGAAGGGATATTATCGCCGGTAAATAGCGGCGCCATCAGCATATCGATAAAATCTCGGCTTTCTTGCGGTAACATCTCTAAAAACGATGCGATATTTTCGGGAGAAATACGCAATACCGCTTTTCGTCCTTTTTTATCATAAGCAATAACATCCTTGAGCAGTTCATGATTATGCGGCACGGTACATACAAGGCGTAATCCCAGTGCGCCTTGCAGCGCAATATTTTGAACGCTGATTCCTTCTTTTATAAACGCTTCTTTCAATTCTTGAGTGTTAAAGATCGATTGCCCATCAACCTGTTCATTTTTCTGCTTCAGTAAATGGGTAATATTCTTTTCCAATAAACTGCCCGGAACGAACTCGGCAGTCAAATCGTAATCCGTATTATCCCGTATAACGATATGGGCAGTAGAAGAACAGGCTGCCGTAATGCAAACCGCAACACAGCATACTAATATGCGATATAGTATTTTCATAATCTTCCTCTTCAATTTTAGGGCAACCGCACTAGAAATATTTTAAGCGGTTGTTTTTCTTGCTGTGCGAAATTTTATTCAAAATTTCGCACATTTTTTCCAGCAGACGTGCAAACACATCAGGCAGAGTATATACAATCACAGCATCAATTATTCTGCGGACGTGTCTTATAAAAGATCTGATGCGTTTGCACGGATATCAGGATGAACAGGGCAATTTTCGGTTGTTCGCGAAAAAAACGGAATGGTTGATTCGGCAAAGAAAATTTCCTCCGGCTTCATAATACTACCCGCAAAACGATACGTTTTTTTCCAGTATGACTCTTGAATGCTTGAAATAATAACACCGGTATGCGGCCCGTCCGATGCCGAGTGAATAAATTTTCCCGCACCGATATAAATACCGACATGGGAAATACCGCCGGCAGTGTTAAAAAACAACAAATCGCCGGGCTGAATCTCTTCGTCCGTTATTCTTTTTGCATATTCAGCAAGAGCGTCCGAACGGCGCGGCATTTGCAGCTTTAAAACATCAGCCCCATTGCGGAAAACAAACCCCGAACAGTCCATTCCCTTAGGAGAATGACCTGCATAACGGTAAGGTGTACCGAGATAGCTCAAAGCATTATTGACAAACGCAATCCGTTGAGAACCTTTTGGAGAAGGCGCCCCAAAAAGGAACGGTATTGTCGTCAGTATGAGAAATAAATAGAAAAAAAGGGCTCGTATATCTTTCAAAATCATGTAAAATAGTTATACTAAAAATAAGAAAAAATTGCAATTTTGAAAGTAAAGCAAAAAATTGTATTTATAAAGGAGTGTATTGATATGAATGAAATGGTAAAACGACCATGGGACTTTCTTGATGCATGGCGCGGAAAAAAATTTACCGGAGAATGGCCGACATTACCGGAAATGTTTGAAATTACTGCGGAACGTTTTCCAAATAGAAACTGTTTAACTGTCTTTGAGCCGGATCGGATCACTCTTACCTATCGTGAAACGCTTGCCGCAATTAAGAAATTAGCGGGTTGGCTTGTTGCTCATGGCGTAAAAAGGGGAACTCATATTGCCGTTTCAGGCAAAAATTCTTCGGAATGGGCACTTGTCTATTTAAGTGCACTCTATGCCGGCGGTATTATTATCCCCATCGACTACGGTCTACACAATTATGAGATCGAATCGCTTTTAAAAACAGCAAAGCCGCTCTTTTTCTTTGTTGATGAAGAAAAATATGACCATTTTCTTGAGGCATCAAAATCTCAATCCTTTATTGGTGAAATTTATTCTTTAAACAGTAATCACAGCGACCGCTACATCTATAATTTGGAAGCGGAACCGCTTACCACCTATTTTCCTTTGCAGGAAACTGACACAGCAGCCATTCTATTCACCTCTGGTACAATGGGTACTCCTAAGGGCGTTATGCTTTCTCACCGGAATATCGTCTCTGACTGTTACATTGCTCAATCGAATTTAACCATATTTGAAACCGATATTTTCTATGCATTGCTGCCAATTCATCACTCCTATACCATGGTTGCTGTTTTTATTGAAGCAATTTCCGTTGGTGCAGAAATCGTATTTGGAAAATCTTTGGTAGTCTCCCGTATGCTGCGCGAGTTAAAAGAAGGAAAAATCACGATGCTTCTCGGCGTACCGCTCCTCTTTAACAAGCTGCTTGCAGGCATCTTAAAAGGAGTGCGCAACAAGGGTGTTGTTGTGTATGGTATCATTCGATTCCTCATGGGGATTTCGTATCTCGTAAAAAAGACAACAGGAAAAAATATCGGTAAAACACTCTTTAAAAGCGTATTAGAAAAGGCAAATCTCACAACGCTTCGTATTGCAATTTCGGGCGGTGGACCGCTTTCAAAGGAAGTCTTTAGGGCATACAATGAATTCGGTATTGATTTTGTCCAAGGATACGGCCTGACCGAAACATCACCCATTATTGCGCTAAATCCGAAAGAACACTTTAAGATTGAAAGCGTCGGGCGTTACTTCCATCCCTATATGGAAATGAAAATTCTTAACCCCGATGACAGCGGTCGTGGAGAAATCTGCGTGAAAGGGCCGATGATTATGCAGGGGTATTACAACATGCCGGAAGAAACCGCAGAAGTACTATCGGAAGACGGATGGTTCCGCACCGGCGATATCGGATGGATTGACGATGAAAAATATCTGTATCTCTGTGGACGTGCAAAGAATCTTATCGTTACCTCCGGCGGCAAAAATGTATACCCCGAAGAAATAGAAAATGCTTTCCAGATGTATTACAACGATATCGAACAGATAACCGTAAAGGGCTACCATCCTGCACACGATTTAACAAGCGAAGAAATTGAAGTACTCGTATACCCCACCGATGAGCTTTATAAAACGCTCAATCTTAACCGCGGCACTCCTGCCGGAGACAGCGCCGTTTATAAAAGAATAGAAACGATTGTCGAAATCGTGAATAAAGAACTGCTGCCCTATCAGCGGATCACAAAAACCACGCTTTTGGATAAACCGCTTGAAATGACCACAACCAAGAAAGTTAAACGGTATAATAAAGCCGAATAATATGACCTGAGGTTGAAAAGAATACGGCATCCATTCTTACCGAACGGATGCCGCCGTACTATGGAACTTCAATTATCGATAGCGCTTAGTTTACTTTAAATTTTCCGACTTCCAGAGCTAAATTTTTAATACTTTGGGTATTCTTTTGGGTAATCTCGTTGACTTCCTGTACGGCGTTGTTAATCTGTGTTGCCCCTGAAGCCATTTCATTCATGCCATTGGTTATAACGTGCGTTAGATTATCCAATGTACGCATTTCCGCCGCGACGCCTTCTCCGCCTTTCAACATTTCTTCCGCCCCGAACTGAACTTCCGTTGTTACTGTATTGATGTTTTTGATGGCATCCAGTACTTCATTGCTGCCATTCGCTTGTTCGCGCATCGCTTCCGTAAGTTGATCGCTCATCTCTTTTACTTGCGCTGCAAGAGTAAAAATAGTGTTAAATTTTCCTTCTACGGTTTTAGAAGATGCCGAAAGCGTTTCTATTTCACTGCTGAGTATTTTAAGTGTCGTCGTAATGTTTTTTCCTTGCACGGCAGAATCCTCCGCCAATTTGCGGATTTCATCGGCGACAACAGCAAATCCTTTTCCTGCTTCTCCGGCATGGGCAGCTTCAATGGCGGCATTCATTGCAAGTAGGTTCGTTTGTGATGCGATATGCTGAATAACGCTCGACGCTTCCATAAGTGAGCCGGATTCTTCCGCTATTTTCTGCGTTACCGTATTAGACGTAACCAGCGTTGCTTTTCCGTCTCCCGTTGCAGTCACAAGATCTTTTACGATTATATCGGACTTATTGAGCGTCTGGCTAATTGAGGTAATATTTGCGACCATTTGTTCGACCGATGACGAAGACTGTGCAACACTTGCAGCCTGTGTTTCGATACTGCTGCTCAACTGCTTAATAGTGCGGATAATTTCCTCTACTGTAGCGGCAGTTTCGGTAACACTCGCAGCTTGGGTTAAAACTTGTTGCTGAATACCGTCTATGTTTGCACTGATCTCATTGATTGAGCTTGCTGTTTCGGACATATTCGAAGAAAGCTCACTACCGATTTCTTCCATAATAGAACTATTGACGCCGATAGACTTTATTGTAACACCGATTTTTTCTATCGTTTCATTAAAATATTCCGATAAGTCCGTTACCTCGTCATTGCCGCTTACGACCATACGAACCGTTAAATCGCCTTCACCTTGCGCAATGTCCTTAAGCGCTTCGACAAGCTTTTGTATCGGCTTTACGATACTACGTGCAACAAAGTAAACGATAACCAATGCCGAAATGAAAATAATTACCCAGATAAGGTCTATAGTAAGGCTCATCTCTTTTACTGAACCCATAAGCTCGCTGTATGGAGCGGTCATAATAACCGTCCATCCTGATAGCTTGCTCTTAGCATAAGAAGATATCACAGAAATGCCATCGCTATCATAATAGCCGATACCCGGTTCTTGCGCTTGTAACGCTTGTTGTTCAAATGATGCAAGTGGTGCTATACTCGGATCGTTTTTTGCGTCCTCGAAAGCATTATATTGATCTTCGACAAAACCTATATCTTTATCCGCAATCGTATTTCCCGTTAAACCGAGTATATAGCAATAACCTCTCTTTCCCAAAACAATATCTTGAATTATTTCGGATAAAAGATTGGCTCCGAACGTTACGCTCAATACGCCGACAATTTCGTTGTTATCGCCAATAATGGGAACGGCATAGACAATCTGCATTGCATTTGAAACACGAGATATAAGAGGTTCCGTTACAAAACTTTTTCCCGATGAAGCAGCTTGGAACCAATCTCTGTCGCCGACATAAATAGGTTTCTCGTCATTTGCTCCATAACGGTTTCCCTGTAAATCAGTCACGCCGAAATAATCGACCCTTGCATTATGCTCCGCTTCATGCGCGAGACTCTGTGCTTTTTGATAGTATGAAAGGGAAGTATCACGCAGCGAAGGCATACGGGCAACCCCTTCAACAAATTGAAGAGTCGCTTGTATTCTTCCATCGATAATCTCTGCGACATCAGCAGCTTTATCTATTAAATGAGCTTCAATTTTTTCCGTTACAGCTTTGCGCGCAATCATAATTGCAAGCACCCCCTCGATGACAGAGGCACCTAGAATCAATAGCCCAAAAACCAACATCAATTTGTTTCTTAACGAAAAACGCTTTTTCTTTAGTTTACTTCCCATCTATTCGTCTCCTAATCGTTTTGATACCGACTACTCAATTAAGCGATAATTATAACAGTTGCCATATAGAACAGCATTGCCGACCTTTTACTGTTTTAAACGGTATAAACCTCACAGCATAATTCGACAATTTTAAAATTGCAAAACAGGAATATTATTTTCCTGAGCAAAGAGACTTATTTCTATGACTAATTTTATTATATAGAGAATATAATGAATTATATTTGTTTAAGTTCAGTTAGTCTATCCCTCCATAGGTTGACTTTGAGGAACCGTCGTACAGCACGGTACAATGCGATTACTGAAAAGAGTTCTTAGAGTTGTTCACCGGCGCGTAGTTTTACCCGCATTGCTTGGATTTTTGCATCCATCGCTTCAAGCTCATGTAACAGTTCTTTCTCGTGATTGGAAGTTTCGATAACCGCATGGATACCGCCGTTCTTAATGACGATACGTTTATCGGCATAGAGCGCAAGCGCCGGATCATGCGTAGCCATCAGCACGATTTTATCGTTCGATACCAAAAGCTGCAAAGCCTTTTTCCGGTCGATTCCGGCATTTTCAATCTCGTCTATCAGAACGATCGGAGATGAGCTTAAAATGGCGGTATCGGCAATCATTAACGCCCGGGACTGCCCGCCGCTTAGCGCGGTAATCGGTGTGTCCAGCCGAAATTGTTCGCCTGCCAGTTTATTTGCCGCCTCGATAATACCGTTGACAGCTGCTTCTTTGTCTTTGACCATCCGGCTTTCCGCATGCAGTTCGATAAACTCACGGACAGATAAATCCATAACAAAATTCATATTTTGCGAAAGCTGCGCAACCAATTTGTTGTTAATCGAAAACCGGATTGCTTTATCGGGTACTTCGCCGTTAATCAGTATTGCCCGGCCGGTAGGCGTGTCTTTTTGCGCCGTCCACTCGATGTCGGCAAGCAGCCGCGACTTACCGGAACCGGTCGGCCCGACAATCGAAATAATTTGGGACGGATACAATACAAGGTTTTCAAAGTTTTCAGGCTCGCCGGATTTATTTGTACCGGGCAGTATCGTAAGGCTCTGCACACCTTGAACGTCATCCCCATTTAAAAACCGCTGCATTTGAATGATATATTCAAAGAATGAGTGGGATAAAGCTTCTTTATCAAGCGTACTCTCTTCGCACTGTTCTTCGGAAAGGCTTTGTAGAAAAGAGGCAAAAGTACGATGTGTATTATCCAGAATGTGCAGCTCCGCCAATCTGTTTTCAGCAAAAAAATCCTCAATAAAAGGATATTCCGTGAGTAGCGTTGCTATCGTTTTTTTTGAAAGTTCTCTTTTCTTTTCAACGGCGCCATTCGGTTCAAAATCGGTATCTGCAGCCATACTGTCTCCCATAAAGATTTTTGCAAGATGTTTTAACTATTTGTCTGCGACTCGGCAATCTTCATCTTACGGATGTTGCCCATCTGGAAATTTTCGCCGACCCGCGTTTCACCCAAACAATAGGAACACAGCGCCGCAGGCATCGGGAAGCGGAGTTCCATTCCTTGTACGGTCGAAATATCCTTATCGGGACTGAACAGCAGCGTGCTTAGTTCAAAGGCGCCTTGCCCTGTCAGACCGTTTACCTGCATAATAACCGCCCGCGGATTAACGGTATTGACACGGGTGCAAAACACTTCGCGTTCGGCTTGCGACACAATATCGCCCTTTGTGATAACGACGATATCCGCAGCTTTTAACAGCGGGCCGATTTTTTTCGGTGTATTGATACCGGAAAGATTATCGATAACACAGATTCCGAGAATATTCTTGATATACGGAGAACAACGGTTGCACAAGCCTGCGGATTCAGTTATCAGAAGGTCGAATTTTTCCTTGACACCCCATTGTACTACCTCTTCGATATTGGAAACAAAGAAGTGATCGGGACAGAGCGAGCCGGAAATACCTTTTTGAACGGGAATACCGGCCTTTTCGTACAACATATCGTCGTCGGTGTAGAGGCAATCAAATTTCACTACTCCGGCACGAAGCCCTTGCGTTCGCAGCGCCTCAATTGTCTTTAAAATAACGCTTGTTTTGCCCGAAGACGGTGGGCCTGAAACGATCAAAAGATTCATAGTATTGCGATTATATCATATACAACGCGGTTGTTCCGTAACATGCGTTACAGAACGACCTTTTAAAAATATGCAAGCATCTGCGTTGTCGCATCGCCAAAACTATACATCCTTGTATAGTTTTGACTGTGAGTTTCGCATACAGACGAAACTCACTACTGGTTAATACAAGCGGCGTCCATGCCGCTACTGCAAACAGTCCTCGACGTATCAGAACCGCCACGGACGGCGGTGGTTCTATGCAGTAGCACGTTTGCATTGCAAACGTGTAGGTAAACAATGTACAAGGACGTATATTGTTTACCGTGCCTGCGGGTGTTTTTTGTACGCTCCTAGCATCTGCTCTACCTATTTTCAAAAGGCTAACGGAATGGCTATTGCCAAAAATCAACATCCCGACGCAGTGGACGGAAACATAGCCAATAGTTGAGCGACAATTCGGCCGGCTTTTCCGCGATGGGACAGTTCGTTTTTTTCTTGCGCCGTCAATTCTGCAACCGTTTTGCCGATCTTTGGAAGATACACGATCGGATCATAGCCGAAGCCATGTTTTCCGCGCTCCGATGCGGCAATCACACCCTCGCACGTTTCTTGCACCGTAAAAAAACGATGGGCATCCAGCATTACCGCAATGCAGCAGACAAACCGGCAGCTGCGGTTTTCTATCCCTTTCATCTGTTGCAGCACGAGTTGATTTCGCTCCTCCGCTTTCAGCTGCACACCGTCTTTCATACCATAACGAGCTGAATAGATACCGGGCTTACCGTCGAGTGCATCGATACACAGCCCCGAATCGTCGGCAATCACAGGGCATTTAACACTTTCGTATAAGACGCGAGCTTTTAGGAGTGCATTTTCTAAAAAAGTTGTTCCGGTTTCTTCAGGATCAAAGAGGATACCCGCATCAGCAGGGAGGCTGATGTGATGGCCTTCCAAAATAGCGGCAAATTCTTCTTGCTTATGTCGGTTGCCGCTTGCTAAGTATATGTGCATGGCTTACCATAACACGCTTTTTTAAGCTCGACAAGATCGCTGTTAATCGTTGCTCGAGAAACGCCCAGTTGCCGTGCTAATACTCGATTGCTCGGTCCTCGTTTGTATTCTTGAATCCGCTTCAGATATCCCTGCCAACGCGCATAACTGTATGCCTGACGATTTTTTAAGCGCTTGATGACGGAACCATGTGCTTCATCAACCTTACGAAGCTGGAGCGTCGCACTCTTATACCTCACATAATAAAAATCCCGCTTTGCTACCCATTCGTTGTAAACAGCATCCCGTTTATCGGTCAGCTCCTTTGCTTCCTCAATCAGCAGTCTCACCTTCCGTACCGATATTCCTAAATGCACGGCAACCGTTTGCAGCAAATGTTCGTTGATACAAAAACAAGACTTACACAGTAGTTCGAGAAAATAACGTGTATAGATGTCTTTTCTTTTTCTTTCCCATCTGATTGTTTCCTGAATAGACTGAACTTTTTCGGGTAACACCGTATATGAGGGCGACGGACTTGCTGCATACAATTCATAGTTTTGTGACCCGTTCTGTTCGTCCTGTCTCGTTTTAACGATCCGCTGCTGATCATCTTGAGCAACGGAAGCATACGTTGCCTGTTCACGATTCCGTCTTAGAAAAAGCTTCCAACTATAGGTAAGAGACATTCGCAAGTAAGTAGGAAATATTGACCTATCGGGATTATAACCGTCTATGATAGTATCCAGCTTTGGATAGAGCCAAAGCAAAAAGTCACTGCGCATATCCTCGCTTCCACAGTAGACCCCGAATTCACCGAGATTAAAATACAAATACTGAAACAGCGTATCTACGGCTTTTTTTTGTTTATTCTGCCGTGAAAAGTCCGCCAATATCGTTTCAACGATATCCTCTTTCATACGTTCCTCCGTGAGCGTAATTTTATTTAACCCTGTTCGGAAACTTCCGTTTCTGAATAGGTTACCTTGAAATGCGATGTTCTAAATCGTGCTATTTGTGCGATTTAGAATTCGTCGACCTATTCGAAAACACAGTTATCGAATAGGTCTTTTGTGCGAAAAGTTTAATATCCCGATACTTCTTGAGCCGCAACAAAAGATATTAAAACCGTTGGCTAGCACATACGGTGCGAAATATTGAGTACTGTCCCCCGATGCTCTACCTCGGGGTAGGGTGATGTGTAGTTTTGTCATAGCAAGATATATGCCAAAAAAGGATATGTGGAATTTTTCAAAAGCCGAATGGTCTGTAAGAGATAATGATCGGTAAAGACGGATAATAAATTTATTTAAATAAGTCTTTTTATGATAACGATTTACAAGTTATTCTATCAAGTTATATGTATAAGAGAAAATCTTTGTTCCGTTTTTCTCCTATTATCTTTATGCAATAACATCGAAATATGGATACAACTATGAGTAGGTCACTTGTCAGAATATGACATGCGGAATATCAGAATTTGAGCATTTGAAAATAATTAGGCTTGCATTTTTTAGAGAGTCTCCTAACTTTGACCTGCATTGTTGTATATATTTTTTTCGATAAATGCCCGAAGTGTGGGGATATGGCTAATCTCAGGTTCTTTGACTGCATACAGTATCGTAACATTGCCGGTTTGCAGCTTTGTTTTAATTTTTTTGATAAAAGTCGGTGCTGCAGGATTTTCCGCTAATTCATTTGCATAGAGGGCAGAAAAATGTCCATAATCCATTTCTTCTCTATGATAAGCTTGCCGTATTGCCGATGATGGTGCGATATCTTTAGCCCACTCTCCGAGCGCTGCTTTTTCTTTTGTAATGCCGCGCGGCCACAGTCGATCGGCTAATATCCTAAATCCGTCTTGCGGTTCGACTTGATCGTATATCCGTTTCCAATATAAGGTTCCCATCATAATGTCTCCATACGAATACAGTATAACAAGGCTGTCGGACTAAAACAATTCTTAATTATGAATAATCTGGTATGTTTACTTTGAATAAGTTTAGTTAACTACGACGAAAAAAATGCTTGAAATAGCAAGGTTTTTCATATATAATAATAGAATAATTATAACGGAGTAGTTTTTGCAGCAAGGATTATTTTGGAAATACGGCTTATGCTTTTCGTGCGACCGATGTTCGGCATGTTGTCGCTATGATCCGGGGTTTGTGTATTTATCTTCTCGTGATCTTCAGAATTTGCAAACATGGGCGTCGCTGGAACGATCTGCTTTTATTCAAAAATATTGCCGATGGGTACTCCAAGGGGACGGATACGAGTATCTTTGCTTAAAAGAGCTGCCGAATTACGATTGTATTTTATGGAATAACGGCTGTATTGCATATAACTATCGGCCTTTTCAATGTTCGTCATATCCATTTTGGGATTATTTACTTGAAAATGAGCAGCGTTGGAATGCAAATGCCCGCAGCTGTTCGGGAATAAATCGCGGTAAATGGTATTCGGCCGAAGAGATTCAAGAGTTTCTCGATACTGCAAAACAATTTCCTGTCATTCGACGAAAAAGAACCGGTGAAAGCACGGATTTCACCGAAAAATAGAGGAGTGTATGCGGGTACATTTTTGGGGCGTTCGCGGTTCGATTGCAACTCCGTTGAGTGCAGCGCAAATTCAAGCGAAAATTTCTGCCGTCGTTCAACGGATAACCGAAAAAGACATTACCGATCAAGATGCACGGGAACGTTTTCTTGCTTCATTACCGCCATGGCTCTTTGGAACTATCGGTGGGAATACTACCTGCGTAGAGGTGGAAACCGAAGAGGGTAATCATATCATTTTTGATGCGGGTACCGGTATCCGTGAGTTAGGCGTCAATTTGCAAAATCGTTTTGATTATTTTGATCAGCCGCAAACCTATCATCTCTTTTTCTCCCATTTCCATTGGGATCATATCCAAGGGCTTCCCTTTTTTGGCCCCGCGTATGATTCACGTAATACCATTATCATATATAGCACTCGCCCTAAAATGCGGGAATTTTTAGAAGAGCAGATGAAGTGGCCGTATTTCCCGATAACTATGTTCGGGAAGGGCGGCTTTACTGCAAAGTTTGAGTTCCGCTGTATTGCCCCTGACGAACCGTACATCCACATCGGTAATACCCGGATAGGTTGGCATCGTGTGCGTCATCCGGGCGGGTGTGTGGCATATTCAATTTTCGATAATCAAAAAAAGATCATCTTTTCAACGGATACAGAACTTCGTCCTCAAGACTTTGAAAAAAACGATGCCAATATCGCATTTTACAGTGATGTAGAACTGTTGATTATCGACGCTCAGTATACGATGACCGATTCCATCGAAAAAATAGGGTGGGGGCATTCTACCTTTTCCCTCGCTATTGATTTTGCAACTTCGTGGGGAATTAAAAAATTAGCGCTTTTCCATCACGAACCGACCTATAACGATAAAAAGATTCTAGCGATAGAATCAAGTGCACAGCATTACTGCAACTATATAGGCGCCGGTACGCTTGAAATATTCAGCGCTGTTGAAGGAACGGATCTGTACTTATGAGTGATGAGCTGCCGATTTATCAATTTTCAGATTCAGAACTTAAAGCGCTTATTTCTTTTTTTAGGAAAAATCTCCCGCTGCCCGATGAGCTGTATTCATTGAATGCTTTTGCTGAAAAGTATATTTATCGAAATCTTACCATCGGTGAAGCGGAACAGCTCTACGGCGGGCGGTAATGCAAGCAATACCTATGAAACAAAAACGCTTTCGCTTAATAATGTTTGTGCTGGCGTGTATCCTTCTTATCGCAGTGGGTACGGTTGCCGGTTTTTATACTCCCGCTTCTTTTGATACAAATCCCGCCGAACAGCTTTTTACCATTAAACGCGGCGCTTCCGTGCGGGCAATTGCTGCCGATTTAAAAGCGGCGGGGCTCATCAGGTTTGAGTATCCGGCATACCTGTATTTCCGGCTTGTTAATAAACCGATTAAAGCCGGAACATATAAACTTTCTCCCGCTTGGTCGGTACATACACTCTGCGCCTATTTACAAGCGGGAAAACAAGAATTGATTAAGGTTACGGTACCGGAGGGGCTGACACTCTCAAAAACGGCAGCAATTCTTGAAGATCGGCAGGTGATTGCCGCTGATGATTTCCTTGCAGCGGCAAAAAATACGGCTTTATTGCAATCTTACGGAATTCCCGGTAGTTCCGCCGAAGGATTCTTATTTCCTGACACCTACTTTTTTTCGTACGACGAAACGGCAGCGCGGGTTATAACGGTAATGCTGGATAATTTCTTCAGCAAAACGGCCGGCATTCCTCATTTTCCCGATGATCCCGCTCAGCGATATGAGGCGGTTATTTTAGCGAGTATTATAGAGCGTGAATACCGCGTACCGGAAGAAGCCGTAAAAATTGCCGGTGTTTTTTCAAACCGGTTGCAAATCGGTATGGGATTGCAATCATGCGCTACCGTTGAATATATACTGACAGAAATTCAGCATAAACCTCACCCCGATCGCTTGCTGAAAAAGGATTTGGAAATAGATCATCCATATAATACCTATAAATGGCGGGGACTTCCTCCGGGGCCGATTTCCAATCCGGGTATGACTGCCTTATATGCCGCCTGTAATCCCGAAAAAAGCAGTTACCTCTACTTCCGCTTGGAAGATGCGGAGGCCGGTACGCATATTTTTACCAAAAATTTAACGGAACATGCAAAAGCAGGCTCGATTATTTTAAAACGGGCTGCGGGGCGCTGACCGCGATGGCAAAAATTACCACCGAAACAATCGATGCAGTTAATAATCATACCGATTTGGTGTCACTCGTTGAAAACTATACTCATTTGGAAAAGCGCGGGCACGATTGGTGGGGGTGTTGCCCTTTCCATAGCGAAAAAACACCGTCTTTCCACGTCATCCCCGATAAAAAAATGTATTACTGTTTCGGCTGCGGAGCGGGCGGGTCTACCATCAAGTTTGTTATGGAGATGGAAAAGCTGTCCTTTATTGAAGCGGTAGAAGCGCTTGCAAAACGCGCCGGTATTCCGGTTGTGTATGCGGAGGGCAGTTACAGTCCCGCACCGGAAGATTCGTTTAAAGAAACAGTACTTGAATTATATAAAAGAGTGAGCGGAACCTTTCATTATTTTCTGCTGCACACGCCCGAAGGAGCCGCCGCGCTCCGGTATCTGGAGGGGAGGGCGGTAAGTCCCGAAATGATCGAGCGGTTCAACCTCGGGTATGCACCGGCTGACCGTCGGTGGCTTTTTAAATTTTTGCAGACAAAGGGGTATTCCGCGGAGTTTTTGGCGAAGTCGGGTTTGTTTTCTAAAAACTATCCCGAAGTTTCGTTTTTTTCTAACAGAATTATGTTTCCTATTTGTAATCGGCACGGTCAGCCGGTAGCTTTCGGCGGGCGGATTCTGGAAGGCGATGGACCGAAGTACCTTAACACCGGAGATTTACCGCAGTATAAAAAAGGCGAGACTCTTTTTGCGTTTTCGCAGGCACTCGCACAAATTAGAAAAGAAAAAACGGTTATTTTTTGCGAAGGCTATATGGATGTTATCGCCTTTCATCAAGCAGGTATTACCAATGCCGTCGCTCCGTTGGGTACTGCTTTGACGGAAGATCAGGTAAAGCTTATTCAATCCTTTGCCGACACTATCATTCTTTCTTTCGATTCCGATTTTGCAGGACAGCAGGCAACATACAAGGCTATAAAGCTTTGCCGTGCCGGACATTTGCAGGTGCGGGTGCTGATGATAAAGGAAGGAAAGGATCCCGCCGAGATACTGGCGCATAAGGGTGCCGAAAGCTTGACGGAACTGGTGAAAAATGCTATTTTAGACAGTGATTATCTTATTCAAATTGCCGTTGGGCGGTTTGATGTAGTGAGTCCTGAAGGAAAGGCTCAAGCTGCTGCCTTTCTATTCCCCTATATTGAGGTGTTGGAATCCGATATTCAAAAAGAGTCAACAATACATAAGTTTTCGGCGGACTTGGGTATAAGCTCAAAAGCGTTATTTACTGATTATATACAGTATGACCAAAAACAAGAACGGGTACCGCCTACACGAAAAAGTGAAACACAAAAGCGCACTACGCTTAAAATGACCGCGGAGCTGAGGATCGTGCTTGCAGCAGCTGCAAATCCTCATCTATTTAAAAAAATGCGGACAGAGTTGACTTCCGATGATTTTGAGGATCCTGCTGCGAAGGATTTGTTTATTGTATTAGAAGAATGTTATCGCGCCGATGCAAATACGTATGACAGCTTATTAGCGCATTGTCCTTCCGAAACGTTAAGGAATGCCGTAAGCAGTGCAATTATTAAAGGTGAATTTGCAGAAAATCCTGATAAACTGGTGTATGACGGTATCTACTATATTAAACAAAATGCTTTACAGCGGCAAAAGGAGCTCATAATCCGTAAATTGCAAGCAGTGCATGAGAGCGGTAATGTTGATGACATTCGGCATACCAATGACCTGCTGAGTGAGAAACTGCATATCGACAGAGTGCTTGCAGAATTAAAGGAAACGACGTAAATGATAGATATCTCTGAAGATCCTATTGTTATAAAGTTGATTGCCCATGCAAAAGAGCGTAAAACCTTAACATGGGACGAATTAACCGATTTGTTGCCTGAAAAAATGACTTCGTCCGAAACCGTGATGGATGAAATTCTTGATTTGCTTGAGCAAGAGCAGATACAAGTGGTTGATGACGTCTCTGAAGAAACCGACGATATGTTCGCAGATGAGCTTGATGAAGTAGAGCTTGAAAGCGAGGAACAGCTGTTTGAAGAGGCGGAACTTGAACCTGAAAATGACTCTGAATTTTCAAAACCCGAAGAAACGCATAAAAAGCTTTTGAATAACGATAGAGAAGCGATTGTCGACGATCCTATTAAACTCTATTTGCGTGATATCGGCAAGGAAAATTTGCTGACAGCCGAACAGGAAGTTATTCTGTCAAAAGCGATGGAGGACGGGGAGAATATCATCAAAAATGCGATAAAAAACTCCGGTGTGCTGATTTCCGAAGTCCAGATGATTGCTCAAAAAGCGTTTGCCAAAATCAGTTCTTCCGAGAACAATAAGCCGCGGAAAGAATTGAGCTATGAAGATGCCGAAAAGAAACGGCTCCGCCAATCGTACGGCGAACAATTAAAACCCATCTATTCCGATATAAAGGCTTATATCCTATTAAAAAAGAAACTATATGATAAAGAGACGCTTGCCAGTTTTTTGGATGATGCAGATCTGCAAAAAACACGAAAAAAGATCCTGAATTATTTACAAAAAATTGAGTTTCAAACAGAAGAAATTGAAAAAATTTCGGATCATTTTTTGGAGGCGGCACGGAAGATACGAGAGTACCGGCGGCGGCGTGAAAAAAAACAACGCCAGCTCGGCATACGAGCGTACTCCGATTTACGAAAGCTTGGAAAACGCCTCGCTATTCCCCGTGAACGGCAGAAGCTGGAAGAAGAGCTTGGTATGACGGCAAGCGATATCCGTGATATTTATACGCATATTCAAACGCTCATTCGTAAAGTGCGGAAGATCGAATATGATTTTGAAGCGCCGACGGAAGATATTATCGCGCTGGCGAAAGAAATCCGCCACGGTCATGCAATGCTGAAAAAAGCGAAGGATAAGCTCATTAATGCAAACCTGCGCTTGGTTGTATCGATTGCAAAGAAGTATACCAATAGAGGATTACACTTTTTCGATTTGGTTCAGGAAGGCAATATCGGCTTAATCAAAGCGGTGGAAAAATTTGAATACCGCAAAGGGTATAAATTTTCGACGTATGCGACATGGTGGATACGGCAGGCAATTACACGTTCCATTTCCGATCAGGCGCGGACAATCCGTGTGCCGGTACACATGATTGAACAGATCAATAAGGTTACCCGTGAATCGCGGCAGCTGATGCAGAAGTTCGGTAGGGAGCCGACTGACGAGGAGATTGCTGCGCAGCTTGGCTGGAATGTCGAGCGGGTTAAGCAGGTCAAAAATGTAGCACGCGAGCCTATTTCACTTGAAACGCCGATAGGAGAGGAAGAAGATTCTTCGCTCGGCGATTTTATTGAAGATAAGGATGTCGAAAATCCGTCCAACCTAACGGAGTATATTCTCTTACAGGAACAGCTGCGCGGGGTGCTGTCGTGTTTGCCGCTGCGGGAACAGGAAGTACTCAAGATGCGGTTTGGTCTTGATGAAGGCTATGCGCTGACTTTGGAAGAAGTCGGTTTGTATTTTAACGTAACACGTGAGCGTATCCGTCAAATTGAAGCAAAGGCATTACGCAGATTGCGGCATCCTAAACAGAGCTGCAAATTAAAAGATTATTTGGATACATAGGGGAGTAAGAGACAATGGTTACAGCGGAGATTTTTGATAAACTGCGTGAATTACAGGATATTCTTGCACGAAAGAATCAGCTTAATAGTGAAATTTTAGAGGCGCCTCAACTGTTGGTAAAACAGGAAGAATTGTTGGCACAGTATAAAACGAATTATATTAGGAAAAATACCGATGACGAAACAATACGGCAAACTATCGGCGCATTGAAAGCGGAATTGTTTGAAACCGAGCAGAAGCGTGAACACGCCGAGAAGGGAATGGATACTATTACCACGCAGCGGGAATACGATGCCCTTGATCGTGAAATTCAAGATTCTACCAAAAAAGAAGCCGAGCTTCGCAAGGAAATTCTGAAAAACGAGGCAACTCATAAGCGTCTTGATGAAGAGATTAAAAACGAAGAGGCGCTGATTAAACAGCAGGAGCAAGAACTTGATGAACGGAAGGCGATGATTGAAAAAGAAATTGCCGAAAAGAAAAACGAGCTGGCGGAGCTTGCTGAAGGTGAACAGCGGATTGCACCTGATTTGGATAGTGATACGCTGTTTAAATTCGATCGTATCATCAAAAACAAGCAAGGTATCGGTATCGTCCCCGTTCAAGGTAATGTCTGTATGGGCTGTCACATGATTTTGTCAGCCCAATTCGCCATCGAAGTGCGGGAAGGAAAAAATATCATGTACTGCCCCTATTGCAGTAGAATTCTGTATTATCAGGAAAGCGATCAGGATGCTGCTGAGGATATGATTTTTGACGATATGGATATGGGAAGCTTAGCCGATTTGGATGATTCGTCTGACTATGACGAGGCTGAATCTGACAGCAGCGAAGATTAATAGTGTAATTAAAATAGAGAGCCGGTAACCGCCGTAATATACGGAGGAAAGTCCGGACTCCTTCGGAAATGATGCCGGTTAACGGCCGGGCGCTTGTATTGTAAAATGCAGGCGACAGACAGCGCAACAGAAAATAAACCGCCGGTAAAACGGTAAGGGTGAAAAGGCGGGGTAAGAGCCCACCGCGCTTCCGGTAACGGGGTGGCAGTGCAAGCCTCATCAGGAGCAAAATTGAATAGTAAAGGATATCCGATCCTTTATTTACGGGTTGATTGCGGAAATTGCTGCAGTAATGCAGCAATAAGATAGATGGTTACCCTGTTCGCAGACAGAATCCGGCTTATGGCTCTCTATTTTTATTTATACGGAGAGATTCCGCTATGAAGGACATTAATTAGAAACGTATGAAAAGGTACCACGGTAAGACACAGCATTCCTCAAAACCGCATATTGGAAAATATGCCGTTCTTTTTTTGTGTATTGCACTTATCGTTGCCGGAGCTCTCTTCTTTTTTACTGTTTATCGGGCGCGTTATTTCCGTGTGCCGTCGATACGTACGGTATATACTCAGTGGGAAAATAAAGATTATGCAGGAGTGTATGCAAAAACCGCTCAAATTTTAGAGAAACGCCCGATGGATGGAACTGCGCTTGCACTGCACGGTTTTGCAGCGTATTACCTTTTTGCCGAGCAGACCGATTTATCCATCGGTGCGGATTATCTTACGGCAGCGGTAGTGCATTTGCGCCGCGCCCTGTATCTAACTAAAGATAAAGACGTCCCCAAGATCGCTTATGTACTCGGGAAGGCATATTATCAACAAGGTTATTACTATGCCGATCTTGCGGTGAAGTATTTGGATGAAGCATATACCGGCGGTATCGAGGCAAGCGATTTGTCGGAGTTCCGCGGCATGGCGGCTTCTTTATTAGGAGATACCGATAAGGCGATAGAGGCCTTTACACAGGCGCTTGCGGCAAACCCTTCCGATTTCATACTGTATGCCGTAGCGGAAAATTATAAAAAGAAGGGTGATATACAAAATGCAAAGCTCTATCTTTTTGAAACCATTAAAAAAACCGGTAATGCTGTGTTGGAAGTACGGTGCAGAAATCAGCTCGGGTTGCTCTTTTTAGAGGAAAATAAACCGGAAGAGGCTTTAGAGCAGTTCAAGCTTGTACTTGAAAAAGATGTCAACTCCGCTGATGCGCATTATGGTATCGGACTGATACATGAGATGCAGGGTGATATGATTAAGGCGCGGTATGAGTGGCGATCTGCGATACGGCTTAATCCTATACATGCGGAAACACGTGCAAAATTGAATATAAAATAGCATGGGCATCTCTAAAAACTTGGTTAGATTTTAGAGATGCCCGACGAGTTTAAAATTAAGTCTTATACAATAATGACTTAATTTTAAACATCGCGGCTAAATCTAAGGGAAACCTCTAAAAACTGAAGTTTTTAGAGGTTCACAATAGGAGGAACGTACGGAATATGGGGTTTTTTAAAAGATTTTCTGCCGATATCGGCATCGATTTGGGAACCTGTAATACTATTATCTATATAAAAGGAAAGGGTATTGTTGTTAATGAACCGTCAGTTGTTGCCGTAGAACGTGGAACAAAATCGGTCGTGGCGGTCGGCGCCGAAGCTAAACGAATGTTGTGGAGGACGCCGGGCAATATTATCGCCATACGGCCGCTGAAAGACGGTGTTATTGCAGATAAAGATACAACGGAAAAGATGATCCGGTACTTTATTTCCAAGATTTTGCCGCGCCACAGGCTTATTAAGCCGCGTATGGTTATCGGAATTCCGAGCTGCATCACCGATGTGGAAAGCAGCGCCGTGCACGAAAGCGCTTTAAAAGCAGGTGCGGGCAGTGTCGAGGTGCTTGAAGAATCGCTTGCAGCAGCTATCGGCGCTCAAATTCCGATTACCGAACCTGCCGGTAATATGGTATGCGATATCGGCGGCGGTACGACTGAGGTATCGGTTATTTCCCTGCTCGGTATGGTTGTTACCAATGCTATCCGAGTTGGCGGCGATGAATTCGATCAGGCTATCATTAAGCATATCCGCTCCGTGCATAACCTCATCATTGGAGAGCAGACCGCCGAGCGTCTTAAAATTGAAATCGGTAATGCATTCCCCGAAAAAAACATGGAACGGGTAGAAATCAAGGGAACCGATGCGATTACCGGACTTCCCCGCCGTCTCGAAATCGATTCCGTAGAAGTGCGCGAGGCGCTGAGGGAGCCGATTACCCAGATTGTCGAAGAGATAAAAACAACGCTTGCTCAGACGCCGCCGGAATTGGCAGCCGATATCGTGGAGCGCGGCATCGTTATGACCGGCGGAGGCGCTCTGTTGAAAGGCTTGCCGAAACTCATTTCCAAAGAAACGCATGTTCCGGTTATCCTTGCCGAGAACCCTATGAATTGCGTGGCAATCGGCGCAGGTTTATACTATGACGTGTATAAGGATATGTCGGGTAATCGCAGTTTATATGAGAGTTTGAACCGCTAATACAATGAAAAGAAAATTTTCATTTAAAATAAAGCTTGATGTTTTTTTATTAATCTTGCTGCTTATCATATCTTCGGTGTTGCTGACGTTCTCAGGCGGTCGATTTATCGTCGATTTTAAATCGGTCGGTTTTTCGGTGGCTGCCGGGACGGAAAATGCCGTGCATTCAGTATCGTCATTTGTGACAGATGCAGTGTCGGCTGTGCGGGAGCTTGCGGAGCTTCGTTCAAAGTATGTAGCGTTAAGCGAAAAACTCAAAGATTATGAGCTTTTACAGCGGTCAAATGCCGATATACGCCGTGAAAACAGAGAGTTAAAGGAACTACTCGGTTTTGCGGATATGATTGTCTATAAAAATATTCCGGCGCAGGTTGTCGGATTTGATCCTGATAACCTTTATTCCGGTATTATCATTAACCGCGGAACAAAGCACGGTGTGCGTAAGAATATGCCGGTATTGGCATTCCAAGGCAGCAATGTCGGCTTGGTAGGAAAAATCGTACAAACCGGCCGCGACAGCAGTATGATTATCCCAATATATGATTATCAGTGTTATGTTGCTGCCTCCGTTCAAACAACAAAGCACCGGGGCTTAATCAACGGACAGGGTAGTGCCGATCTACCGCTTATTATGAAGTATGTACAAAAACGGGCAAAAGACGAAATTGCTATCGGCGATAGAATTCTTTCTTCAGGAGAAAACAATCTGTTCCCTAAAGACAGTCCCATTGGTATTGTAACCGGTATTAAGGTGCATGATTATGAAACCTATCTTGAGTTAGCCGTACAGCCGATTATCGATTTCTCCCGGCTCGACTATGTATTCGTGTTAAACTTATCGGGTTTTGATGGGGAGGCAGCTCAGTGAGAAAAGTTATTCTGTGGACGATTGCAGCAGCCTTTTTACTCGGTGTGTTTGAAACCGCTATTCTGTCCCATATTCAATTCTTGCCGGCGCTACCGGATTTAATTTTAATTCTTGTAGTGTATATTGCGCTGTATAACGGTACTGTTGCCGGTATTACGGCGGGTTTTTTTTCCGGACTCATTTTTGATTTTCTTTCTCTGGCGCCGATGGGGCTTCATTCATTTGTGTTTACCGTGCTCGGATTTCTTTATGGTATATTGTACGGGAAATATAATGTGCGGCGCTTCTTTTTTCCGCTCATACTCGGTCTTTCGGCGACATTTTTAAAGGCCGGAATTCTATTAGTGTTACATGTGTTGTTCGGACAAGGTATTCAGGTTTATAACCTGCTTGCAGCCTCCTTTTGGATTGAAGTTGCAGAAAATGCTCTCTGTGCGCCGCCGTTATTTATGTTGTTCGGTTTATTTCCGAATGTGTTTGAAATAAGGGAGCTTTGAGTTCCATGTATGAGCAGGATTTTCAACAAGTTGATAGACGGCTGAAATTTTTTAGTATCTTTGTTTTCTGTATTTTAGTAATATATCTTTTTCGATTATTTTCGATGCAGATCGTTCAAGGCGATCAGTTTAGAAAACAGTCTCAAACAATATCCCAGCGTTCTGAACGCATCCCTGCACAGCGTGGAGAAATCTTTGACCGTAATGCGAATATCCCGATGGTGCTTAATACCAATACCTTCGCCGTGTTGGTAACGCCGGGTGAAATTCCGAAAAAGGCATTTTCGACAGTTATCGCTCGCCTTGCAAATATTCTTCAAATTCCTGTTGCAGAGATCGAAAAGAAATTACCGGCAAAGCGTAGTTCCTTTCAAAGTATCGAGATACGGTCTAACCTTCCTTATGAAGTTATTACCTCCCTTGCAGAAAATATCGACGAACTCCCGGGCGTTTCGTGGCATTCAAAACCGGTGCGTAACTATGTTGAAACGGGATCATTTTCTCATATCCTCGGTTATGTCGGTGATATAACAAAAGAAGAACTCAAGACTTTCTATAATAAGGGTTATACCGCGAATACTTTAATCGGTAAGGCCGGTATTGAAAAATACTATGATGAGTGGTTACGTGGAGAGGATGGTAGCGAATACCGTACGGTTGATGCAAGAGGGCGTTTAATTGAAAACAATACTGCATTTACTCCCCCTAAAATGGGGAATAATCTTATTTTAACCATCGATCGGAAAATTCAAAAGCTTGCAGAAGATGCACTTGGTCAACGTATTGGGGCTGCTGTTGTGCTAAAGCCTGCAACAGGAGAAATTCTTGCACTTGTTTCGTATCCCTCTTTTGATTCTAATCTTTTTTTGAATGATAATGGCAATGAGATGTATGTACAGGTGTTGCATGATCCTCGCAATCCGCTTTTGAACAGAGCCGTTAATGCAAGCTATCCTCCCGCTTCAACCTTTAAAATTGCTATGTCTACTGCGATTCTGGCAGAGAAGGCATTCCCTCCTGAAAAAAAAGTACAATGCTCCGGTAAAGTAGAATACGGTAATCACTTATTCCGTTGCCATCAGCGTTATGGGCATGGTTATTTAGATTTACGGAATGCACTTGCACAATCTTGCGATATTTACTATTGGACGGTATGCCGCGATAACCTCGGTATCGATAAGATGGTCGATTATGTCCGCGATTTTGGATACGGTAAGTCAGCTGAAATCGATTTACCAAGCCAAGCGATTGGGCAAGTGCCTAACCCTGTATGGAAAGAGCGACAATTCCATGAAAAATGGCTTGGTGGAGATACGATGAATATGGCCATCGGACAGGGATTTATGCTTGCTTCTCCATTACAAGTTGCAAATATGGTTGCAATGGTTGTCAACGGCGGTGTAATCTATAAACCGCATTTGTTAAAAGAAGTTCGAGCGCCCGGTACGAACGAACTTATTTACGAAAAAAAGCCGGAGATATTACGGCAAAGTGATATTCCGCCGGATGTATTCGCACAGGTACGGGCTGATATGCGGTACACTATTACGGACGGAACGGCGCAGTATCCTATGCATAATAAAATTGTGCAGCTTGCAGGAAAAACCGGTACTGCAGAAGTCGGTCTTGCGGATCACTGGCATTCATGGATGGCTGCTTACGGGCCTTACAATGCTCCGGCAGAAAATGCTGTGATAGTGGTAGTATTGGTTGAAGCGCAAAACAAATGGGAGTGGTGGGCGCCTTATGCCACGAATATTATCTTTCAGGGTATCTTTGCAGATCAAACGTATGAAGAAGCTGTTGAGGCTCTCGGTGGTAGACGCTTTTTACCGGCGGTAAGGGTAAGGCAAGAATGAATTTGAGACATATTACTAATTTTGATTATGTACTTTTTTTAGCCGTAATTAGCTTATCGGTTATTGGCATCCTCTTTATCTATTCTTCAGGGATTAATTCCGATGGCATATCGGTTTCGCATGAATATATTAAGCAGCTTATTTGGGTAGTGTCGGGATTGATTTTACTGTTTGCGGTAGCGGTATACGATTATACTAAAATTGCTGATCGTGCTTTATTGGTTTATATGATTACCATGCTCTTATTGGTGTACACAAGATTGTTCGGAAAAACTGTCAAAGGTGCACGGAGCTGGATCGGAATTGGCGATTTCGGCATACAAGTTTCCGAGTTTACAAAAATTATTTATATTGTATTTCTTGCATGGTATCTATCAAGATCTCAGAATGAACCTGAATTTCGCCGATTTATAAAGGCTGCGGTTATTATGTTCATACCGATGGGCTTGATTTTATTACAGCCCGATCTTGGAACAGCCTCCGTATATCTCCCCATTTTTTTGATCATGTGCTTTATAGCCGGTTTTCCGCTTCGGTATGTGTTTGGCTTATTGGGAACGACGGTCTGTACGCTTGTTTTTACACTTCTGCCACTTTGGGAGCGGACTATTTTACGTAGATCTTCTCTTGCAGTTAAAGTATTGGGCAATAAAAATATTACACTGTTGATTATTTTTTCCGTTGTTGGGGCGGGGGTTATCGCTGCAATCGGATACCTTCTGTTAAAGAAGCGGTATTATTACTGGATTGGCTATGTGTTCAGTATTGTTGCCATCGCTTTATCCGGCGCATTGGTTGGGAGTAGAGTATTAAAGGATTACCAGATGAAACGGTTAATTATCTTTCTGGATCCTAATAGCGATCCGCTGGGGGCAGGTTGGCATATTCTCCAATCGATGACGGCAATCGGTTCGGGGGGACGAGCCGGCTTAGGTTTTCTAAAAGGAACGCAAAGTCATTACCGTTTCTTGCCTGAGCAGAGTACCGATTTTATTTTCAGTATTTTATCGGAAGAATGGGGATTCCTCGGCGGACTTTTGGTTTTTGTACTTTATGCAATCATTTTTTTACGGATGTTTCTTATCATTAAAAAGACAAATGATTTATTCGGAAAGCTCATTGTCTCCGGTGTTGTCGGTATGTTCTTTTTTCATTTTGTTGTTAATATTGGGATGGTTATGGGGTTTATGCCGATTACCGGTATTCCGCTTTTATTTTTGTCGTATGGCGGATCTTCCTTGTGGACTGCGATGATTGCTATAGGACTTGTGATAGGAATTAGCCTGAGACAGCTCTAAAAAATATTATCAAGAATCTTGCAAAATCTATGATGTTGCGTTACACTACTTAAATAGGAGCTTTCGTAATGACAATACATAACCTTATGGAAGATTTCGTATATAACGAAGTGAATAAAGTTTTTGATGCTGCAAAAGAAAAGAATGAACCATGGTTCACGTGTAATTGTATGCAGTGCCGTTTGGATACGGTTTGTTATGTTTTAAATCGAATTAAACCGCGGTATGCGACTTCCGGTAGAGGTATGGCGCATTTTTTGCAGATTGATCAGTCGGAAAAAAATCAGCTTCTTGCTGATATTTCGATACTGGCATTTGAAGGTATGAAAACTGTTTTGAGCACAAAGCGTTCCCATACGTCCTGTGAACAAGTTTTTCCTTCCGGTTATGTATTTAACTTTCCTACCATCACGGGGCGTGTCTTGGATGGTCAAACATTTTCTCCCGTGTCTGATCTGCCCGTGACATTATATCTGGAAGACAGCTTGGTTGCCCAAATGAATCATCTTTGGGATAACCCGTATACTATTTCTCAGAAAACGCCGGGGACGTATACCTTTTGGCCGTTTCCCGTCCTTGCATCGGAATTAGGGGAAAAACGAATTTTTAATTTTTATATTCACGCTGATAGGGAAGGGTATGATTCTATTCACTACCATTTTAAACTTGGTTTGGTGAGTGATGCAAGCGTAAAACGGGAACTGGATGCGGAAAGCTGCCATAATTTACCCGATTTATATCTTTTCAGCAGAGTATAGGAAACCTCTAAAGATTTCAGTTTTTAGAGATGCGCCCTATAACAACTTCGTCTAGAGGTTATATATGAAATTGGTTTTTTTAGGTCCTCCGGGGGCGGGAAAGGGAACGTTGGCATCGGAGGCTGCAAAATATTATGGTATCCCTCATATTTCGACGGGATCTATGTTCCGTGTCGCTATCAAGAATCATACTCCATTAGGAGAAAAAATTCAGAAGATTATCGATTCCGGCGCTCTTGTTGATGATGAAACGACCGCCGCTTTGGTAAAAGAACGGCTTACTAACGATGATGCCCGAAACGGTTTTATTTTAGACGGTTTCCCGCGTACGATTGCACAAGCGGAAATATTGGAAGATTTTTGCAGTCTTGATGCTGTCATAAATTTTGATATTTCGGATGAAGCCGTAATAAAACGGCTGTCGGGCAGACGTCTGTGTCCTTCGTGCGGTAAGAATTTTCACATTGAGTTTATGAAACCCCTTATTGAGGGGGTCTGCGACAACTGCCGCGGTACATTGGTTATCCGCGAGGATGATAAAATAGAGGCGATTGTAAAACGGCTTGAAACGTACCGTGAACAAACGTTCCCTTTAATTGAGTTTTATCAAAATAAAAAACTGCTCATAACTTTGGATGCACAGCCCGCTCCGGCAGTTATTTTGGAGAACTTTATTAAACTCTTTCCCCACAAGCGCTAAGGATACAGCTATTTGAATTATACACTTGATGACGAAATTGCCGCTATTGCAACAGCGTTGGCGCCTGCAGCACTCGGTATTGTACGAACATCGGGAGCACGAAGCCTTGAGCTTATTTCCCGTTTTTTTTCTCGTCCTAATGCCTTGCTACAAGCACAAGGGCATACGCTGGTGTACGGCTGGATACACGATGAGGGGGTTAAAGTCGATGAAGTAGTGCTCTGCGTGTACCGTGCTCCAAAAAGCAATACCGGTGAAAATGCCGTTGAAATTCTTTGCCACGGAGGACCGGGTGTTGTCAAGGCAATTTATCGCCTCTGCATCAAAAACGGGTTCCGCCCAGCGGAACGCGGGGAGTTTACCTTCCGCTCGTTTATACACGGTAAAACGGATTTGACCCGTGCAGAGGCGGTGCGGGAAATTATCGATTCAAAAACAAATACGGCGCAGCAAAAAGCAGCCGGTCGGCTTTCCGGTAATGTATTCCGCGAAATAGAAACAATCAAAACGGATTTAATGACCGCACTTGCCGCGCTTGAAGTGGGAATCGAATATCCCGAAGATGAGGAAACAATTGCGGATAGTTTTGACGAGGCGCTTCTGAAAAAGCCGCTTTCGGCACTGCAGCAGCTTGCCGCTTCATGGCAAACGGAAAAAATATATCAGGCAGGTGTGCGCCTCGTGCTTGCCGGTAAAACAAATGCAGGAAAATCTTCTCTTTTTAATGCGCTGTTAAAAGAAGATCGCGCTATCGTGTCAGATATCCACGGAACGACCCGTGATTGGCTTGAAGCGGAACTCGATTTTAAAGGCATCCCTGCACATATTTTCGACACTGCCGGTCTCCGCGCTACTGAGGATACAGTCGAAGCGATAGGAGTGCAGCGCAGTGTTGAACTGGCATCGGCAGCCGACATTGTGCTGTATTTGATTGACGGCACAAAGCCGCCGGTAGAAGAAGATAGTGCGTTTATCGAACAGAATACCGCACCGCTGATTATTGTGCAAACCAAGGCGGATAAGGGGCAGACGGAACCCTTGCCGGCGGCTTTGCAGCGGTATCCCGCCGTGAGCTTGAGTTCAAAAACGGGCATAGGTATCGATATTCTGATAGACACGGTTGTCGGGTTGGTTACGGCGGATACCGCACTGCCGATGCAGGACGCAGGCGTCTCGCTCGGGACGGAGCGGCAAAAGGAAGCGGTAATCGCCGCGCTTGAAGCAGCACGCCATGCGCTTGAAGCAGGACGCAGCGGATATCCGCTCGATGCCGTCATTCAGGATGTGGAAGAAGCCGTGCATGCACTCGGAAGCGTTACCGGCGAAGTTCGCTCCGACGATATCTTAGATAAAATATTCTCAGGCTTTTGCGTGGGCAAATAAGAGGTTTTTACAATATGAGTGTTATTTTAGAGGCAGACGAGCTAAAAAAATCCTATTTTACCAAACCCGTCTTGAACGGTATTTCTTTAACAATAGAAGAAGGTTCGATCCTCGGATTGCTTGGTCCAAACGGTTCGGGTAAAACAACTTTTTTGAAGATTATTGCAGGATTGCTCCATGCAACCTCCGGCGAAGTTCGGGTGTGCGGTCAACCGATCGGCCTTGAAACAAAGCGTATGGTTTCGTTTTTACCCGACCGAAACTGCTTATATCCGCGAATGACTGCGCTTGATGTTATTCAATTTTATCAGGACTTTTTCGATGACTTTGATCGGAATAAAGCTTTGGAATTGCTTGAATTTATGGAGCTTGAACAAAAGCAGACGATTAAAACGATGTCGAAAGGGATGATCGAAAAGATGAATTTAACGCTCACTTTTTCGCGAGCAGCAAAGCTGTTTGTGCTTGATGAGCCGTTAGGAGGCACCGATCCTGTTGCCCGTGAAAGAATTATCAAAACGATCATTAAAACATGGACGGAAAACAGTGCGATTATCATCAGTACCCATCTTGTTACGGATGTTGAACATGTGTTTACCGATGTCGCTTTTTTACGTAAAGGAATCATTGCCGTGCAGGGTAATGCAGAGCAGTTGAGGGAAACGCATCAAAAATCAATTTATCAACTGTACCTCGAAATTTTCGGTTAAAAAGTTTTTATGGATGGGAACCTCTAAAAACCTCAGTTTTTAGAGATGCCCAGATGTTTATACGAGAGGAAATAAATGAAACGGATTTTTAAATATACCTTTTTGCAGCGGTTACCGAGTATTATTTTAAGCTGTGCTGTTATGGCATGTATGAGCGGCGTTGAACTGCTCTTTGTAGCCTTTACTAAAAACATATTTAACGGATTTTATATGTTGTGGTTTGTGCTCACTGTAATAGTCTTAACGGTAATTCCGCTCTTTCTCTTTATTCGGTGCAGCAGCGGTTACGCACGGACATTGCTGTTTACAAATGAAAGCTATCTTATGCTGACGTTGCCGGTACGTACCGAGTTCATATTGCTCGGTAGAATACTATGTGGTCTTGCCGAACTGGTGATTTGTATGGTTATCTCCGGTTTCTTTTTAATAGCGGTTGGAATAGGCTGGACATATCATTATATCGGTTTTACGAGTCAGCAGTTTTTTCGCGTAACGGAAGATATTCTTACGCTTATTTTTCTTAAAAATTTTCCTCTTATTGTGTTGATGCTGTTTGGTTCATTAGTGTCTTTCATATTAATCGGAAATGTCGCGCTTGCCGTTCAAACAGTAATGCGTTCCTTTAATATTAAACGGATGAGGGGAGTGTGGACTGTAGGCTTTATTCTTATTTTTACCGGTACGCTCTTTTTGACCGGAAGGATTGAGGCAATGGCCGGACGGGCGCTAGGCTCCTATTGTCCCATTACTGTATACGGTATACAGTATGCAGCACAGGTTGCATCATATCCGGGTATTGTTATTAACGTTCCTATCGTTTCGACGTTAATTTCACTGGGGATAGGTATCGCATGTTTTTTTGCTTCGGCATGGCTTTTAAAAAGAAAGGTTGAGGTATAAGGCGTCTCTTCATACTTGACACTATATATTGAGAATCATTATTGTATTTTATTAGAGGAATTAACGATGATAACATATAAAAAAAGATTCTTGTACGTATGTTTGGTTTTGCTGATATTAGGCTGTATTGCATGTAAACGTGAGGCACGGCAAGATGCGGCTCAGACCTGTACAGTGAATGAAAAGGTTAAGACTGCTGCAGGGGTTGAAAGACCGGTTGCCCATGTGGTGATTGACGATAAAGCACTGGCAGCCTTTACCAAACAAAAAGTAACAGCTGCATATTGTGTAGCGATGGGAGCGTCGTGAGGCGGTACTATTGTAGATCCGACCGTGATTGTCGGAATGCCGAAAGACCTTAATAATTATGATAAGTTTGAGATGAACGGAATTGATGTGTATATAAAAAAAGGAACCAATACGCTAAACGGTACCATAACAATAACTGCAGAAAATGCATTTTGGCAAGAAATATTTATTGCCAAAGGAATTGCGCAATAGAAAGATAGGCTTTTGATATCAAACGGATTGCGGCTTAAACGCTGAAGAGTTATGTGTAGGAAAGTAAGGCTGTTAGGCTAGTGGATGTTCCCGTTCTTCTTGTATTTCTATTTCTCTACTAATATCTTCCAATTCCATTGCAATCATGTTGATATTTTCCGCACAGAGCCGTAATTTTTCCGTAATCTGAGCAGTGTTGTGGTCGATCTCTTTTTTGTAATATATCTTATGTTCGACGCTTGCCCAAAAATCCATAGCGATTGTACGGAATTGTACTTCCACTTGCATATATTTTTTCCCTTCAGCAAAGAAAACGGGAATTTCGACAATCAGATGCAGACTGCGGTAACCGTTTGGTTTAGGATGTTTAATATAATCTTTGCGGGCGATGATTTTTATATCATCTTGTGCGGACAGTTTATCGGCAAGGATGTAAATATCCTTTTGAAATGTGCAAATAACACGAATGCCGGCAACGTCATGTAAATGGTGTTCGATATTTTCGAGCGATATATCAAGCTCCATCTTTTTTAATTTACCGAGAATACTGATCGGTTTTTTTATTCTACAGGTAATGGATTCAAAAGGATTACGATCACGATCCATCGACAGCTCAGTATTAAGAACTTCCAGTTTTGTTTGAACTTCGCGTAATGCACAACGGTATTGCATCATCAGATGTGTGAACGGATACGCCGCTTCTAATAATTCTTCGGGTTTTTCACTGTTCAATAATTCTTTAAATGTAAAACTTGCCAAAGTATGCCTCAATTTCTAAAATTTTATTCGTACAGGTGATTTAATGCCTCGACGTTCTGCGTCAGGGATGTTGATCTGATGTTATCGGCTTTATAATAATGATAAAAGACCTTTCTTTCTACACCCTCCACGCAGCTGCGGTTTCCCGCATACCGACAAAGCGTGCATAAATACCGTTTTGCTGCACGAGTTCGGAATGGGTGCCGTGCTGGACAATACTGCCCTTATCCATGACGAATATTTGATCGGCATTTTTGATAGTTGAAAGCCGGTGTGCGATGATGATTGCGGTTTTGTTTTTCAGCAATTCATCAAGGGCGCTTATCAGCTTTTCTTCGTTTTCGGGATCGACACTGGAAGTCGCTTCGTCGAGAATGACAATGGAACTCGGCTTGAGCATTGCTCGTGCAATGGAAATACGCTGGCGCTCCCCGCCTGAAAGATTGCTGCCGCCTTCCTGCAGTACCGTATCGTAACCGTTCGGCAGTTCCATAATAAAGTCGTGACATTGCGCTGCTTTTGCCGCTGCGATAACTTCTTCGTCGGTTGCATCCGGTTTTCCGAATTTGATGTTGTTCTTTATTGTGTCTTCAAACAAGTACACATCTTGGAATACAAATGTAAAGTTTGATAAAAACGCATCGTAGGCAAAGTCTTTTATATTGGTATCGCCGAGTTTTATTTCTCCCGAATTGACATCCCAAAAGCGGGCAATCAGCTGACATAAACTGGTCTTCCCCGAACCGGAATACCCGACCAAGGCTGTTACACTATTTTTCGGAATACTCATATCCACATTGCGGAAAAGTTTTTCTTCTTCTGTCTGCTCCTTTCCACCGTAGCCGAAGGTAATATTTTTAACGGTGATATCATCGTTTCCCTGCGGCAGGAGCGAACCTTCCGGTAAAGCTTGAATATTTTTAACCGTAAAAAGCGTATCCAAATTCTGTACCGCAGCGCCGCGCATCCGCTGCATGGTACCGGCTATTTCAAACCCGCCGAATACCACAAAACTTGCTACGGTCAGCATCAATGTTTTTTCTACATCGATCGCTCCAACGGAATAGCGGTATAAGGCGCTCACAATAATTGCAGTTGTTCCCAACTTAAGCAGCAGCGAGAAAACCAGCAATGAGGGCATCACTGTTTTTTCTACCGCAAAGAAACCTGTTTTGCTTTTTTTAATACTCTCCGTTACATTTTTTATCGCTTCGCTTGTTCTGCCGAACGCCTTGACCACGCCGATCCCCTGCACATACTCCAAAATATCGGTATGCAGTTGCAGCTTCAGCTCCGTCAGTTTTGTCGTTACCGCATCGGTCTTTTTTTGAAACACAGAGTTGAACAGGATTGCAGTAACAAGGGTGATAAAAATGATACAGCCGGTTGTCATATCATACGGGAAAACAAACAGCGCCATAATCACCGTTTGAATGCTGCCTGCAAACATCATTTCGAGAATCATCATATCGATTGTTTCAACATCGGTGATCACCGTTGTCAACGCTCCCGAAATATCGCCGAGTTTACTTTCGGAAAAATATCCCATGTGTACGTTTTTCAGTTTATCTCCGATGACAAGCCTGTTCTCCGCCCCCATCGTATACGAGGCGATATTTTTATTCCGGTCGGAAATATAGCCGAAGATGATTTTCCCCGTGATGCTGGTGACCATAATGCAGAACACCGTGATAATATTGCTCCGTGTAACCGGCTGTGATTGAAACACCGCACGGCTCAATGTTAGCAAAAAATACCCAAGCCCGCCGAGGGTAAAGCCTTCGAATATGCTTTTGAGCATATCGCAAATAAACATCGTTGTTATACGCTTTGATTGATTCCCCGCAACCGCGTAAATCTTCTTCAATAAATCAAACATAATTTTACCATTCCTTTATAAAGCGTTTTTGCAGTTTTGTGCATGAGTAGCCGCAATGTTCGTAAAACGCATGAGCTTCCGTGCGGTGCTCGCCGGAGTTGAGGCGGATAAAGCGGTAGTGCCGTGCAACGGCTTCTGCTTCTACAGCACGCAGCAGCTGTTTGCCGATACCCTTGTGCTGATACTCGGCTAACAGCGCAAGTCCCAAAATATTGAATCCCGGTTCTTTGTATAAAAGTTGATATGCTTCGGCATGAATAAAGCCTACTACAGTGTGCGTTTCATCATCTTCGTACACCCGTATAACATGCTGATTGTCTTTTAAAAGTTTTGCAATCTGCCGTTCGGTTACCGCTTCTGTTGTTTTATACCCAAGCGAAAACTCGCTTATATCCCGAATAGCCTTTGCGTCTGTTAGATGTATAGTTCGTATCATGTATTCCTCCAATATAATTCTTAATTATCCCTGCTGCTGATATGGGACTGCCACATTTTTTGATAGAGCGGAGAGCGCTGTAACAGCTCAGTGTGTGTGCCCTCAGCGGCGATTTTCCCTTTATCCAGTACGATGATTTTATCGGCATTGACAATCGTGGAAAGCCGGTGCGCAATCATAATAACGGTCTTATTTTTTACAAGGTTATCGATAGACTGCTGGATAATGGCTTCGTTTTCCGGGTCGGAGTAGGCGGTTGCCTCGTCGAGTACCACAATGGGACTGTCTTTCAGTAAGGCACGGGCAATGGTGAGCCGCTGCCGCTCGCCGCCTGAAAACTTGCTGCCTGCGTTTCCCGCATTGGTATCATACCCGTCGGGCAGGCTTTTGATAAAGTCGTGAATGCTGGCTTTTGTACAGGCGGCTTCGATTTCCGCATCGGTTGCATCTTCTTTTGCCATCTTGAGATTTTCCCGAATGGTCTTATTGAACAAAAAGTTTTCCTGCGACACATAGGTAACCAGCTGCATATTCCGCTCTAAGCTCATGCTCCCGATATCAGCGCCGCCGATGGTGATGTGTCCGCTGTTGATATTCCAGAAGCCTGCCAGCAGTTTTGCGATGGTAGACTTACCGCTGCCGGAAGAACCGACAATCGCGGTCAGCTCGCCTTCTTTGGCGGTAAAGTTCAATCCGTCGAACACCTTTGTGCTGTCTTTGGCAGCTGCACCGTTTACTATACCGTTCACTGCAGCCGGTATACAATCCTTACCAGCAGCACCACTTGCTGCGCTGCCTGCCGCACTATCCTTGGCAGCGGTACCGGCTGTTTCGCACAGCGCTCCGCCGTAGCCGAACACCACATTTTCAAAACGCACATCATACCCGTGCGGTGCAGGGGCGGTATCTTGCCGAACCAGCTCCGGTAAATCGAGTACCGATTGAATCTCACCGAACACAACACGCACATTCGCCATCGTATCCATATACGCCATTGCTTTAAGGAGCGGTTTATATGACGCATAAGAAAGCAGCACACACATGATCAGCACCGGCAGTGTAATGCCGCCGGTCATAAACAGATACAAGCCGACCGGTAGTACGACAAGGAGCGTGGACGGCAGCACTTCCATTGCAGCGGTCATCGCAAAACACACGCTCAAATACCAGTCGAGCATTGAGTCCCGGTTATCCTCCACCGCTTTTTGGAATTTATCATACGACGATGCCGATTTGTTAAATGCCTTGATCACTTTTATCCCTTGAATATATTCGACCGCGGCGGCATTCATTTTTTTGGATGCTTCGATGTATCGTTTTGATTTTGCTTCATAGTCTTTCATCATCAGCATCGAAAAGAGCATACCGAGCGGCAGCGTTACGAGGTTTGCAAGAGCGATCTTCCAGTTCAGTATAAAAATGATAACGACAATAACGATCGGAATGATAACGTTGGCAAGTACTTCGGGGATAACGTGTGCGATCGGTTTTTCCATTTTATCCACTGTTTCTACCACAAACTGAGACCACTTACCGCTGCTTTTTTCTTCTATCGTACCCATCGAAAGCCGGCTTAATTTTTCTACCACCCGCTTCCGTGTATCTTCAATAATGCTGAATGCCAGATTATGCGATCCGATGGTAGATACCGAATGTCCGATAATCGCCCCGGCAAAGCCTGCAAAAATAAGTCCTGCATACGGTAAGAAAATGCGGTAATCCGTTGCGCCGTTTATCAGCTGTGTCACAATAGACGCAACAGCAAAGTACGGTACAATGCTGCATGCAACACCGATAATTGCGACAACCACCGAAAAGATGATTGCGCCGATATGCTTTTTTAAAATATCCATATATTCTCCTCTCCATAAAAAGTCAAGAAGAAAGTATCAACTTTCGATTGACTTTTTACGCACGTTCGCAACAAAGTGAGAACGTGCAGATGATATACAAGTTTGCGCTTGAGCAAACTTGAGTAAATAAAAGCTGTGCCATTTGTACGGCTTTTATTTTACACTCCATAAAAAATCTAACCAGAGTTGTTAAAAGATGCCTACTATCTCCTGATAGATCAGGATTGCTGCCGTAGTTTTATTTCCCCATTACGGAAGCCCTAACACCGCTTTCCATCCCGCCTCAAAAAAAAGCGCGAGCGTATGGGCATATTTTAATGCGGTTTCTTTTGGATAATTGTGCAACACAAGTTCGGCAAGGGACGCGTAATGCGCATGCACAAGGATATGCCATTCATCATCTTCTAAATTCCGAAAAGGAATACCCCGCCGCTTTAATTCGGCAAGGAACTTTTTGGTTTCCCGCATTTCGGCACGTACCACCATATCCTGAAAATCTGCGTATTTTGTACCGGCTGAACACATCAGCAAAAGCTGAAATATTTCAAAATGTGCATAGATATACTCGATCATACTGCACAAGGTTTCTTCTTCATGTTTCCACAGCTGTAAAAGATCATCGTTTTTTACTAATGCAAAGCACTTTGCCGCGGCATCGTTATACATTTGAGAAATAGTTTGAAAAACCGGATCTACTATGGCACCGAAGAGCGCTTCCTTATCCGTAAAATGATTATAGAATGCGCCGTTGGTTACATGAGCTTCCTTGCAAATATCCCGAATACTTGCCCGTTCAAAGCCGAACGCTAAAAACTGCTCTTTTGCACATTGCAGTAAATTTTCGTGCGTTTGCTGAAAATTCCTTGATATACAATCACCCTCCACTGGAACAATATTACAACGTAATATTACACTGTAATTCAGACTATAGCGCAATCAGAAGAAATATGCAAGCATAGTGAAGGTGTCAAGTGTAATTAAGATAAGCGGCTTACTACCGTATGAGGTACAACTGAACTCCATGTTCCTAATTCAGGGCATCAGCATAAAGCCCTGGGAATACGGAAGCTGGTGAGTGTAGAGAACTGAAATATAAAGCGCCGCCTGTTGTTGTCGATTTTTTCTATCATGAGCAAATCAAAAAATCGGCGCGGGGCAAGCCTGCTGTTTTATAATATACTTGTAAATATACTTGATTTTTGTAATACAATCTTTTACTTTTATAGTATATAAGAGGTACGAATATGCCGCAGTTATCATTATATGTTACACAAGAGTAGCTTCTCAAAATTGAAAACGAAGCTCATGCAGAAAATATGTCGCTTTCAAAGTGGGGTGTGAGCAAAACCATGGAAAAAATAGAGCCTCATTATCCGGAGGGCTGGGCTGATCTATTTGGCTCTGTTGCTGACCCGTCATTTACGAGACCTGATCAGCCGAAACTTGAAACGCGAGTGGCTTTTTAATGATAATGCGAATGAATTTTCAAGAGTAAACGGCTTGAAAATTGAAGATTGGGTAGTATAAGGTGCGGATATTATAGGAGCGAAGAAGATGCCGCTTTGTCATAAGCAACACCTATGCGACAAACGGGAGGATTGCCTCGAAAGGGCCTTGCGGGTTTTATAATGCGAAATCCCTGTAAATTGTCTTGAAAGCTCTTGCTTTATTTCGTTTAAACGAATATAGTTATATCAGTTTTCAAAATTTAAAATACAGGTTCGAGGGGCGTAAGTGAATGGGTATATAACAGTTCAGGAAGCTGCTGAAAAATGGGGTGTAACGCCGCGCCAAGTTCAAATTCTTTGTAAAGAAAACAGAATTGCCGGCACTATGCGTATGAGCCGGATTTGGATTATTCCTGAAAATGCTCAAAAACCAACCAATACCAAACGAACTTCAAATAAGATGAGAGGAAAAAAGTTTGCTGCAACGCACTCTATATAAAAATATCGACTTGTCCTTCGCGCCTTGGACAATGCATGAGTTCTTTGTCGGAAGCGGTTTAGTTGCCTACGGCTTAAAAGGCATGTTTGCGCCAATTTGGGCTAACGACATTAGCGAACAGAAAGCAGCTGTATATGAAGCTAATTTTGGTTGCGAACATTTTGAACTTGGCGACATAAAAGATGTGAATGGTAGGGATTTACCTTTTGCTCATTTATCTTGGGTCAGTTTTCCGTGTCAGGATTTGTCTTTGGCTGGTTCTTTAGGCGGTATTCACGCATCCAGAAGTGGATTGGTGTGGGAATGGCTACGCGTTTTGGATGAAATGGAAGAAAAACCACGAATATTGGCCTTGGAAAATGTAACCGGATTGCTTTCCACAAATGGCGGCGATAATTATCGGGTTCTTCATATGGCGCTTGTGGAGCGAGGTTACGACTGTGGCGCTATCGTTTTAAATGCTTCCCACTTTGTTCCGCAGTCAAGACAGAGGGTTTTTGTTATTGCCGTGGAACATGGATATGAAATCCCGGCGTATTTAACCGGAGATGCCTCTTGCTGGCTGCATAATAAAGCCGCCTCTGATTTAGGTCGGTCTCTACCCGGATGGATTTGGTGGCAGGCCGAGAAACCTCCGCATCGCCACAGCACATTAAAAGATATTATTGAAGAAGGAGCAGAATTTGATAAAGATACTGTCTTGCCGCTTGTTCCGGAACGGCACTGGATCAAGCTAAATGAGCAAGACACGGTTTATGCTACGGGCTATCGCCGAACTCGTAATGGAGAACAGCAGCTAGAATTGCGCTTTGATGGTATTGCCGGTTGTTTACGAACGCCGGAAGGCGGAAGTAGCAAACAGTATTTAGTTGTGAAAAAAAATAATGAAATTCATGCTCGCCTATTAACTGTTCGTGAAGCCGCTCGATTGATGGGAGCGCCGGATAGTTTTGTTCTCCCCGGCAGTTACAACGATGGTTATAAAGCGATGGGCGATGCTGTCGCAATGCCGGTAGCTCAATTCATAGGAGAAAAATTTTTAACAAAACTTGCGGAGGCCGTATACGAATACGATGATTAGTGCACAAGAAAAGTTAAAGATATTTCAAGAAGAAAATAATATCTATACGAAAGGACCGCTATCGTTAGTAGTTCAATTTACTCGACTTGTTCAGAACAAGGATTTTCCCTTAAATCCAGACGATTTTCAAACAAGCAGCAAGGGGCAGGTCGCTGGCCTTGGCGGTGGTAATCTCAAAAAAATATTAAAAGCGCATGGCATTACTCAACAATTATCCGCAGAAGGTGGGCGCACGAGTCGCGGAAGTATGGGGTTAATGATAAAGTACGTTGATTTTCTAAACACATGGAATGAAGAAGAAACAGTTGATTTTTCAATCGTGGAAGAATTTTGGGCGGAACAAGTTAGAGAATATTTCAGAAATCAGCCGTTTGTTTTGACCGCCGACACTTCCAAAACTATTGGAGCAAATTTAGACGAACTATTTGAACAGGCTAAGAAACGTCAGAAACAAAATCTGGGAACGCAGTATTTAGGGACGGTTTTACAGCACTTAGTAGCTGCGAAATTATGTCTTATTATGCCTGAAAATGCATTTGAGATTCATGGCGTTTCCGTTGCGGACGCACCGACTGAACGAAGCGGCGATTTTGTTATAAACAACACCATTATCCATTGTACAACAATGCCCGGCGCTTTGCTGATTGAAAAATGCAAGGCGAACTTGCGTAGCGGATGCCATCCTGTCATCATTACAATCTTTGAGCGTGTACATACAGCATTAAATCTTGCGGAAGATGCGGGGCTTGCCGGGCGTGTTGAGGTTTGGGATATTCAGCAATTCCTGTCGTCTAATGTATATGAGCATAGCTTTTTTGATGAAAGCAAAAGAAATTCTACGCTTTCAGATATTATTGGTCGTTATAATAAAATTGTTCTTCAGACTGAAACTGATCCGAGCCTTCGCATTGAGTTTGAGGCGAGATGATTTATCATGGCGGATATTTTTAATAATGAAAAACGCTCTGAAATCATGCGAAAAGTTAAATCAAAAAAGAACAAATCAACAGAACTGCGATTGATAGACATATTTAAACAGAATGGTATTATTGGATGGAAGCGCAATTATTCAGTCAAAGGACATCCCGATTTTGTGTTTCTAAAAGAAAAAGTTGCAGTATTCGTAGACGGTTGTTTTTGGCATGGTCATGATTGTCGAAATACACGCCCGGCAGAAAACCATGAATACTGGCAAAAGAAACGCGAACTTAATATGAAGCACGATAAAGATGTGACTGCCTTGTTTGAGGTACGCGGATGGAAAGTTCTGCGTATTTGGGAATGCGAATTAAAAAAGAGAAACGAAACTATATTAGTCGAAAAAATTCAGTCAATATTGAGTCGTTCTTCTGGAAGGACACAACGATGACAATTAAAGCTGTTGATTTATTTTGCGGCGTAGGTGGGCTTACCTATGGTTTGCAAAAAGCGGGAATTCCAGTTGTAGCAGGAATTGATATTGATGATTCTTGCGAATACGCTTATACTCACAACAACAATTGCACATTTATTCATAAAAGCGTTGAAAATGTCACAGGAAAAGAAATACGCGCCCTTTTGCGAGGTGCTGACGTTAAAATACTTGTCGGATGTGCACCATGTCAACCTTTTTCAAGCCACCAAAAAGATAAACAAAACCGTTCTAAACATAAAGACTGGAAATTACTATACCAATTTGGGCGGTTGGTGGAAGAAACTCGTCCCCGCATAGTATCAATGGAGAATGTGCCAGAATTAGAAACGGAAAAAGTTTTTAAAGATTTTGTTTCCACGTTAGAAGGCTTGAATTATATTGTAAATTATCAAGTTGTAAATGTCGCAAATTATGGCGTACCGCAACGGAGAAAAAGGTTGATTTTACTTGCGTCGTGTCGCAAAAAAATAAAACTTATTGATGCAACGCATCAAAAACATCTGACAGTCAGGGACGCTATTGGTAGCTTACCGAGAATTTCCGCTGGGGAGGCAAATGAAAACGATAGACTTCATATTTCGCCAGCACTCTCTCCTCTTAATTTGGAACGAATACAACATTCCGTTCCCGGCGGTACATGGCGCGATTGGCCTGAACGTTTAGTATTAAACTGCCATAAAAAAGAAGGTGGAAAAACTTATGCATCAGTATATGGTAGAATGAAGTGGGATGATTTGTCTCCTACTATCACCACACAATTTATCGGTTATGGAACCGGGCGTTTCGGACATCCAGAACAGGACAGGGCGATTACTTTACGGGAAGGCGCTATTTTACAGTCTTTTCCTCCTGATTATCAATTTTCGCCTAGCGATGTTGAAGTTTCGATAAGGAAAATAGCACGCCATATAGGAAATGCTGTTCCGCCTCGTTTGGGCGAAGTGATTGGAGAAAGTATAATTAGAAGTTTACCTAAAAATGGACAAAAGGAAGCGACGATTGCAAATGAAAGAGAAAGAATACAAACTTAATATTGATCCCCGTATTTTGGAATTATTAGGTCCAAGCCTGTATACAAACATTTATTATGTGCTAGCTGAATTAATTGCTAATGCCTACGATGCAGATGCTCACAATGTATATATCATTGCTAACAAGGATGATATTACCGTTGAAGATGACGGCAAAGGAATGTCATATGCTAACGGCGATATCCAGAAATACCTCAATGTTGCCGCAGTTTCTAGAAATACCGATGCCGAATCTCTAACCCCTATGAAACGGAAGAAAATGGGGCGTAAAGGCGTGGGAAAACTAGCTGCCCTATCGGTTTCTGAGAATGTTCTTATAAAGACGGTTTCAGATGGCGAAAAATCAGGGTTTGTATTATCTCGTCATATAAACGATAATAATTTACTTGCCCCGCTCACTGACGAGCAAATTTCTTTCGAAAGAGTATCTGGCAACGGTACTTCTGTCGTTATGCAGAATCCGCAGTACAAACTTCATAGTACATTAAAGGCAATTAAACGGAATTTACTTAGGATATTCCCGTTAATAAATGAGAAATTTAAAATTCACCTGATTCGGGGAACGGAAGAGGAAACCATTGAGAGCTTTGATAAGGAAATGATTTCAGAACTCTCTACTCTAATTACTTTAGGGGATGTGTTCACATATCTTAATGCTTTTTTCCAGACTCCATATGGAAATCAAATAGCAGAACTCCGCAAAAATAAACCTTTAGTAACAATGCCTATTAGTATGGATGACAAATCTGGTGTTGAACATACATATAACGTCGAAATCAAAGGATGGATAGGAACTTATACATCGACTCGCGGCAGAAAAGTAGAGTTAACGGATTTTCCTGATAATTTTATTTCTCTGTATGCCAACCAAAAAATGGGCGAATTTAATATACTTCCTGTTGTTGGACAAAACAAATTGAATGAAGTCTATGTCGTAGGTCAACTTCATGTTGATATTTTTGAACTGACAGAGTTACCCGATATGGCTCTAAGCAATCGTCAAGGATATAAAACGGATGATCCTCGCTATCAGGCGGTACTAGATTATGTTAGAAAAACTTTATTGCCTGATATCTTGAAAATGCGAGATTTGTTTGTGTCTTTTGGCAAAAAGAAAAAAGAAGAAAAAAAGCTAGAACAGCAACGTCAAAACGAAGCTTCATTTAAAAGGTTGGTAGATACTTTCAGAAAAAACACCGCCAAGAAAGCAACTCAAAAAATTTTTTCTCATTTAGGTATTAGGACAGAGCAAGCTGATGAAATAGAGGCAATCCTTTCTGATGAAATAAATGCCAACAGCCCGGATATGGGGATTAAAAGCATTATTGATTCTCAAAAGAAGAAATTGCTAATTAGTCAGACATATCGAGACAAGGATTTAGCGGATATTATTTACAATATGTTAGTATTTAACAACGTGCCGCCTGAAGATATAATTTATACAAACTGTGATGATGAAGTATCACGAATTCCAGAAGGCGACGTAGGAAAAAGTGGGATATACAGCTATTTGCGTGATTTCTTTGTTGATAGTTACTCTACGCAAAAGATTTATGTTATTTTCGTTACAAGTCATAATACGAAAAGTTCATGGGGTGCATTGATGGAAGTTGGCGCAGCATGGATAACTCAAGTTGAGCATAAAATATTTAACATTTACGATTTTCGCCCCGAACATCCTTTAGACGATGAACAACAATGGCATTCAAGTTCTAGAGATGATGACGATAATCTTTATATGTCAAAATTGAGTGTAGACATTTTTGCTCAAAAAATTGAATATATATGTGATAAATTGGGCTATAAAAAAAGAACTCGTCAGGAAAACAAGGAGCATTTGTCAACATTGGTAAAGGTTACACCTCGTTAATATGAAAGCGTGGCGCTGTTATGTCTGCCTGACTTTTCCCGCGCTTTTGCATTTCAATGAGATCCTGTTCTAAATCAATATCTTCTCCTGCATTTTTATCCTTTCTCATCATTCATTTTCCGTTGAAAGACAATAAGAGCAAGAACAAAGATAACTGCCGTATAGATTATTACAACAGCCAAATGAGAAAGGTCATAAGCGAAGTTGTCGCTTGAGGTTGCCCTTATCGCTTCAGCACTAGGATAGAATGGCAACATATTTGTTATTGTTTTGAAAGTGTCGCCTATTAAATCGATCGGAATAAATACTCCGGATAACCATCCGACAACGTTTGTTAACAAGGCGGCGCAAACACCTCCGACCGCTTACAAAGCAAAAAAATCGTTTCTGTTTGGAACCACCGGCATCCGTGCCTGATCGCACACACAGTGCGAAACATGGAACACTGTAGGCCGATGCTCTGCGTCGAGGGTGTTGATTCGAGCATCATTTACAGCCGCTTATCGGTGCACACTTTGCGTTCCGCGATATTGCCCAAGCCTGCGCAGCATGCGACGGCGGTAAGGTAAACGGGAAAATCGTCGTGGAGCTGTAAGGCTCGTGATGCATGAGAAAAGTCCTCTGATAGCTCCCTTGTTGCCTCAGAAAGCTTTCGCTTGCTGTATATGGAATGCAAACCGAAATCAATAGAAAATAAATGCAGGTTTATTTTAAGATGGGAGATGATCTAATGGAGAATACACGTACAATAAAAAGAAATCTTTTGATATTTATTGTTTTTATATCAGTAATAGGCTTTGTAGGATATTTTATTGACAGGATGACGGGACATGCCGATTATATGAATACAGGTATGGGCGATACCGGTACGGCAGGAATGGGAATATGGCTTATCAGTACAATGGAAGATGCCTACATCAATCCTTTGTTACTATCGGGTGCGGTAGTTATCCACACGCAAACAGCGCTCGCTTTCGGAGATAGGCATTCTTTTCTTAATCAGATAATATCTTTACTTCTTCTCTAACATGATATTTAATTAATCCATTTTCTAGTACCGGAGAATATTTATTTCCAATATTAGTTTCAATAATTGATATCTTTTTTTGTTCAACATTGTATTTTTTTAAAATAATTTGCGAGCTCAATATTTCCTTTTCATCTTCCGGAGATTGAGGATTGAACCAATTTGAATAAATTAAAATAGCTTTATTCGTGTCAAAACAATATTCATTGTAACCGCAAATATCATCGGGAGCATCAAAATAGCACAGTTCTTTTTTATCGACATTATATTTTGCGATATATGAAATATGAGTAGGGGTTATAGACCAAAACCAATAATTTTTATTGCTATCATCCCATCCGAGATCATAAATTGTATCTGCATTCGGGTATCGGGATTGTGCTTCATCCCAAGAATATCTTAATACCAAATGTCCATTCTTATCTTTTATTTCTAAGATACTGGAACCTATTATAACTGCTGATAATGTAGTAGCAGCATACCTATTTTCTCGTATTATATTTGTATCGTTGTGAGCTATTGTTTTTGATTTATTACAAGAATTTAATAAGAGCCAACAAGTCATTAATACGAAAATAAGTGTTTTATATTTTACCATGCTTCTACCTCACTCATCTTATAGCCGTATGCTCCACAACCAGAAGCTCTCGCTCCAGCGCGATTTTGTCGTTCGGCTCCTTGACATAGATGTTCCTGTAAGTCCAGTCCTCCGGCTTGTATGAGCCGCCGTCGTCAGTAAATGCCGCGAATGAGGCGAACAGAAGTGCTATGATTAAAAGTGATCTTTTCATTTTATCTCCAAGCTGCTCAGTAAGCTATCCGTTGAACGGACGTGTTCGATTTCTTTTATAAATTGATGAGATTATATCATAGGAATGCTGCCATTTCAATTAAAACCCTCGTGCCGATATCTATTTTATCGTATCAATCCGCGGTGAATAAACGGTTTATGTAAGATCGGCTAAAATACCGTGCATCATCATTGAGAAGTGAGGCGGTATGTGCTAAAATCAAAAACTGTTATCAGTATTTTTTTTGATAATCGTGCTTGCTGTAATCAAAGGAATCTAATGCTTTTTATTTTGGTTAAATCTGTTATGTACTAAATTTGATAACATACAAACTACAATAATCTCAAAGAAAATTGGTAAAATGATTGCGGAGAAAAAATGAAAACGAAGATTTTTGAGTTTATCAAAAAAGCAGATTTTGTGTTGGTGTTTGTTTTTGTTCTTCTGGGGATTATAGCTCTGGGTTCAGCACTCATCAATGATTTGTTACCGTTTCATCGAACACGGGTGCAGCAGATTGCAGTTGTCGAGGATGTACACGTAGAAATTAAAGAACATCTGGAATTTGAAAGAAAAATAAAAGATGTATATATTTTTAGCGTGAAAAGTTCGGCGATTAAGGCGGATGAAGCATACGGTACGGAAAAATCCAAGTGGTCGGGAAATGGATTTTCGAATGTGTTGGGAAGAGGTTTTGGTGGAAATGGTATCACAAACCTTATTTTTGTGAAAAATAACGGGCGGGAAGAATACAAGTTGTTTCCGGCAAATGTTTTTATCTATAAATATTGCTTAGCCGAGGTTGAGGAAGAGCAGCCGCCGAGATATCCTCATGAGTGTAATGTGTATGCCGTCGTTAAAAACGATACAACGAACGATAAGATTTTGAATAGCGAGGATGATATTGCGCTTTATGTTTCCGATTACGACGGTACGCATGTGAAAGAGATTTCGTCTGCAATAATTACGTTCTGCTTTCTCGGCGGCGAAGAAATCTTGTTTTCAGAATATGACGGAACGGTACAATCGTATTTTGTTTACGATTGCAAGACGAATGTAAAAACACTGATAAAATCCGTAAAGCAAGAGATTATAGAAAAAGAAATTGCGCTGTATAAATAATAGAAGGGTAGGCAAAATATGGATAAGATTTTTCAACAGGATTTAACCAAAGAAGAAAAAGTCAGCGGCATTTTTGTTGTCAAGCTCTTGTTTAAAGCGCCGGTAACAATGCCGGCTCGAGAGCAGATGGAAGCGGTGATGCAAAAGCGCTTGGGAGATGCCGAATGTTTTTCGTACGATTCCGATACTGCCGTAGCGCAGTTTGCCGCCACACGATTGAGCCGAACCTGATGGTAAATCATGCATACAACACCGCGTTGTATCTTTTAATAAATGATAACCCCATAGAAACCGGCAACACCATTGACGGCATACCGGACGGTTCAGCGCAGCCTGAGCGATGGATATGCCGCTACGAAGAATCGCTTATCCAGCCTGTGCGCGAAGTTCTCGATATAGATACCGGCGCCTATGCTGCGGGTAACAGACATTATGAATAAACACAAAAATGATAGTATCCGATCAGTGATGTTGAATATGAAAAGCTGTAAGGCAAAGGCGGATAAGAAATGAATGGAGAAATAACAGATGCTATTATCGAAGCTGCAAAAAAGTATGCGGAAACGTTTTTTAAAACCGATACAAGCGGACATGATTTTTTTCATACAATGAGAGTATGCCGCATCGCGAGCTATATTGCGAAAGAAGAACACGCTGATCCGTATATCGTTCAGCTTGCAGCATTGCTGCACGATGTAGATGATAGAAAACTTTCGCCGGAAACGTATAAGCATAAAGACCGTGCCGTCTCGTTTATGCAAAAACATCATATCAGCAATTTCGTATACCGTTTGATTTGTACCATTATTGAAGAAGTTCCGTATCAGGGAACGGATTCCGTTACTCCGTCTTCCATCGAAGGAAAATGCGTTCAGGATGCAGACCGATTGGATGCCCTGGGCGCGATAGGAATAGCACGGGTATTTGCATATAGCGGAAGCCGTAACCGTCCGCTGTACGATCCAGCAATAAAACCTATGCTGAGTATGGATAAAGAAACCTATTATCAGCATACATCTACAGCAATTAACCATTTTTACGAAAAACTATTTTATCTTAAAGATATGATGAATACCGAAACTGCTAAACGAATTGCCGAACATCGTGAACAGTACATGAAAAATTTTGTTACAACCTTTTTAAGCGAATGGGATATGGCAGATTTTATAGAAGGTATAACTTCGGCTGCTAAATAGAGCAGCCTCGTTAACCGATGAGTTTGCCTTGCGGCAAACGTCACGTATTGACGTATGCGCGTTCCGCGCACGAATGCAACAGTCTCCAAAATTGATATTTTGTTCGACTGTTGCATTTTAAGGAAGGTTTATTTTAAATTGTCTCCGAGCTTGCTCAATACGTTTAGCCGCTCTTGTTCGTCAAATAATCCTCTTTCTTTCATTCTTTTATTTTAGCATTTTTTTACATCTTTTTTAAGGGGTTTTTAGAGGTGTCCTTTAATTGTTTAGGTATGAGTAATCTCTAAAAACCGTAGCCCCATCGGCTTGTTCTGTAAGAAATAATTATCATATCCGCTAATACGGACTACGAGTCGGTTTCTAGAGATTTACCTTATGCTTATTTATTCAACAGGCGTCACATTGTTGACATCAAAGAACTGCGGGACGCTGGAAAAAGTATATCCTGCAATCTTTGACGAATTATAAACGACTAAATCTTTAGCGTAGGAGATCGGGAAGTCGATTACATTATCATTGGAAATATTCAATGCAGTTGCAATAGCTTCTTGAACGATTTTCGGATCGGCAGACGTTGAAAACATATTTACGGCATTTGCGTAGCGTTGAAAATCTTTAAGCGCCTTTAATGAAACGGCGTGGGGATCGGCGCCGAGAGATTCCTGCAAAAACTTGTGCGGCTCCGTATACGAACCTTCCGTATTCCACGTTGTAATATCATAGTGTCCGGCAACGCCCTCTGTCCACCATGTCATCTGATCTTGACCGATAGTCGCTATATCAATACCTATCTTTGCAAGTTGTGTTTTAATAGCCAGTGCGATATCTTGTGCTAAAGAAATATCTATCCAATAGGTATACTGTAATGTTAATTTCTTTCCGTTTTTTTCTCGAATACCGGTGCCGGTATTCATTATCCAACCGGCTTCATCCAACAGAGTATTTGCTTTGTCTACATCATAGTTCCATGTATTGTTATAGGAAATATCGGTATAAGGCGCTCCGGGCGCAAACAAGGTAACGGCGGGAGTTTCATGTCCATACGTCAGTCCCGTAGTGATTTCCTTTCTGTTAATCGCAGAGGCGATAGCTTGACGAATTTTAATATCACTTAAAATTGAACCGGAAGCGTTCAGTACCAGATTCCGAGTCAGCGTATTGCCGGTATTTATCGTGCCTTTAATACCGTTAAGAGAAAGCGCTTGATTATAATCGTCGTAGCTGAGAAGATCAGCACCATAAATTAAATCAACTTCTCCGGTTTGCAATGCCTGTAACCGTGAAGACGCTTCCGGTATATACTTCACGACAATCTCATCATAATATGGAGCTTTCCCCCAGTAATGTTCATTTCTGATAAATCGGGTGCAATCTCCGGAAATCATTTCCTTATGAATATACGGACCGGTACCTACAACAGCTTTGAATGTTTGAAAATTTCCTGCTTCAAATACATTCGGCGACATCATCGCTGCAACATTTTGAAAACAGAAATCATTGATATAAGAAAAGCACGGTGAAGCGTAATGAACAGCTATCGTGTATTCGTCGATCGCTTCTACGCTTTTAATATTGCATATTCCTTTGATGCCGCTAAAGTTGGGATTGGAATTATCAAATTCGAGAATTGCTTTTACGCTTTTCGCATTAAAAGGCGTTCCGTCGGTAAAGGCAACACCTTTACGAAGTTTGAATGTAAGAACGGTGTTCGTATCATCCCATCCCCATTCTGAAGCTAATCGCGGAATAATCTTTCCGTTCTCATATCCGACTAAGGTTTCATAGACAAAGCCGCAGGCAATGTTGTTTTCCTTGTTCATCGTCAGCGTAGTAAGGTTATCGAGTTCTTTCGCTGTAACGATTGTGAGCACCTTCGGCTCATTTCCCGTTTTTCCGGTATTACTGCCTGATTGTGTGTTTGCAGAATTTTGTCCGCATGACATCATTGCCAAAACCATGCAACAACCCAAAATCGTAGTAATAAGGTTTCCGTGCAGTTGTTTCATATTATCATTCCTCCTCGTATGATAATCGGCATCTTCTAAGAACTGAAGGTATAGCTTTTAAAAGATGTCTTAATTTATGAGATGACCTTGCTCGGTAATCCGCCCGTCTCGCATAATGACTACTCTATTAGCAATACGCATGGCGTCTCGTTTGCTATGGGTAATAAAAATGCAAGAGCTGCCGGATAGCTTTACAAAGTTCTCTACCAAGGTTAGTACGGCATCTGCCGAAATAGCATCAAGCCCGCTCGTTACCTCATCCATAACTAAATAATCAGGTTCTACGGCAATTGCTCGAAGCAAGGAAAGCCGCCGTTGCTCCCCGCTTGAAAGCTGACGGACAGGGGTTTCTAAAAGCCGATAATCCATATGAACGTCATCCATTAACTGTAAAATATGTTTTTTTCGATCTGCTTTTTTCCGGTCGGTAAGATTTACTAATGCCTCTTCAACATTTGCATAAGCTGTTCTTGCCGGATTTAAGGTTCCGGAAGAATCCTGAAAAACTGCTTGTATCATTTTGCGGCGCTGTCTCCAAGTTTTATAATTCCAACTTGTTATATCTTCTCCGTTTATAAAAATAGCGCCTGATGTCGGTTTTTCAATTCCGATGAGAAGCCGTGCAAGCGTACTCTTTCCTGAACCGCTTTCTCCTTGAATTGCAAGGTTTTCGCCTTTTCTAAGATGAAGATTGATATCCGAAAGCGCAAAGAAATCTCCTAATTGTTTGTTATGATATATTTGATTTACATTCCGAATTACAATTTCTCCCATTTCCATTCCCCTCGGTTTTCTGTCCGGCTTATTCGTACGGAGGGTTTAATACCCCGACGCTCTGCGTCGTAACAAAGGGTATTAAAGCCGACTGTAACCACCTTATGAGAACAACATACCCCGACGCTTGCGTCGGGGTTGTTGATTATGGAAAACCGTTTCATCCACTCTGTTTTTGGATGAGCTAAAAGCCTATCCATCGTTCCGGTTTCAATTATTTTTCCCGCTCCTAATACATATACATTGCGGCACACTAGGGTAAGTGCACTAATATCATGCGATACAAACAAAATTCCTTTGTCCTTCATTTGTTCTTGTATAATGGAAAGCAGCACATCTCTGTTTTCTTCATCCAATGCTGCTGTCGGCTCATCCGCTAAAATATAATCCGGCGCCATTGCGAGCAGTATTGCTGCTGCGACTCTTTGCAGCATTCCACCCGATAATTCAAAAGGATAGGCTTGTAATACTCGATCAGTATCTTTGAGATTTACCGCAATCAAATATTTTTTTGCCAAAGCCTTTGCGTCATCTCTATTAAGATGTAAACGATTGATAAATGTTTCTTCCATCTGATATCCGATCTTCAAGCGGCTATCGAATGCCGTCATAGGATTTTGAGGGATAAATCCCAGCCGCTTACCGCACAGTTCACGATGCGCTTTACGAGAAAGCATCGATACATCTACATCATCCAGCAAAATCGTTCCGGCACTGATACTGCAATTTGTATGAAGCATTCCCAAAATACTCCTCAGCAAAGTTGTTTTCCCGGCGCCGCTCTGACCGGTAAGACCGATGATTTGACCTGCCGGAATTTCCATAGAAACATCTTTTAAGAGACAACGGCCTGATTTTTCTTTTACCTCCAGTCGTTCAATTTTCAACATCACGATGCATCCTTTGTTGTTAAGTTTCTTCCTTAAAGTTGAACAACTGAACAAAGTGTGAACTTTGGAAGTTGTTCAATTCGTGCGCGACACGCGCACACGTTAATAAACGATGTTTGCCGAACGGCAAACTCGTAGTGTTTTTCAGCCGCGACATTTTAGCGGCTGAAAATAAACCTTCCGATGACATTAAAGCAGAGGGTCGATATGATAACTGCTCCTATCGGATACAAAATCATGAACGGATGAAGAATTAACGCGCCTCTTGCATCTAAAATCATACGTCCCCAATCCACGACGTTATCGCCAAGTCCCAATCCGATAAAAGAAAATCCCGTAATTGCTAAAATCATATCCGCACAGGAAAGACATAAGAAGCGAATCATTTCGGCGAGCAGATTAGGAAAAATATGAATCAGCATAATTCTTGCCTTTGAAGCGCCGGATGCTATTGCACACATAATGTATGCTTTTCCTATTTCCATATCAGTGCGGGTACGTACCAGTTTTATATACCGCAAAATATAGGATATCGTTAAAGCAATAAGCGTTGTTTTTGCTCCGCTCCCCCAAGCGCCGACGAACACAATTAAATATGCAATAGGCGGAATTGCAGTAACGGCATTAATGAATCCGTCTATAAGCGCATTTTCTTTAATGACACCTCTGCTTGTAACCATTCCTATGGCGGTTCCAAGCAGAAAAACGATTAACGAGCCGCCTAATACAAGGCTTAATGTTGTCCATCCTCCATAGAGCAGCCGTGAAAAAATACAACGGCCTAATGAATCCGTACCGAACGGATATACCCTGCTTGGAGAAGCAAATCTATTGAGCAAATGTGCTTCCATCGGATTATTGGGTGCACATAAAAATCCTAAAAAGAAAAATATGATAATCAATAGAGGAATAAAAAACATACTTTTTTGAGCGAAATGCCGTGCGTTCATTTTAGTACATTACCGCCTTTTTAGACCCGATTGTCCATTGCGCAAAATCGGCTGCGATATTACAAAGCGCTATTGCTAATGCTAAGAAAAAAACTTCAGCGTGAATCATAGGCGTGTCATGATCAAGTACATGATTTACTATCAGATACCCGAATCCCGGAATTGAGAAAATGGATTCAATAATAGTTGCATTTGCAAGCGCTAATCCGATACTTTGCAAAAAATTAGGAATTAAACCGATTACCGCTCTCGGCAAAAAGTGAAAAAATAAAAGGCGGATTTCCGAAAGTCCGCGGCATCGGGCATAAAACGCATAATCTTCAGAGCTTTCGTTGTTCAGAGCGTCCATCAAAAGCGGCGTATAAAATGAAGCGCCGAATATTCCAATACAGAGCGCCGGAGAAATATAACTTATTAATGTTATATTTCCTGCGACGGAAATCAATGATTTTTGAACGGCAAAATAATCCAAATAAACAGTCGCTACATAAAAAGAAGGAATAGAAACGCCTAAAATACAGAACAGCCTTACCATTTTTTTTGCCGCTTTATGCGGACATAAAAACGCAGCGCAACTAAGTCCGATGATAAAAATAATTTGAAAAAAAGAGGCGAGGAGAACAATGGACAATGTTTTAGGAAAAGCTGTTGCAATATCAGCCCATACATCGTGTCCGTTTGCAAGAGAAGTGCCTAAGTTAAAATGAAGTAAATTCCATACCCAATAAAGATATTGAATTATCAGCGGTTTATCGAACCCCAACCGAACACGTATTCTCTCTATCTGCTCCATCGTCGGATTTCCCACCATCCGTTTTGCATAAGCAGTTGCAGGATCAACAGATGATAACCGCATCAGCAAAAAAGACAGCAAGGTTACAAACAGCAAGGTGAAGAGTAATTCAATTAATTTCTGCAGAATATATTTTCTTACATCCTGATTCATGCACCTTCCTTTAGTTATAAAATGTTAGCTATTGTTAATAAAGCCTCAAAAAAAATACCGCATATTACGCGGCTTTTTTTAAGACTTGAGCTATAGAAACAGATTGTATTTGAATTGATGAACTCTCGCTACTCTAAAAAGACAAACTACCCTCTATTTGGACAATGATTTTAGAATATACGGTGCTCCTTCCCTCTTTTGAGCACAATCTTTTTTATGTCAAGCGGTATAAAAAAATGTGTTTTAAGCCTACTTTCAAAATACCGCATAATTTGCACTTTCCGGAAGGTATAGGTTTTATAATGAGCCATAATCCCAAGGTATGAATTTACGCTTGCAAGGCATTGCCGTTTTTCTTCGGCACTCGGTAGATGAGATTCTGCTACTGCAGCGTATTTTTTTAGACTCTGTACAAAGTTATTTTTTATCCGGCGGTCGCTCACCGTATAAAAGGGTTTGATAAACGTGCCTAAAAATTGTACACCGTTGCCTGCTTTTTGTAAGTATATTTTTTTAGGATGCAGGGTAAGATGTAATTCTTCTTTTAAAAATTTTTTTGACAAGCGGATAATTGCTTTAAGTTCATAGATGTTACGGCTTACAAAAACACAGTCGTCAACATAGCGTACATATCGTTTAAACTGAAGCGTGTGTTTTATATAGTGATCAAATACCGAAAGATAAAAATTCGCAAAGACTTGACTGGTTAAATTGCCAATCGGCAGCGCGCAGCCTTGCTGTGCCGTAAACATACTCTTATTACGCGGAAGCGGTTCCCATTCTGCTTTTTTGCTTTTAAATATGCAGTGTTGCGTTGGGTTATTAAAGATAATTGCCTTGGCAAGATACTTTTCAAAATCAGCCGAATTGCCGGAATCGGTTTTATACTGACTGTCGATAAACGATTCAAGTTTTTGCCATAAAATATTCCGATCAATACTCATAAAAAAACCTTTAATATCGAGTTTAAGGATATATGTTTCTTTATGCCCATTATTACTTTCACTTTTTATGTTATGCTCTACCTTACGGATAGCGGCATGTGTTCCTTTTCCTACCCTGCATGCATAGCTGTCGCGGATAAAATATTTTTCAAAAGCGGTATTAAGACGAGAGATTAAAATGTGATGCACAATTCTGTCGCGAAACGGGGCGGCAAAAATTTCACGCCGTACGGGTTTTGTAACGATAAAACAATTCGATTTTCCCGGCTGCCATTTTCTATTTTTTAAGTCTTCATATAATCGAATCAGATTTTCTTCGTAATTTAATTCAAAATTTCTACTTCAAAGTCATCCAAAAATTGTTCCAAATCAACAACCCCGACGCAAGCGTCGGGGTATTAAACCCTCGCACGAATAAATGCTCAACGTATCAGAACGCCCAAGGACGGGTGTGGTTCCTCCAAGCAGAAGCAAGTTTGCTCCTGCAAACTTGTAGCCCAAAAATGATCATTTTTGGGCGTGTCTCCGCTTTATTTCGGCTAGGCGCCTAGCATCTACTCCACCTCTTTGCAAAAGGCATTTCAGAAGCGGCATTCTCAAACGTTTTCGACTTCATCTCTGCTGAGACCGGTCATCTTCTGAATAAAGGAAATCTCACAATTTTCCTCTTTCATCAACCTTGCCGTTTCAAGCGCTTTTTGGCGGGAACCTCGTGCCTCGCCTTCATCAAAGGCGTCCATAAGAGCTGCCGGTAAAATATGATATTCTTTCCGTGCTAATTCGTTACGTTTTACGGTCTGTATCATCTGCTCTATCCTCCCTGTATATTCAGTTGTTACCTTACCGGTTTTTACATATTGTAAAAAGCCTTGTAAATCTTTATTACCTGCTGTATTAAACGCATTTGCATTCAATATAATCTTTTTTGCATCTTTTACAAATATGCGGGCATCTGCTGTGTCGTACGCCGAAAATAAATGCTCACCGTATACCCGATACGCCTCCGCTTTATTTTCGGCTATCTCCTTGCATCTGCTCCACCTATTTGCAAAAGGTGTTTCAGTACCGCCACGGATGGCGGTGGTTCTACGCAGCAGCGATGTTTTGCCGAATGGCAAAACTCGTGTTTTCCGATAGACACGGACGTCTATCGGAAAACACATTTCAACATTGTAAGATGTACCGGCATCATCTTTTACCAGTACATCCAGCCTGATCGTTTTTGCTCCCGAATTAGTGGTAACAGTATTCTGGGACGATAGATATGTGATTTTCTCGATTTTAATGGTAAAGAGCATTTCAAGAAATTCTTTACAGATGGACTCATACTCCATAACTTTACAGAACATGAAATCATCGGAAATAGTTAGGTCTTCAAATGGTTTTTGTGTCATTTACACCTCCGCGTACCTCTCTTATACAGCACGGACGTAAAAATGGCTAAGAAAATGAAGAAAAAATCAACGCATCTGACGCAGAGCATCGGGTACAGCTCTCAATGTTTCGCACTGTATGTGCAATCCGGCACGAATGCCATCGTTAAGAAATGTACGTCCGTAGGCGTTCGGCGTTCTGAAACAGAGATTAACAAGGAAAGCATAGCTACTCAGCTTTTCATTCAGAACCAAGCTTGGGAACCAAGGCGGGTTCTTAGTGATTACAAGCCAGCGTAGCAATCCACCTAAGTCGCCCGCTGAGGGGCGTCCATCGATGCCGCGTAGAACCAGAGGCAGCCGTGCCGCTACTGAAACAAAGTTGCACAAAAAGCCTGACTGCTCAGTCCTTTTTAAGAACGAAACATGAGTTCCAAAACGGGTTCTTAGGGCAGAGCCCTAAGTCGCCGTTTTTCTTTAGATGGGGTCATAGGGGAAGACTTTTCTTTTTATCGAAAAAAAAGAAAAGTCTTCCCCTAACCGGTTAAAAGCCTGCCAGACAACAAACACGCTTAAGATCGTACTTGTTGCTGAAGTCCACATTGCCATCGCTGAAATAGACTCGCCACGTGCGATAATTGAGGGAAGCAAACTGCGACGACGACCAATAAAAATTCGTCCCAAGAGATTCGTCTGCATACGCACTGCCGCCCGATGCATCATGTATTGTCTTCAAGCTTGCGTTAATCTTATCCTTGTTTTTATACACTTCGCACAGCTCTGCAAGGCTCGGCATATACCAGTTAAATGTTTTATGGTTAAGCTGTGCAACATACTGCGTGTTATACTGATTTACCCAGTTAAACGCCGGATAATTCGTTGCTGCATCCGCTGATCCTGCAGGATCTACTGCCTTGATATATTCCCAGTTATCACTGCCGTCTGAGTCTCCGGTAAACGTTGCCGTTTGGGCAGCTCCGCTTCCCTTCTGACTAGGTGTACAAATAATCCCTTCAAACATCGTCTTGTAGCCGGTGCTGCCATCCTTTGCCCATACAAGGTCGCTGCCGCTTGTATGCAGCGCAATCATACGCGGTACTCCATAGCTATTAGAACCGCAGATAATCGCAACCGGCGGATTGCTTGAGTCTATCGTATAGCCACCTTTATCAACGAGTGTTTTATCTGCAAGTACAATTTTGCCGACATCATAGCCGGTATAGTCCTTTACACTGATCGTTCCTGTGTTGCTTGCCGTGCCGCACATTACCGTAACGGGATACTCTCCAGCACTATACGGACAGGTTACCTCCGCTGTTGCCGTTGTATCATTTACAACTGTAAAGTTTGTTATGCTAGCATCGCTTCCGCTAAAGCTTGCCCCCAGCGCGGTAAAGTTTTTTCCTTTAATCGTTACCGGCAGCTTGTTTCCGCCGTAAGTCTTTCCGGCCTTAGGTATGCTTACGCTTGTAATTTCAGGCGCACCGTACAGCTGCAGCTGTGCAGTCTCCGTTTGTTTATTTCCCTTAAAGAACACCGCCACCGTGTATACGCCGTTTACAGCAGGCAAGTTGGCAATCTCTGCGGTAAACTCAGTTTCATTTCCTACATTTTCTGCAACAGTTACGGTACTTCCTACTGCCTCATCTCCATTTGAATCGAGCAACTTTATCTTTGTTTCACCGCGGATATCAAAGTTGGTTCCCGTTACCGCTACACTGACCTTCGTTGCACTACCGAGTTTGAGTTTATCAGGCGTAAGCACTATATTACTAACCTTTGCAGGGTTTGAAACGATAAAAGAAGCCGTAGCGGCGGCAGGAGTGGTGCTGTTGGCGATTGCCTTTACGGTGTACCTTGTGCCTTCATCGGTAGGATAAGACGGTACCGGTGCCTGTACTGTTGCGGTTGCCGTATTGTGTGATGCATCAATTGTTGCCGTTACCGGCGGATAATTTGTACTACCGTCCGTCACTTGTACCAAAAGGCTTGTAAGCTTATCAAAATTGCTGCCGCTTACCGTTACTGTAATATTTCGGTCGGTTTGAACTGTATCAAAGTGCGTGCGGCCGTTAAGCTCTACCTTTGTTATTTCAGCTGTTGCCGTTGCCTGTACGGTTGTTTCTACAGGGGTAGCAGTATTGCCGACATCATCTTTTGCTGTTACCGCGATGGTGTATGTACTGCCATCCGCTGTAATATTGGGAATTTCATAGCTGATATTACTGGTTTCAAGCAGCACATTCGTTGCCGCTCCGCCTTCTTTTTTCCAGCTCAAGGTCAGGCCTGCAAAATCGCTGTCTGTAGGATTCGTCCACGTTACGATAATCTTTTGGTTCCCTGAATCGTATACTGCAGAAAGGCTTTTAACCTTTGCAGGCGGTGTGGTGTCCTTAGCCGGCTGTGGAGTTGTAACATTTTGATTACAGCCGATCATCATCACTGCTGTAAGCATCAGCATTCCTGCTAAGGAGCTCAGCAGCTTGGTTGTTCTATATATAGTTCTTTTCATGTATAAATTCTCCCGTATAATAATTCATAATCCATAATTTATTTAGGGGGGGCTAACTACTATCGAACCAGACTGCCTGCCGTGAATTACGGTACAGGGCGGTAAATAATGGGTAATTATGTGGTGTGAAATTTCTTGCTGAATATTTTGAATCTTGAACGTACTTTGTAGTTTCTGTTCTTAATGCAACCGCTAAGTATGCAGAGAACGCAAAAGGGTTTATATCTGCGGTTTGTTTTTGCGTGTAAAGTGAGAAAAGATTGTCGTATTTATGGAAATTAGATAAAAAGCTATCTAAATAAAGTTCACGCTGTGAGCTGTGAGCTGTGAGCTGTGAGCTGTGAGCTGTGAGCTGTGAGCTGTGAGCTGTGAGCTGTGAGCTGTGAGCTGTGAGCTGTGAGCTGTGAGCTGTGAGCTGTGAGTATTATGCCGCCAGTTACGCGCATGTCAAGCCCCTTTTGCAAAAGGCTTACGGAAGGGGGAGACGGTTGGTACTGCGGTAATTTGATTACACGACTGTACATGTTTATAATTATAGGGCTAAAAATGGAATAATGCAAGGGGAAGTCTTCAGGGATAAAATAATGAGTACCAGCAGTGCTGATGAGGTATCTTCTAACAATCTATACTTGAGTTTTTTTGCAGATGCTCTTTTCTAAATTCGGAGGGTAATTTCCCGAACTCTTTTTTAAAGACTTCGGAAAATTTACTTGGATTATCATATCCTATTTTTGCAGCAATTTCTGTTATACTGTCTGATGAATCTTTAAGTAACACCGTTGCTGCGTGCATACGGTATGATTTCATATAGGAGTATATAGGTGAGCCGTATACGCCCTTAAAGCAAACTTTCATTGATGTAAGAGGAATATTGAATGTATCTGAAAGTTCCTGCAACGTATAATGACGACAAAGATTTGCTGTCATATAGGCGTGAATTTCCTTTATTGTGCGTACTTGATGACCTGCAAAATATCTTCGTTCTTTTTTATAATCCTCAAGAGAAACCTGATTTAAAAACATAAGCAATTCCAAAATTTTAATCTTTAGATAATAGGCAATCATTCGAGGTTTAACTTGATACAGTTCGGAAAAAATATGTTCAATTTCGGTATGGCATCTTAAAACGACACAAGCATTATCTTTACAAAATTTGTCTGCAATCTGATATACATCTATGTTTAAGCCGCCTATGACATTTTCAATTTTTTTCATCGTTTGATTGGTTCTCTGCAAATCTATCGTTATTGAAATTCCGTGATAATGAGAGAGCGGAAAATACGTTGCAGTAGTTTTGTTCGTTAACCTGTTGATTGCAATATCACCTGCTCCGATATATTGATAATCCTTATTGGTAAACTCACATTCAAATCGGCCTTCGCGGCAATGATTGATTTCTAACACATCAGGATGGGGTAATTTATTCTGATTTTGTCCATCGCTCATGTGAAAATCATTATAGAATAATTCAATACCCGGAAGAATTTCGTACTGTGTAATGACACCTTCGCCGGTGCTGTTTTTCATTTTGTAGATGCTGCAGCCGTCTTCTCCGGCAATTTTTTGAACCTCCGGATCAAAAAAGTCCGTATATTGTTTTTCGTCCATCTTCATACTACTTCAAAGCGGAAACTCTTTTATTAATTAATGCTATAAAGGCTTTTTTCATATCATATAAATATTGCCTTCTGTGAAGCTGTTTGATATGCGATACACACCCTTTAGCGTATAATGTCAAAGAAAGAGCATAAAAACAAGCCCATTCAGGTATATGATCGATTTTAAAATAAGCAGCAAATACACCTTAAATAAATTATTTTTTTGTATTGACAAAAGGGCGCAGTATAAACAGCCCCCTCTACTTCTGCGCAAACTCAATCTTGTTCCGTACCCTGTTCAGCTTGCTGAAATAAACACCGAGCGTAAAGTACAACAGCAGGAACAAAAGCTGCATACCGATAGTGTGCCAATCGGGACGCAGCATCCGTTCGGTAAAACTATTTGCACGCACATAATAATATGTCGGGAAAACGCGGGCGAGCGTAGTAATGCTTTTCGGCAGCAGTTCCTGTTCCAAAAAAATCCCCGAAATAAAAGCAAGCGACAGGGGAAGCACCGTACCGACAATACCCATTACCGCACCTTTTTTTAGCGCAGCGTTCAACATAAAAACCGCACTTAAAACCACCGCTGCGTAGACGGCAGCGTTCAGCGTATAGCTTGCAAGCGGCAAGGTACGGATAGTGTGCCGGTACATCAATGCGGCAAAGGCAATTAACACCGCAAGAAAGAGGGCGACGACGGTCAGCTGCGCAGCAAAATTTTCAAAAGCAAACCGCATATTCGACACCGGTGAAACGGCCGTGCGGATTCTCAGCCGCTCGTTATTTAATTCAAACAGCGCCCAGCCGATGGAATTGATAATCAGCGAGAATATCGCCCATCCCAAAAAATTGAAAAAATATTTAAGCCCTGCGGCAGTCGAGGTATCTTCTTCTCGGTTCACCTTGATAACCTCGGTTCGTACTGCAAGCGCGTTTCGTACCTTTTCAAAGTCGAAAGACCCCGTGGCCTCCTTTGTTGAAAGTGCAAAGCGTAAAAAGGTTTGTATCTGCGAATCGATATAGAACGCTGCCGCCCGTCTGCCGTCTTTAATGCTGATGATTCCTTTTTGTCCTAATTCTGTTTTCTGTTCAAACCCTTCGGAGATAATTAGTCCCGCATCGATCAAACCGACGGAAATATTTTTTCTGAGCTTTTTCAAAAGGACTTCATCACTTAAACCGGAATCGCCCAAAAGCGTAACCGTGTGTTTTGTTTGCAAATAGGCAGTCAGCTGCTCCGAAAGCGGTGAATGATCTTGATCTGCAATGCAAACGGTAAGCCGTGTTTCGGAAAAACCGTGCGCGTTTCTGCTTTCCGGCTGCAGCATTAGAAAACACAGCGATAAAAAGATAGCAAGAAAGATGACGGTGCCGATTTTCCGCTGCCACACCATCTGCAAAAAATGCTTATAGACTGTCATACTGTACCTCCCGCGCATTAAAGAATGCAATGCTTAAAAACAGCGCGATAAATACTGAGTACACAATAAAAAATAACGGCGCTAAATCGTATTCGTGCAGGATATTGATGTTGTATAACGTATCCGTAAAAAGCGCGATGGGGTTTATTTTACTCAGAATCGGAACCGAAGCATCCAGTGCGGTTTTTACACTGACGCTCATCATGCCCGATAAAAAAGAAAGAAAAAGCGAACTGAACACACCTATCATCACTTTTGTGTTTTCCGACAGTTTGGGAATTGAGCCGATACAGAGGCCGAAGGCGGTTCCGAACAGATTTGCATAGATCAACAGCGGAATCGTTACCGCACAATCCGTGATGAGGTTAATCTTTAACACAAGCATCACATAGCCGATGTATAAAAGATTCGATGCAAGGTTAAAGCAGACAAAGAAAAGAACGCCAGCAAGATATATCCTGAACCGCTTGATAGGCGCTGCGGACATTCTTACCGCTAATTTTGAAATATTCGCCTGTATGCGTTCAGGGATGGAAATTGAGCCAAACATACTGTAAATGGAGACCATCGCCAAAAGCGAGTAGAATAAAATCATCATCGAATTGTTTTGTTCATCCTTACTGTCGATGAACCGTTTCCGGTAAACGGAAGGCGTTATCGGGATACCGAGCGCATCGGTTTGCTTTATCTGCTCTACTATGTTTTTAATGATTGTCTGCGCGATACCGTTTTTGTATATTCTAATCGATAAATCGTCTGCGATAAATACTTGAATACTGCCTTCGCGCAGGGCGGCATCGGCAGCTTCTTGTTCCATCGGAATAACATGCACTATCGGAATAAAATTAAAGATGACTCGATGAGGATTTGTTTCGGTAATGCCGGTGTTTACGGTGGCGCTTATACCCCGCGTGTTGATTGCGGAGAAGATTACAAAAAACAGCGACGATAATAGGATTGGATATGCGACCGTCCAAAACATTCCTTCTACCGTGAAGATCATCGAAATTGCCGTGTACTTTAATTCACGTAAAAACTTCATCAGTCCCGCAGCTCCTTTCCCGTAAGCTCTAAGAAAATGTCGCTGAGACTGGGACGTTCGGAATACAATTTGCGATATGCGAGCTGCCGTTTATTGATAAAGAGAATCAGTTCGTTTAGGTTGTTGATGGAATTTTCAAAAGTGATCAGCCATTCCGAGCCGTTTTGTACAACGCCGGTTACGTGCGGAATGGTGTTCAATGCTTCCATGATGCTGTCAGCGGTATCGTGCAGACCGACAAACTCAACGACGACTTTTTCGCTGGTGCGGATACGGTCTTTCAACTCATCAAAAGTACCGTTTGCAATATCCCGCCCGTTATCCATAATCACCATCCGGTCGCAGAGCTGTTCCGCTTCTTCAAGGTAATGCGTGGTGTACACAATGGTGCTGCCGTTTTGAGCAAGCTTTCTGATACCGGAAAGAATAAAGTTTCTGCTCTGCACATCGACGGCAACAGTCGGTTCGTCCAAAAAAATGAGTTCCGGCTTATGCGCAATGCCGCAGGCAATATTGAGCCTCCGTAATAATCCGCCGGATAGCTTTTTCGCTTTATACGATTCGTAGTTGTTAAGACCGACAAAGTCGATTGCTTCCTTTACCAGTTTTTTTCGTTCGGCTCCGTTATCGATGTACAGTCCGCAAAAGTAGTCGATGTTTTGTTTAACGGTAAAATCGTAATAGACGGATACTTCCTGCGGCACAAGACCGATTTTCCGTTTTATTCGTGCGGAGGGTTTAATACCCCGACGCTTTGCGTCGTAACAAAGGGTATTAAAGCCGACTGCAACCACCTTATGAGAACAACATACCCCGACGCTTGCGTCGGGGTTGTTGATTGCAAAAGCGTCGGGACGCATCGGCTCATCAAAAATCCTGATCTCGCCTTTATCGTACTTTAACAGCGAAAGGATGCAGTTGATTGCCGTTGTCTTACCGCAGCCGTTCGGCCCCAACAGCCCAAGCACTTCTCCTTTTGCAACGTCCAAATTAAAATGATCCAATGCGATTTTTTCTTTATACCGCTTAACCAGATTTTTTACCGACAATACCGGTGTGCTCATACATTCTCCTCGCCGATTCGGCTGTCCCATCAACCATTTTCCTTTCCATCAATTCAGATATGCGTATTGTACACTTTTGTCCAATCTAAAAAAAGGTGTGCAATATCATATTGGCGTATGACATTTGTTATTGGTAATGATTAGCAATCCCGACGCAGAGCGCAGACGAGGAACAAAGCTGAATTTTTATCAATCGGAAATGATACATTTTACGCAATCATCCGTTTCAAAAATAGAAAAACGCAAGGATATCAAAATTTCAACTTTGATAGCTTATCTTGACAGTCTTGGAATGGGAATATCGACAGGGTATCTTCTAAAAATCTAACCGAGTTTTTAGAAGATGTCCTATGCTATTGTTGACATATTCGTCAATGATAAGTATGAATAAATATTTAAAAATACTCGTTAAAAAAAGGAAATATAATATGTATACTATCGAAAAAAAATATGCAGTGTTTATGCTCATTACTTGTTTAACATTATTCAGAATACCGTTATCCGTCTTTGCTTATATGGAAATAACAGCGGGAACTATCCGTGGCATTTATTATCTCTGCTTATTCTTGGGTATTGCCGTAAGCGATTTTTTGGATGGGAAATGTGCCCGTGCATTTCATGTTCAAAGCAGCTTTGGTGCAATAGCAGATGTCATCTGTGACTTTTTCTATATTATGACTTCAACCTACGCACTGTACCGCTTGGGCTGTTTACCTGTTTGGATGCTAATTCTTATTACCGTAAAACTCTTTGAATTTATCTTGACCTCCCTACTGATAAAACGCGGGCAGTACCGATCTCATGTTTTTATGTTTGACCGTATCGGCCGGTATACGGCAATAGGATTTTATGTTTTACCTACGGTAATTGTGCTCTGCAAGATATATTTGATGCCGCTCTTTTTTATCATCCGATACGGTTTTTATATCACTCTCTTACTTTTCTCTTTGCTCTCGACTTATCAAAGATTTATACTAATCGTAAAAATATATCGAATTCATCCGGCAAAATAAGGCGATTGCAAATAAATCACGATGCGGTGTATAGTAATTTTTCCCTCCCCTACGAATTAAGATAAAAAATGATGGTCGGATTTTCTCAATTACAAAGGACATTCTGCATTTGTGTCACTTGTGAATGACAATTTGTTTGCATTTAGCTCTGACAGGGGGTATAATAGAATCATACTATCGGGACGCTCTCAAATCTTTCGATTTTTAAAGCGAACCCGCTGTAATTAAAGGAGGCTCTATGATGAAAAAAAATGTACTAAAACGGTATCTGGATTCCAATTTGTTAAGGCGAATCCTTGGAGCGCTGATACTCGGCGCAATTACCGGTATTGTACTCGGTTTCTTCCCCAATGCGGTGCAGCCATACGTAGCATATACGAAGTTTTTCGGCGATGTGTTTATTCGATTACTGAAAATGATAGTTGTACCGGTCGTATTCTTTTCAATTATCTGCGGTTCAGCCAGTATTGAACCGGCAAAGTTGGGACGGATCGGTGTAAAAATCATTCTCTATTATTTGCTGACCAGTGCTCTTGCCGTATTTGTCGGGCTTGTGTTTGCAAACTTACTGCGCCCCGGTTTCGGTTTTTCGGTTATCGGTTCGGCAGCTGCAAAGGCGAAGATCAGCGAAGCGCCTGCAATGAATCAAATTCTTTTAAAAATGATCCCGACCAATCCGATGGAGGCGTTGGCTCAAGGGGATATGCTACCTATCATATTATTTGCAATGCTGTTCGGTTTTGCCGTTTCTTTTGTACGCAGCTCCAAAGACGAATTGCTTCGTAAAAGCGGTGATACTGTGTTTTATGGCTGCAACGGAGCGGCAGAGGCAATGTATAAAATCGTTGGTGGAATTATGCAATATGCACCGATCGGCGTATTTGTTTTAATTTCGATCGTATTTGCCCAACAAGGACCGCAGGCAATAGGGCCTCTTTTAATGGTAACACTCTGCGCCTATCTTGGTTTTGTGGTACAAACGGTGGCAGTGTATGGCACCATCCTTGCTATATCAAAAATTTCTCCAATCGATTTTTTCAAAAAAATTCGTGAGATTATGATTACCGCTTTCGTTACCCGTTCATCGTCAGGGACATTGCCGGTTACCATGCGTGTAGCAGAAGAAAATTTGGCAGTTCCGCGCAGTATTTCTTCGTTTACACTGCCGCTCGGTGCGACAATTAATATGAACGGTACCGCCATCTACCTCGGTGTTTGTGCGATGTTTATCGGTTATGCAATCGGTTCTCCGCTGAGTATTTCACAGCAGGTTACCGTTGTGCTTACGGCAACGTTGGCAGCGGTCGGCACTGCGGGCGTTCCGGGATCGGGTGCTATTATGCTTCTGATGGTACTTGATTCTTGCGGCTTAAAACTTACTGAAGGTTCGGCTGTAGCGGCTGCTTATGCTATGATTCTCGGAATTGATGCGCTGCTTGATATGGGAAGAACCTGTATCAATGTAACGGGCGATGTTGTGGGTACACTCATCGTTTCACGGCAGGAAGAAAAATACCAGACGTCAAATCAAGCGGATGCCTAATTCATCCGATTGATCTCTGTGAGGCTATCCAAAAACGGAAAGCCGACTGCAACCACCTCGTCAACGATGTACCTCCTTGTACATCGTTGACTGCGAGTTTTTGTTCAGTACCGCCACGGATGGTGGGCGTGTTAAGTAGAAACGATGTTTTACAAAAAACTTCTTTTTGTAAAACTTGCAAGGCAATTTACAACACGGACGTTGTAAATTGACATAACTCGTTTCTGCTTGAAATCGCCGGCATCCGTGCCGGATCGCACATACAATGCGAAATGTTGAGCAATACTCACAAACCGCGTCGGGGTTGTTGATTTTGCGGGGATTAAAACGGTCGGAGTGATTGTCCTATTTTGCCTTTGTTATCATATTAAACCTGTGCGGAAACTTCCGTTTCGGAACAGGTTACCTTGAAATGCGATGTTCTAAATCGTGCTATTTGTACGATTTAGAACTCGTCGACCTATTCGAAAACGCAGTTATCGAATAGGTCTATTGCATTCAACGATAAAAAATTCTATAATCATCTTTATGTCCGAGAGTGTTGACTGGGAAGATAAGAAGTATCAAGAGGTTTTCGATGATGAGACGCGGCTCCTTGTCAGACGGAGAGCTGCCGATGAGAGCTGCACCATCGATGATATACAAGGTATTCTTGATTCGTTATACGTTTTGGATGGTAACAACGCCGAGGGGCGGAGTTCCGTACAGCAAATCGTACTTTCCGCAACTATTGCCGCTTATGAAGCCTTTATTCATCAATGGCGAAAAGAATTCACTATTTAATACCATAAAAAGAGGACTCCTTTTATGACTGTAACTCTAAAAAAAATATATATTTGTGTAGCGGGGTTGTTCCTGCTCGTGAGCGGTTGCTCCATTAAACGTATGGCATTTAACGGTATTGCAAATACGCTTGCCCCTTTCCCTGCGCCGAAAACTGAGGCTTCTGATGGGATTGATGCGGCGGCTGCGCTTACCGGCGAAGATGATGTAAAACTGGTTTCGGAGGTTTTTCCGACAGTATTAAAAACGTATGAAATATTGCACCTCAGTAATCCCAAACACCGCGGTTTAGCTGTTATGTCCGGTTCTCTCTATATTATGTATGCAAACGCTTTCGTCCAAACGCCCGCCGACTATATCCCTGAAACGCAGTTTCAAAAAAAGAATCTTGAATATTTGCGGGCAAAAAAATTTTATCTCCGCGGGGCAGATTATGTGATGCAATCACTTGATGGCGCTTATAAGGGGTTTGCCGAAGCAATGGCTCATTATATGGAAGATACAGGCGCCGCTTTTCTTGCCCGCTGTAGGGTCGCCGATGTTGAATCACTGTATTGGGCAGGCTGTGGTATCCTCGGGGCGTTTTCGCTTGATCCAATGGATACTGATGCACTTGCTGCAGTGCCGGGCGCTGTAGCAATGCTTGAGCGGGCGGTAGAACTTTATCCTACATTTAACGATGGCGCTATTTGGGAAACGCTTGCGGCCTTTTATGCTGCGGCTCCTGACTCCTTGGGCGGCGGGGCGGACAAGGCGGAAGACGCATATCGGAAAGCGCTTGAGCTGAGCGGCGGGCAGCGACCGTCGGTGTATGTCCTCTATGCACAGTCTTTTTGCGTTCCGGCGCAAGACAGCGTTGGATTCGACGAAGCGTTACGTAAAGCATTGGAAATTGATGCGACAACCCAGCCGAACAATAAACTCACCATTACTATCAGCCAAGAAAAAGCTCGTTGGCTGCAAAAGATGAAAGGTGATTATTTCCTAGGCGATTAGTTTATCATCCTATCGGTTATATAAGGAGAAAATACTGTGAGAAAATTTTTGACACTATTTGTTACCCTATTTATTATCTCAACGGCTCTTGTCGGCGCTGAAGAAATCGTATTAAAGATTGCAACCGTTGCTCCGTCTCGTTCCCCGTGGGATATTGAGCTTAAAAAAGTTGCCGAGGAATGGAATCGCATTACCGATGGGCAGGTAACGGTAAAAATCTATAATATGACCACTCTTGGCGGAGAAAAAGCGGGTATTCAAAAACTCAAAGCTGCGCGTCCGGGACAGCAGGCGCCGTTAGATGGAGCAATATTTACGATGATCGGTTTACATGAATTGGTACCCGATGCTTACATCTATACGCTCGCATTGCCTTTTTTGCTTCAAAATCAGCAAGAACTCGACAAAGCGCTCAGCGTATACGGTAATAAAATCGAATCAAGAATTAATGCAGCCGGTTATGAGTTAATTGCATGGTCAAATGTCGGATGGCTCTCTTTTTATACGAAAGAACCTTACAAAACACTCGGAGAATTAAAGAAAATAAAATTAGCGGTTGCAGGCTTGGATAGCCCTATTTTAAGCGATAGTTTTAAACTGAGCGGTTTTAATGTGACTGATGTTCCTGCTCAAAAATTCTCTCAATTGCTGAAAAGTAAGAACGGCATCAGCGGCTTTTTTGCCGTACATCTTTTGACCTATGCAGCAGGATATTACAAGGATATTAGTTATGCGCTTGATACAAAACTGTGCCCCATTATGGCCGGTTTCGTTATTTCAAAAGCTTCATGGGAAAAAATTCCTAAAAAGTACCATGCCGCTATGAAAGAAGCAATGGAAAAAGCCCGCCAGCGCAGGGATTCCGCATTATAAATAAAAACACATGAAATCTATGTTCTAAACCATAGAAAAGTCTTTACACTTGAAGGTATGAAGCCTTTTTTACGATTAAAAACTTGGTTTTTTGTTACGTATAGCAGTGGTTTCACTGAATTTTATCTACAAAAGCTTATAATGCGGAATCCCTGCCCGCCAGCGTCTTAATAATGCGCTTGATGATTCGGATGCTGACTGCGTACATAAAATGGAAGCAGCTGGTGTTACGATGATTCGTCTTTCTAAAGAAGAGCTTAAAAAATGGGAAGAAGAGTTTAGTATGAATATTAGCGATATCCATCGGGCTTTTCCGAATGCATTTGATATGAATATGTATCAAAATATTCAAAAACTCGTCGCTCCAATGCGTAAATAACCGTACGATAACGATATGAGAAAGACTGTCAACGTATTTGTACTTTTTTTGGTCGGTATATTGGTTATACTGCCGATGGTGTTTTTTTTCATCAGTGACATCGGCGGTGTTCCGGTACTGGACGGAGAGCGGCTGATTATTCATGTTGTTTTTATTTTTGCGTGTTTTGCAGGAATGATAACCAGCGCAGATCACAAACAGTTGAATATCGAGGTTTTTAACCTTAAATTATCCGCTGGGCTGAAAACCGTCGTCAGTCAAATCAATAACGGTATAACGACAGCCGTTCTTACAGCAATTTTTTTTGCTTGTTTTCCGAATATCTTAGTGGTAATAGATCCTTCGGATCTTTTATGGGGAGTGCCGGTACGGTTTATCTTTGGCGCGCTGCCGTTGATGTTTTTTGCCCAGCTCTTTTTATGTTTTAAAAAGCGCGGTTCGCTTGTGTCCTCTTTGGTAGGACTTGCCGGCGGTTTATTTATCAGCTGCGGTTCGATTGCTGTTATCCTCTATACGCTTTTAGAGAAGGATATCCCGTTTTTTACAACTTATGCCTCATTTTGGCAGTCTTTGAGCGCTCCGTTACTGTTGCCGCTCATTCTGGTACTTATTGCTGCGGCACTTTTCGGATTACCGCTTTTTATCGTATTGCTCGGAATTACGTATACGGCATTCAGTCAAGGGGGCGGATATGTCGATGTGATCCCGCTGGAAATGTATCATATTTTAACGGATACAAGCATCGCGGCAATTCCGCTCTTTACCATTGCAGGCTGTTTGCTCGCGGAAGGAAGCGCCGGTAAGCGGTTAATGGAACTTGTCCGCAACAGTGTCGGTTGGATTAGAGGCGGAGTAGTTATTGCCTCCGTACTTGTGCTTACTTTTTTTACAACTTTTACCGGTGCGTCGGGTGTAACTATTTTAGCGCTCGGTCCGCTTATCAGTGTTATTTTAACCGGAAACGGCTATTCGAAAGATGACTCCGAATCGCTTATTACCGCTTCCGGATCGCTTGGTATCCTTTTCCCGCCCAGTATGGCAATTATCATCTTCGGCGTAACCAATATTATGACCATTGATATCTTCGACGTATTTAAAGGAGCAATCTTTCCGGGGCTCTTGCTTACGCTGTCGATGATTGTCATCGGTGTAATACGGGATCGTTCAAAAGCGCGGATACCGTTTTCATGGGCTATATTGAAAAGAGCCTTCTGCGGCAGTTTTTTTGAGCTGTTGTTGCCGATTTTTATTATCGTCCTCTATTTTTCAGGGCTTTTCTCACTCCTTCAAACCGCTGCTTTCACCGTGCTTTATACTTGCGTATTGGAAGTTATGATCCGCCGCGATTTTTCATGGAAAACGGCTGCTGCTTTTATATTGAAAAGTATTCCTGTTGCGGGCGGAGTTCTCATTATCATCGGTGCGGCGAAGGGATTGGCCTATTATTTAATTGATGCAAACATACCGGCAATTCTAACTGATATTGTGCAGACGTATATACACTCAAAGTACATATTTTTGCTGCTGTTAAATGTACTACTGATTTTTGTCGGCTGTATTATGGATTTATACTCTGCCATTTTGGTGGTGTCGCCACTTATTATGCCGATTGCCGAATCCTTTGGTATTCATCCCATACATACCAGCGTTATTTTCCTTATGAATCTCGCGCTCGGCTTTCTAACACCTCCGATTGGAATGGACTTGTTTATTGCAAGTTATACATTCAATAAACCGGTTATCAAGATAGTAAAGAATATTCTCCCCTTTCTTGGCATTCAAAGTATTATTTTGTTGCTGGTTACCTATATTCCGTGGTTAACTACCGCTTTGCTTCGGTAGGAGAAGATGCTGGTTTGAAATTACGCTGGGGATGGCGAAAGAGTAATCGACTTTTGAGACATCCCCTTCTGCTTTGCAGCAGGATTTTGCCGTGCGGCTCCGCGTGGGCGGCGTTTTGGGGCTTCTTTTGCCTTAGTGGTGCCGGTAAGACGTATATCCAAACCGCCTTTTCTGAGGCAGTATTTTACTGCATATTCAAGTTCTGTCCGTTGCGGGTTCATCGGTAGTACAAAATGTCGGCAATCGGCATATACCGCTTTATAAACAGCTCGCGGTTCTCCTTCCCAGTTGGTGATCAGCTGTAAAAAATCACGGATGAGGTATACCAACGCCTGTCCTTGCCGTTGAATCTTGTGTTCGGCAATTAATCCGTCAAGCTCTTTCATACTTGCAAAATAGTGTTCGGAAAAATGAGGTGAATCCTCGATAAACGAAAATGCCGAAGGTTGTAAATAGAGAAAGAGCTGGTAATGCAGCAGCATTGTAAAAATTTCTGCCGCATGACCACTCATCAGGATTTTGCATATCTCCTCGGTTAAACGGGATGGTGACGTATATTCAATGAGCGGTGCATCGCGATGAATGCGGTAGCGGAGCAGCAGCGGGATTTCAGCGCCGGTGATGGTCGCGTATTTGACAGCGCGGATCATTCGCACCGGATCTTCTGCAAAAATGTGTGAAAGATTGATAATCGGGTGTAATCGCTTTTTGCGGATATCCTCTACGCCGCCGACATAATCGACAATAATGTTTTTTATCGGATCATAGTAGAGCGCATTTAAAGTGAAGTCGCGGCGCCGTACATCTTCGTCGATAGTACCGAAAGTGTTGCCGACGGAACCTTCCTCCAACGAACGAAAAGTAGAGACCTCATATATTTTAGAACCGTAAAAAACATGCACCAAGCGGAATCGTTTTCCGATGAGCCGAGAATTTTTAAAAATCTTACGGATACGGGCTGGTTTCGCCGATGTCGCAATATCGAAGTCTTTCGGTGTTTTTCCGATCAGCAAATCCCGGACAGCGCCGCCGACAATGTAAGCCTCATAACCTGCATTTTGCAGCCCACTGATGATGCGGATAGCCTCGCTATCCACCTTACGGGGATCGATGGAGTGTTCCGTTGCCGTATATATAAGCGCTTTTGATAGCTTTTTATCTGTACTATTTCGAGTATATCTTACTAACATTACAACGGAATATTGTGCCGTGAATTTTCAATTCTGTCAATCTGATATTGATAGGTTGTCAGGGTAAACGCGTCAGGCCGTTTTTTTAATAACCCCGCAGCCCCAATGATCCTGCGCTTTTTATCTACTCTGCCTGATGCGTTTACCCGCCCACTCAAAAAAATATTTATATATTGGTGATTTCAGAGATAATATGCTATTATGAAGTATCGATGTGGAGACTTATGGAAACACTTGTCAAAACTCTTGAACAGACAATTCCGCCTCACGATATGCAGCTCGGCGCTGTGTATGATGCCGCCGCGCATAGCTGCCGTTTTTCTTTATGGGCGCCGACTTCCCGTGATGTGTCGGTAAACCTCTATCAAAACGCCGGTGATTTAACGCCTACTTTTACGGTTCCGCTTCGGTATGACGATGCAACCGGTCTGTGGTGCGGCATCTTTGCGGAGCGGGATCCGGAACTGTTCTTTTACGATTATACGCTGACAAACGAAACGGGAACGCATACTGTGCTGGATCCGTACAGCCTCTCGATGGCGGCTTGTACCGGTAGCGGTGGTATCGGACGGGGCGCTATTATCAACCTGCAAAAAGAAACGCTCAAACCGGAGCGGGAATATCCGTATATCACCTTGCAAAAACGGGAGGATGCGATTATTTACGAAGTGTCCGTCCGCGATTTTACCGCAAGTCCCGACTCCGGTGTTAAAAATATCCCCGGCACGTATAAAGCCTTTATCGAAAAAATCCCCTACTTACGCGAACTGGGCATTACGCATATTCAGCTGATGCCGGTACTGAACTTTTACTACACGAACGAGACATATCAGCAGTATGAAGATGCCGGTACCGTGCATAACAACAACTACAACTGGGGCTACGATCCGCACAACTATTTTACGCCCGAAGGCTGGTATGCAAGCGAGCCTGAAAATCCCGAAAGCCGCGTACGCGAATTGCGGGAGCTGATTAATGAGTGCCATCGGGCAGGGCTCGGTGTAGTGCTCGACGTGGTGTATAATCATGTTGTACGCACCGATCTTTTCGACGCGATTGTTCCGGGCTATTACTTTCGGACAAATCCCGACGGCAGCTATACCAACGGCTCGTGTTGCGGGAACGATATTGCCTCGGAGCGGCCGATGGCACGAAAGCTCATCGTTGATTCGGCTGTACACTGGGTGAAAAACTATAAGGTTGACGGCTTTCGGTTTGATCTGATGGGATTACTCGATACCGAGACGGTGCTGGCGGCGTACAACCGCTGCAGCGAACTTAATCCGTCGGTACTGTTCATCGGGGAAGGCTGGAAGCTGTATAACGGAACCGAAGGTACCGTCGGTATGGATCAGCGGTACATGACCCAAACCGACAGCGTTGCCGTCTTTAACGACGAATTTCGCGATTTGGTAAAAGCAGGCGGTATGAATGAAGAGGACAAGGGCTTTTTAACCGGCGGCAACGTCGATCTTAGACAGCTCTTTTGCAACTGTATCGGTTTACCTCAGTGCAATTACACCGCCGACAGCCCGGGTGATAACGTGCAGTACCTTGTTTGCCACGACGGGCTGACGCTGCACGACTGCATTGCCCATAATGCAGGGCTTGATGAAAGCATTCCTGCACAACGGCAGGAGCTGATTGCCCGTATCAAACTCGGCAACGCGCTGGCGCTTACCTGTCAAGGGATCGCATTCTTACACGCCGGACAGGAACGGGGGCGTACCAAGCCGAATGTGCACGGAGCAGCGGAAGAATGTACCGGCGCTTTTGTGCGAAACAGCTATGATGCTTCGGACAGCGTTAACCGCATTGTGTGGACGCTCGATGAGGATTACGCCGAGCTGCTCGCATACACGCGCGGGCTTATCGCGTTGCGGAAACGGTTTGACGTGTTTAGAATAGGAAATGCCGGACGCATTGCACAAGCCGCCGCATTTTTGCCCGCAGAAGATGTAGCGGTTGCTGCATCGGGTGATTGCAGCGGTAACCGATGTGCCGTAAAGAGTGATGCCGGAGCATTGTCCGAAACGGAGAAACAGTGCGGGCAGGCATTCGGGTACACACTCGACTGGACGGACGGCACGTGGTTTTTGTTGTTTAATGCGGCGGGAACGGAACAACGCTTTGCACTCGTCGACACAGTAAAAAAAAACACCGTTTTTGTCGACGGAGCGGCGGCATCTCCGGACGGTATTACATGTCCGTCCGGTATACGATTTGAGCAAAACCGGATCATACTAGATCCGTACACTGCGGCTATTTTTCGCAGTGAATAGACCTGTTCGATAACTTCGTTGTCGAACAGGTCGGCGAGTTCTAAATTGTACAAATAGCAGGATTTAGAACATCGCATTTCAAGGTAACCTGTTCAGAAACGGAAGTTTCCGAATAGGTTTAGTAGATTTTTTTCATAACAGATTGGAGGTGTTATATGAAAAAAGCAATGATAGGGCTTTCGGCCTGTGTATCTTTGGTGCTTCTTCTTGCTCTTACGGGGTGCGGCGGAGGTTCCGAGAAGAAAGGTGATATGAAAGGCGAAACGGTTACCATCAAAATATGGGAATCCGAAGGCGCCGAAAAAGATTTTATGCTGTTCGCTGCGGAAGAATACAAAAAAACGCATCCGAACGTATCCTTTGTGTATGAACCGGTTCAGTCGACCGATGCGCGTACAAAGATTGAAATGGACGGCCCTGCAGGTGTCGGTGCGGATATCTTTGTTGCACCGCACGACCACATCGGCGCCCTTGTCGCAGGCGGTCATATTCTCCCCTTTGACGATGCGTCTGTTCTCGATAACTTTATCCCCGCTGCATTGACATCCGCCGCGTATGAGGGAAAAAACTACGGGTATCCGCTTGCAATCGAAACCTACGCATTGTTCTATAATAAAGACTTGTTGCCGGAAGCTCCCAAAACATGGGAAGAGATGGAATCGTTTGCAAAGACGTGGAACGATAAAGCTCAAAATAAATATGCATTGGTCTGGGGTGTCGGAAATGCATACTTTAACTACATCTTTATGAGCGGCTTCGGTGCACCGCTTTTTGGCCCGAACGGCGATGATCCCAAGCAGCACAACATCAATAGCCCCAATGCTATTACCGGCTTAACCTATTTCCAGAGCCTGCGTAAGAAGATGCTCGATGTTCCATCAGGTGACATTACCGACGATTTCTGCAATTCCTCGTTTGCGGAAGGTAAAGCCGCGATGATTATTACCGGTCCGTGGAAGATCTCCGATTTTTCAAAAACAGGCCTTAACTACGGTATTGCACCCATTCCGGTATTTCCCGGTATGACCAATCCTCCGGCATCGTTCTCCGGTCTTCGCATGGCCTTTGTCAGCGCTTACAGTGATCATCCGGCGGAAGCGCAAGACTTTGCAAAATTCCTTACTTCAAAGCCGATATTGGAAAAACGGTACGAAATGACCAAACAAATTCCGCCCCGCTCCGATATCACCATCACCGATCCGTTAAGTCAAGGTATTTTAGCACAGGCGCAATACGCAACACCGATGCCCACCATTCCCGAAATGGGCAAATACTGGTCTGCAATGAATGCAACTTTTGCGAATATCTGGGACGGCGGCAATGTTACGGAAAAACTGAATGCTGCTGCGGCTACAATGGAGTCGATACAATAGGGTATTTCTAAAAACTCACGTTTTTAGAGGTTCCCAAACGGTATCTTTTAAAACCCGATTCACAGTCTGTAAAACGGATTGCGAATCGGGTTTTTGACAGTTCCCTTAGCTATAGGTGCTTGGTATGCAGTTTTCGGCAATAGAACATCGCAGTACGGATAATTTTTGTTATCCGCTCAATGAAAATGAACTTATGATCAGCCTTAAAACCGGCAGCGACATACGGCGTGTATTTATTGTATACGGAGATCCGTTCGACGGTTCGGTAACACCGGGCGGATGGGCATGGGAAGGCAAACGGCAGGAAATCACCCGCAAAAAAGATCTTCCCTACCATACATGGTGGCAGGTAACGGTTACGTCGCCTTATGGACGGTGTAAATACTGCTTTGAACTGCACGGTCAAGATGAAGGCGATGTCCGCTACTGTCTGGAAAACGGGTTTTACACGGCGGATGAGCTTGTTACGCTGCGCCGGATAACCGGTAATTTTCCCGGTTTTGAGTTTCCGTGGCTGGACGGCGCTGAATGCGTCCGCGTACCGGATTGGGTACCCCGCACAGTGTGGTATCAAATTTTTCCCGATCGGTTTTGCAGGGATACCGCCTCGCAGAAACCGAATGCTCTGCCGTGGCCTGCTGCCGAGGATGCTGTTACCAACAATGAACACTATGGCGGTACGCTTCGGGGTATTACCGAAAAGCTCGGCTATCTTGCCGATTTGAACATTACCGGCTTATATCTTAATCCGGTTAATGCTTCGCCGAGTGTGCATAAGTATGATACATCCGATTATCTGAATATCGATCCTGCATTCGGTACTGCGGAAGACTTATGCATGTTGGTAAAGGAAGCCCATGCACGCGGTATAAAAGTGATGCTGGATGGCGTCTTTAACCACTGCGGCTGGGACTTTGCACTGTGGCAGGATGTCGTTCGCAATGGAAAAGCCTCGCCGTATTTCGATTGGTTTATCGTACAAGAATGGCCGTTTGAAACCGTTGCAGAACCGGAATGTGAAGCCGCCGCGAGCCGAAGCCGACCGTCCGGTACAAACGGAAAGAGCGGGCGGTACAGTACGTTTGCGTATGTCGATACGATGCCGAAGCTGAATACCAATAATCCTGCCGTCGTCGATTACCTACTGAACGTATGCGAAACATGGGTGCGCAGTTATGATATTGATGGGCTCCGGCTCGATGTTGCGAATGAGCTTTCGCACACATTTTGCAGGCAGCTTTATCGGCGGATGCGCAGTCTTAAAAAAGACTTTTACCTGCTTGGAGAAATATGGCGCAGTGCCTTGCCGTGGCTGCGCGGCGGTGAGTTGGATTCGGTAATGAATTATCCGCTCGCGCTGTGCTTCTGGAAATTCTTTTACGATAAAACGCTGCCCGCCCTGACTTTGGAGCAGGACATAAACGCTGTTTTTACGGCCTATCCCGAACCTGTTACCGTAGGCCTGTTTAATCTGCTGGACTCCCATGATACGCCGCGCCTTTTTACCCGCAACGGCGGTGATGTGTCCGCCGTATGGCAGCAATACGCCCTGCTGTTGAGCCTGCCCGGTTCGCCGTGTATCTATTACGGCAGCGAGGTTTTGCTTGCAGGCGGAAATGATCCCGATTGCCGCCGCTGTATGCCGTGGCAGGCTATCGAAGTAGGTGAATACGCCGAACCGGTGAGCATGATGCGGCAGTTGATTGCTTTGCGCCATACGCATCCGGCAATGACCGCTTCCGGTTACTCATATCTGCATGACGTGCCGCTTACCGAAAGCGAATCGAATAGAATTATTCATTTGCAAAAGTATGCCGAAACGGTAGAACCTGCGGAAACTACGGAGACCGTTGAAAGCACGGGAGTTCCGATTACGCGGAGCATAGACCTCATTCTCAATTGCGGTACGGCTCCGGTATCAATCGCACAGATAATAGATGAAAAGGCACGGGTATACCTCTCCCTGCGCTGCAGGGATAAAACGGTACAGCCCGGCGGCTTTATCTTTTTTGAACATGGGTAATATATAAGGAGGAGTTTTAATGGCTACAACGACCTTACAAGGTGCCGCCGTTATCGACAAATCAATTATCAAAAAGACGTCAACCGCATCGACGTGCTTTATGGGGCTCGGTCAGATCCTCTATTTAAAGCAATATGTGCGCGGCGCCTTTTTCGCTTTGATGGAATTGGCGGTATTATTTTTGATCTTTTTTGATCAGACGGTTATGCAGTTCAATGGAAAAGGCCCCATCGTGCGGAGTCTGATCGGCCTTATCACGCTCGGAGAAGAAAAACCGAATGTCCCTATCAAGATGAAGGATCATTCCATCTTCATGATGATCGGCGGCCTTATCACCGTATTGCTGCTCGTCGTATTTATCGGCATATATGTTGCGAACGTGATCACTGCCAAAAAAACGGCGGCCTATATCGTGGAAAAGCAGCGTTATCCGTCCGCGGCGGAAGCCCGTAAGAAGTTTGTCGAATCGGCCTTTCCGTATCTCGGACTGAGCCCTGCGATCCTCTTGATCTTGTTTTTCACTGTTTTGCCGCTCATCTTTTCGGCGCTGGTTGCCTTTACGAATTATTCATCACCCAAGCACATTCCGCCGAACAACCTTGTCGATTGGGTCGGTTTTGAAAACTTTATCACGATGTTTAATTCAAAGATGGCAAACAGCTGGTTTTCCGCCTTCGGGCGCGTCGCTCTGTGGACGGTTATCTGGGCGTTCTTTGCAACCACAACCTGTTACTTTACCGGTATGATCTTCGCGGTTATCCTCGTCGACAAGCGCATCAAGCTGCCGAAATTCTTCCGAACCGTGTTTATCCTACCGTATGCCATTCCGGTTATGCTGAGCTTGTTCATTTGGGCGAACCTTTTAAACGGAACATTCGGCCCCATCAACCGCTCGCTGATGCAGTTCGGTCTTTTAAGTGAACCGATTAAGTGGCTTTCCGATCCGTTTATGGCAAAGATTACGATGCTGTTGGTCAATATTTGGATCGGCTTTCCGTATAGTATGATATTAATTACCAGCAATATGACGGCCATCCCTGCGGATATTTATGAGGCGGCAACCATCGACGGCGCGAATAAGATGCAGCAGTTCTTCCGCATCACACTCCCGCTGGTGCTGTTCCAAACGATGCCTATTCTCATTATGCAGTTTGCCGCCAATATCAACAACTTCGGCGCGGTATACTTCCTTACTGCCGGCGGTCCGAATCTTGACGACAGTATTCAGACAAAGGCAGGCGCAACCGACCTGTTGATTTCGTGGATTTATAAACTTACGTATGATACGCCGACTTTATACAACCTTGCCTCGGTACTTTCGATCCTTGTGTTTGTCGTGCTGGTACCGTTCGCAGTCTATAATTTTACGCATACCAAGGCGTTTAAAGAAGGAGAACTGTAATGAAAAAGCATTCTCTGAGTACCATACTGGTGCTGATTATCCTGTATACCGTCCTTATTTCGACGGTGCTCTTTGTCCTCTATCCCGTTGCCTTTACGGTCGGCGCAGCCTTTACCAAGACCAATTCGTTGGCGGCAACAAGCATTTCTCCTATTCCCAAGGAACCGTCGGTGTATCAGTTTAAACGGCTTTTAACACCCGCGGACAAAATCGTCGAAGGTACAACCGATGTGCGCGGCACCAACTACGTTAAATGGTACGGCAATACCCTCAAAATTGCGGTGTTCAATGTTCTTTTGACCTTGGCTGTCTGCGTAACCGCCGCCTATATCTTTTCCCGTTTTAGGTTCCCGCTGCGGAAGCCGCTGCTCGCTTCTATGATTGTGCTGCAGATGTTCCCAAGCTTTATCGGAATGGTTGCAACGTATGTGCTATTATGGAAGATAAACGGCTTAAATACCCATTGGGGACTCCTTTTGGTATATGCGGCGGGCAGTGTGCCTTTTAACGTATGGCTGATGAAAGGCTATTTTGATACGGTGCCGAAAAGCGTTGAAGAAGCCGCCCATGTCGACGGCGCCGGTTCATTTACCACATACGTGAAAATCGTACTGCCGATGGTAAAGCCGATGATTATGTTCCTTGCGCTTACCAGCTTTACTGCGCCGTGGATGGACTTTATCTTCCCGCGCCTTATTTTGCGCAGCGACGATAAAAAGACCTTGGCGCTCGGCCTTTTCGAGCTGATTAACGGCCGCGCAAACGATAACTTTACGATGTTTGCCGCCGGAGCGCTGCTCGTTGCGGTACCGTTTACGCTGCTGTTTATGGCAGGGCAGAAATTCCTGCTCAAGTCCCTTGCTGCCGGAGCGGTAAAAGAGTAGAAAAGGGCAGGGCAAAGAATTGGCAATGGGTAATTGGTGATGCGTAATTATATTTCCAATTACCCATTACCCAGTTTAAAACCAAGTAGGGGATATCCGGGGCGCTACTTGTAGAGAGGCGCTAGATAGTCTTTGACGCGGAATAACGCATACAGCGGAAGGCTCCACACACAGGTAGAGCCAATCACATTACTACCCACATTTTTAAGAGACGCTTTAATCGCTGTCTTAGGTTCATAGCGGGAACAAAATAGCTGGAGGCTTTTTGCTTTCGTATTATCCGCAGACTTTACTTCAATAGGGACGACGGCGCCTGCATAATCGGTTAAGAAATCAAGTTCCGCATCAGCCTTTGTCCGCCAAAAATAACTTTCTATGCCTAGACACTTTAGCTGAGTGAGGCAGTAGTTTTCGGTCAGTGCACCTTTGAAATGTATATAAGCGGAATCTCCTTCAAGAATGGTTTTAAAATGGATGTTCGATTTTTTACGGAGTAATCCGACATCGGCCATATATACCTTAAAATAGGTGTTATCCGCCATTCCCGATAAGGGGAGTTCCGGCGTTGGCACCATAGTCAGTTTATAGGCAATGCCTGCGTTTACCAACCACTCAAGCGTATCTTCAAGGTCTTTTGAGCGCGCGCTTTTTTTTACGCGGGAAAAAATAAACTTGTTGTTATCCCGCGCTATTTGCGAAGGAATTGCCTCCCAAATAAGCCGTATTTTTGTTGCCGTTTCTGCGGTCGTATGCTTGCCGAAATCTTCCGCATAGCCTTTTAAAATTTGTTCTTGTATTTCTTCTACTTGACGGTAATCATGCGTGTCAATCCACGTTTGTACGGCTTCCGGCATTCCGCCGACGATGTAGTAATTCTTCAGATATTTTTCCATCGGAACCGTATAAAGTGCAGGCAGCTCACGGTCAAGCTCATATTTTCCGATACCGTCTATATATTTCGACCCGCCGTCTGCAATGACAAATTCTTCAAAACTCATCGGATACATTTCAAGCCGGTCGACCTTACCTACCGGAAACGATATCCCTTCTTTACGCAGCGCGACCCCCAGCAGCGAACCTGCTGCAATAATGTGCAACTCCGGCTTTTCCTCGTAAAAGTATTTAAGCGTCTGTATTGCCCGCGGACAATCTTGAATCTCATCAAAGATGATCAGTGTTTTTTCAGGGAGAATTTTATGTCCGTACACGGCAGTTTCAAGTTCATCGATGATTCTTTCAACATTAAAATCGAAATCAAAGATCGACTGCAGCCCCAAATTTCCATCAAAATTAAAGTATGCTGTTTCTTCAAATGTTCTTTTGCCGAATTCACGGATAAGATACGTTTTACCGCATTGCCGGACACCGGTCATCAGCAGGGGTTTACGGTTCTTCTTATTTTTCCAGTTGATTAGTTGATGTAATATCGTACGTTCCATAAATACAGCGCCTCTCAGTCAAAGATAGCGTTTTTCGACCGAATATTCAATAAGTTACTGCGTTTTTCGACCGAATAAATGTATTTTTATTGCATTATTAAACCGAATAAGAGCGATATATACGAAGACGTTGCAGATGGTCTAGATTCATAATTCATAATTACCCATTATTTTTTCCCTTGCATTATCTCATTTTTAGCCCTATAATCATAACCATGCCGAGCCGACATACCGCATATCCGCAGTCAAAACCGCCTCCCATAAGCCTTTTGCAAATATGCAGCATATCTGCGTTGTCGCTTCACAAAAAACAGTCCTCGACGTACAACAAGTACGCCTGCGGGTGTTTTTTGTACGCTCCTAGCATCTATACCGCCTATTTGCAAAAGGGGCAAAAGGGGCTTGACAGACCTGTGATTTCCGGCAAAATTTCACAGCTCACAGCTCACAGCTCACAGCTCACAGCTCACAGCTCACAGCTCACAGCTCACAGCGTGAACTTTATTTAGATAACTTTTTATCCACTTTTTATAGACACTACTATCTTTTCTCACTTTACACGCAAAAACAAACTGCAAAGTACGTTATCTATTCCAAAGATTCCGCAATACATCTTGTCCCCACTCAATTATTAATTATGAATTATGAATTCATAATTAGTTATAAATTCCACTCCGCCTTGTACTGCAATTCACGGCAGGCGGTTTGGTTCGATACCGGATGAAATCAATTCAGAATTATGAATGCATAATTCTGATTTTCTTTCTTCCTAATTATGAATTTTAGAAACTTACAGGAGAAACGTATGAAAACCATACATAAAAAGAATACTACATTTTTGAATTTGGCAGCGGCAGCGCTGCTGGTTGCTGCTTTGGTACTGGGCTGTAAGCCGAATGTAAGCAACGGAGGCGAAGTACAGCCGGAAAAGTTTACTGTAACATTTAACGTAAACGACGGAAACGGGGAGCTTACGGCAATCGTAGACGGAAAAACTATTACCTCACCTGCACAAGTTGAAAAGGGGAAAAACGTAGCCTTTACGGCCACACCTAATAAAAAGTATGCAGTAGACAAGTGGTCCATAACTCCATCAAATGCGCTTATCGAAAACGGCAAGGCGGAGGATACAACCGCAAAGGTGAAGGTTACAGCAAACACAACGGTCAATGTAACGTTTAAGAGTACAGCAGTACAGCCGCCGACACCGCCGGTTACAGACGGCTGCACGGTAACGATGAGTGCAGGTGCAAACGGCTCTATAACGGCAAGTCCCGTTATTCCTGCCGGAGGCAAGGTAGCAAAAGACGCCGAAATTACCTTTACCGCGACTGCAAATCCCGGATATCGAGTTGATACATGGGTAATTACCGGCGGTGCAATACAGGCCGGCGGACAGCAGGGAGATACAACCGCAAAGGTGAAGATTACCGAAAACACAACGGTCAATGTAACGTTTAAGAGTATAGCAGTACAGCCGCCGACACCGCCGGTTACAGACAGCTGCACGGTAACGATGAGTGCAGGTGCAAACGGCTCTATAACGGCAAGTCCCATTATTCCTGCCGGAGGCAAGGTAGCAAAAGACACCGAAATTACCTTTACCGCGACTGCAAATCCCGGATATCGAGTTGATACATGGACAATTACCGGCGGTACAATACAGGCCGGCGGACAGCAGGGAAATACAACCGCAAAGGTAAAGGTTACAGCAAACACAACGGTCAATGTAATGTTTAAAGCGATAAAATACCCTGTAGCCATGACGCACGGAGAAGACGGGGATATCACTGCGGATATGTCAATTCCTGCCGAAGGGATTGATTACGGCACCGAAATTACCTTTACCGCGACTGCAAACACCGGATATCGAGTTGATACATGGACAATTACCGGCGGTACAATACAGGCCGGCGGACAGCAGGGAAATACAACCGCAAAGGTAAAGGTTACAGCAAACACAACGGTCAATGTAACATTTAAGGCGATAAAATACCCTGTAGCCATGACGCACGGAGAAGACGGGGATATCACTGCGGATATGTCAATTCCTGCCGAAGGGATTGATTACGGCACCGAAATTACCTTTACCGCGACTGCAAATCCCGGATATCGAGTTGATACGTGGACGGTAACCCCGGCAGAGGCGCTTATCGCAGACGGACAGCAGGGAGATGCAACCGCAAAGGTAAAGATTACAGCAAACACAACGGTCAATGTAACATTTAAGGCGATAAAATACCCTGTAACTATGACGCACGGAGAACACGGGGATATCACTGCGGATATGTCAATTCCTGCCGAAGGGATTGATTACGGCACCGAAATTACCTTTACCGCGACTGCAAACACCGATATCGAGTTGATACGTGGACGGTAACCCCGGCAGAGGCGCTTATCGCAGACGGACAGCAGGGGAATACAACCGCAAAGGTAAAGGTTACAGCAAACACAACAGTAAACGTAACGTTTAAGCCTATAGTATATACGAAAGTCGCATACGCTGACTTGAACGCTTATCTTGCCGCACAGCCTGAAACCAACGGCATCTATTACATCGAGGTAACCGGTCTTACGGCGCCAGACGTAAAAGGAAACTCCATTGGTAATAGTGCAAGCCCGCTCGGGCAAATACTGAACAGCAACAGACAGAAAAAGGTAGCGCTCAAATTCGGCACAATGCCATACGTTACGGATATGACTAACTGCTTTAGCGGTTGTACAAGTCTTGTTCAAGTATCGTACATCCCTAATAGTGTTACGGATATGTGGAAATGCTTTAAAGGCTGTACAAAGCTTGAGCAAGTACCGAACATCCCTAATAGTGTTACGAATATGCGCTGGTGCTTTAAAGGCTGTACAAGCCTGACGTCCGTACCGAACATCCCTGATAGTGTTACGGATATGACCAGCTGCTTTAACGGCTGCAAAAGCCTGACGTCCGTTACGCTCAAATGCGGGTACCTCGATGGTAAATTTAATTATGCGTTTTACGGCTGCAGCCGCTTAAGCACAGGCAGTATTAAAGTTCCGGCGGATTCGTTGGATGACTATAAAGATAATGCAGACAAGATGGGCGCAAAGGCGAAATGGTTTGCAAAGGATGAATAATCCGCTGCATATATAACTAAAAACATCGCAGGGGAACCGTAATAAATAGGGATACGCGGTTGCCCTGCGATCGTCTATAACCGTAGCAACGGTACTGCTAACGTTCCGTTGTAAGCAAGAACAATATTAAAGAGGTATTTTTATGAGTAACGAAATGATTTGTTTGGAAGAGGAAGCAAATGTTGCAGTAAAGCATGTGTTCCGCGCAGAGCTTTTAAATGCAATCGCAAAGAACGACAAAGGGGCGTTTAAGAAGTGCGTAGAACAGATTGGAAAAGATTGGCACGTCAGCCGCACCGTCGAAACGGAGGAGAAAGAGGAGTTTCGTGAAGATCTTTGGAAAAACAAAGAGGCAATACTGTCAAATAAATATGAATGGAATAAGTCTCAGTATAGCGCTTATAGTTACGAAAGCAAAATTTGCTTTTTACTCAATCCTGTGTACTATAAACTGATTTATGACGGACTGAATAAAGCGGCGCTGACCGAATTTTACAAATCAATAAAGGACACACGAAAAGTGGATAAAGAAACGTGGCAAGAAACGGTAGAGCATTACTATAGCACATTATCGTTTTCCCCCAAAGATGAAACGGACATAGACGGTATCTTCAGAGAAGATTTTAAGCTGTGGGCAAAAGATACCGTAAAGACATGGATTGTCAAAGAAAACGGACATATCACGTATAAAAGAGGCCTTACACCTGAAAGCGCGCAAGAACTATCGGTGTAAAACAATTACCTGCTGCGTTTCCTGCGATTATCCTGATTGCACCTAGCCAAAAGATATTTTTTGTGATAAATTGCTGCAACTATGGGGGAACCAATGAGCGAAAAGTATGATTTGATAATCGTTGGCGGCGGTCCTGCAGGGATGGCAGCCGGAATTTATGCTGCGCGTTCAAAATTAAAGACCGTTGTTTTGGAACAAAAACGGAATACGGGCGGTCAGTGTTATATTACCGAAGAAATTGAAAACTATCCCGGCTTTCCCGAGGCAACCGGTCCGTCTCTCAGTGAGGCTTTCCATAAGCATGCCGAGAAGTTCGGTGTCGTATTTGTAAATACGGGTGCTGAAAAGCTTGAAAAGAGCAATGACTCTCTCCATTATATCGTGCATGGAACCAACGGTACCGACTATGAAGGGCTTGCCGTTTTGATTGCAACGGGAGCGGGCGCTCGAACGCTCGGTTGTAAAGGTGAAAAAGAATTCAGCGGGAAAGGTGTTTCCTACTGCGCTACGTGCGACGGAGCTTTCTTTGAAGAATGCGAAATTGCCGTTGTCGGCGGCGGAGATGCGGCTGTTGAAGAGGCTATGTATCTGACAAAGTTTGCCGATAAGGTAACCATTATTCACCGCCGTGATGAGCTGCGGGCCGCTAAGTCTATTCAAGAAAAAGCTTTTGCGAATCCTAAGATGGCCTTTAAATGGAATGCCGTTGTGGATGAAGTATGCGGCGACGGACTTGTGTCTCACTTAAAACTTCGGGATACGAAAACCGGAGAGGTTTCCGATTTTACAACTGAGGGTTTGTTCGTGTTTATCGGGCATGATCCTCAAACTGAGTTGGTGAAAGATCTCGTAAAGCTTGATGAGGCGGGATATATTATTACAAACGGCCGAATGGAAACCAGTGTGCCGGGAATTTATGCCGCCGGCGATGTTATCCGAAAGGAATCCCGTCAAGTAGTTACTGCAGCGGCTGATGGAGCATTGGCAGGCATTTGGGCAGGTAACTACATCGACGATATAAAAGCGCGTCAGAAGCTTTCAAAATAATGCAAGCACCACCGCTTGTCAACGTTAAACTGAGCGGCGGCGTATAGGAGGACTAAAATGGTTGAATTGACGAAAGATTCATTTGAACAAGAAGTGCACGGATCGAAAGGTGTTACATTGGTTGATTTCTGGTCTCAGTCTTGTGTGCCGTGCAAACAGTTAATGCCTGACGTTCATGCAATGGCAGAGCGCTATACGGGGAAGGTAAAGTTCTGTTCGTTTGATATCGGTCTCGGACGCAGAGTTGCAATGAAAGAGCAGGTGCTCGGTCTGCCTTCAATTCTTATTTACGTTGACGGCGAAAAGAAAGAACATCTGACCGGCGAAGGTCTAAACGCCAAACAGATTGAAGATACGCTTCAAAAGTATCTGTAAGAATTTAGAACCTGTTGATTTATGCAGCAGGCTCACTGCCTCGATGCTCTGCGTCGAGGTGTGTTGATTGTGAAATATCGGGGAAACATCTCCTGATATAGGGTGTTTCTAAAAATCCAAGCGGATTTTTAGAAATTTCTACAATTTCCTTGGAGGGTATGCTATGGAATTAAAAGGCAAAAAGGTCATCATTATCGGTGACCGCGACGGCATTCCCGGGGAAGCCATAAAGCTTTGTGCTGAGACGGCGGGCGCTGAAGTTGTTTATGCGGCAACCGAATGCTTCGTCTGAACAAGCGCAGGCGCAATGGACTTGGAAAACCAAAAGCGGGTTAAAGATTTAGCTGAAAAGTACGGCTGCGAGAACACAGTGGTGCTTCTCGGCGGTGCCGAAGCTGAATCGTCAGGCCTTGCCTGTGAAACCGTTACAAACGGTGATCCTACTTTTGCAGGTCCTTTGGCAGGAGTCTCGTTGGGACTTTTGTGTTATCATGTGGTTGAACCGGAAATCAAAAATCAAATAGATCCTAAGGTCTATGAAGAACAAATCAGTATGATGGAGATGGTTCTTGATGTTCCTGCAATTATTGCAGAAGTCAAAGAATATCGTGAAAAATACTGTAAGTTTTTAAAGTAAAAATGACATGATAAAAGCGTATCGATTGCGATCTGCTAATCGATACGCTTTTGTAAACTTTCCTCAATCTTAAATTAGAATAAAATTCGTATGCGAGACCTTGACTAATCTTGAAAAGCAATTAGAATTATTAGTATGAGTGATTATCTGGATATCAATAATGAAGAGTTATTGAAAGACTTTTTTAGTGAAGCGGAACAGCAAGTAGAGCAGTTGGAAAGTAATATCCTTGTTATCGAGCAAGATCCTACCAATAAAGAAGCTATTGATGAAATTTTCCGTGCGGCTCATACTTTGAAAGGTGGTTCTGCGACCGTTGAAATGAGTGAATTATCCGGTTTCACTCATGCTGTCGAAGATTTGCTTGATGCTATCCGGTCGAATCAAGTTACAGTTACAGCAGGGATTCCGCATTATAAGCTTTTGTAGATAAAATTCAGTGAAACCACTGCTATACGTAACAAAAAACCAAGTTTTTAATCGTAAAAAAGGCTTCATACCTTCAAGTGTAAAGACTTTTCTATGGTTTAGAACATAGATTTCATGTGTTTTTATTTATAATGCGGAATCCCTGACAGTTACAGAGGAAACCATTGACCTTTTGTTGCATTCTTTGGATATAATCAAAGATATGCTTGCCGCAAGATCTAATGGTGAGGTATATAGCCAAGATGTGTCTGAAACGGTAACAAAGTTGCGGTCGTATATCCCTGATAAGAAAGATACTAAAAAAACTACTGCAAAAGCTTCTTCGCCTAAGCCTGCTGTCTCTAAACCGGTAACGCAGCCGCAAGCAAAAGCTGTAGCTTCCGGCGACGAAGATGCCGTCGATCCGGCATCTTTACTTTCCGAATATGAAATCCTTGAATTACGCGAAGCGGTACCCGCCGGAAATAAGGTGTATGCCATTCGAGTGCAGTTTGATGAGTCAAGTTTAATGAATACCGTTGGTGGCATTCAGGTGTTTGCAGCTTTAAAGCAATCTGCGATGGTGCTTAAAACCATTCCCGATTTTGATGCACTCTATGAAGATGAATTTCATTCTGAAGTTCTTTATTATGTTGCGTCAACGGCAAGCGAAAGTAGTTTGCTATCGATTGCAAATATTCCCGATGTGACGCTTAATGCAGTAATCGACGAACTAACCTTTAGTGCCGAAGGGAGCGCTTCAAAAACAAAAGCTTCAAAACCGGAAGAGCCTGCTCCAGCTGCAGAAGTACAGCCTGCTCCTGACACAGGATCGAAAGCTGAAACGCCACAGCCGGAAGCGTCCGCTCCTGCCGTGCAGGGAGATGCAGGGCATCCGAAAAAAGCTCCGGCCGCCGCCGCAAATGCCGCCCACGCATCGGGGTCGGTACTGCGCGTTGACGCAAAGCGTATTGACTACTTACTGAACTTGGTCAGCGAGACGGTTATTACCAAAGCATCACTTAACCAAAGTGCAATGGAGTTTAATGAGCTTTATGCGCTTTTCCAAAATGCGAACGGTGAATATAAAGATCGAATTCGTAAACTTTTGGATAAATTCCCGTCTTATCTTGAGAAGCTTCAACAAGGAGCAGATTTAAATACTATTAAGAAGGAACTTGCAGCAGATTATGCCGGTATGTTTGAGCTTTTTAGTCAGTTTGAAACATCCATGAAATATTCGGTTACTAAGTTCCGTTCTTCCGCACAAAACTTGGGACGTATTTCAGGTGAGTTGCAGGAAGGGGTTATGAAAATCCGTATGGTCCCCATCAGTCAGATTTTCAGCCGCTTCCCTCGCGTTGTTCGCGATCTTTCTAAATCGTTAAATAAGAATATCCAGCTTGTAATCGAAGGTGAAGATACCGAATTGGATAAATCGGTAGTCGAAGATCTTCTTGATCCGATTATGCACTGCGTGCGTAATTCGATGGATCATGGTATTGAAACTCCTGAAGAGCGGAAAGCGTTGGGTAAATCCGAGCAGGGAACTCTTTTGCTCAAGGCAAGTAATGAAGGGAACATGATTGTTATCGAAGTTGTCGATGACGGCAAGGGTATTGATGTCGATGCTGTCAAGGCAAAGGCTGTAGAACGTGGCCTTTTACATCCCGGCAAAAACCTCACCGATGTTGAAGCGTATCAGTTGATCTTTGCACCGGGTTTTTCAACCTCAAAGACAATTTCAAGCGTTTCAGGGCGTGGTGTTGGTCTGGATGTCGTTAAGACGCATATCGAAAAGCTCAACGGAACGGTTACAGTTGTTTCGGAAAGAAATAGGGGGACTCGCTTTACGATTAAACTTCCGTTAACGCTTGCAATTATCCAAGGCTTGCTGATACGTGTCGGCGAAGAAGTGTACTCTATCCCGATTACTTCCGTTATTGAAAGTCATCGTGTGCGCAGTGAAGAAATTAACCGTATTGACAGTTATGAAGTATTTAATGTTCGCAATGAAGTTATCAGTTTGTTGCGGTTGAATAGGCTGTTCGGTGTTCCTTCTGCAGAAAAGGGCGATGACGGTCATCATTATATCGTTATTGTCGGAACAGCTGAAAAGAAAGTTGGATTAATGGTCGATAGTCTCATTGGTGAAGAAGATGTCGTTATTAAGCCTTTAAAAGATCAGTTCACCAATTCTCCGGGAATTGCCGGCGCTTCAATTCTAGGAGACGGTTCCGTTTCATTGATCATCGATGTCGGGCAATTGCTTGATTTGGGCTTAAAACAGGAAATGCATGCCCGTGAACGGCGCGAGGCTTCCATCTGGTAAAAGGGGAGTAAATAGCTATGGAAAAAACCGAGTTGAATGTAAGCGTAAATGAAGATCTGCAAGACGAGTATGTAAACGAGCCTCTTTCTGTTATCGATTTTAAGATGATAACTTTTTCTCTTGCAGAAAAAGATTATGCGATCGATATTATGAAAGTAAAAGAGATCGCAAAAGCGAATAATTTTACGTATGTACCGAATACGGCGCCTTTTGTACTTGGAGTATATAACCTGCGCGGTGATATTATTCCGATTATTGACTTACGTATTTTTTTCAATATTCCGATTAAGCAGCGCGCAAAGGATACGGTTGAAAGTATGGTTATCATTAATGTTGATGATCAGACTTTCGGTATTGTTGTTGACCGGATCGATAAAGTAGTCGGCGTTTCAAAAAATACTATTCAACCGCCGCATCCTATTTTCGGTGATATAAATATTAAATATATTTATGGTGTTGTAGAGAATGCCGGTCAGTTATACATATTATTGGATGTCGATCGTATTTTTGCTTCTCGTACCATAACAGAAACAAAAGCGACAGTTGTCGAAGGTGAGGCGCTGCCGGTTGATGGTTCTGCAAAGGTCGGCGTAACTGATGTTACACAGTCAAATGATGCGCTTGATATCCGCTTTATTGGTGATACACTTGCAGCTCTCGGTCAGTTCTATCCTTCTGCCGTCAATGCTGCATGGCTGGAAAAGCGATACTATGAATGGCGGGATATGCGTGTTGCTTCGAGCATTCAAATACAATCTGAAGACCAAGCGCGGGAGTTTTTGAGCAATTTCCTTTCGCCCAATACGCACCGGTTTTGGTCTGATGCATATATGAATACGGTGCTGGCTGCCTTGCCCGATAATGATGCAAAAATTATTACCGTTTGGAATGTCGGCTGCGATTCGGGATATGAGACATACAGTCTTGCAGTGCTGTTGAAGCAAAAATATCCTCGTGCCGCAATCAGGATTTATGCCAATGATGCTGACTTGTTGGCTATTTCTAATGCGCCGATGCTGACCGTTCCTGAAGATCAGGTGATTAATAGATTTAAACCGTATTTGGTCAAAGGTGTGAATGATTTATATAGCTTCAATCAAGAAATAAAAGACATGATTTTGTTTGAATATCATGATTGTTTGCATCAAAATACAGTGCCTGATGTCGATATTATCCTTGCTCGTGATGTATTATCATTTATTAAAGCGGAAAAGCAGAGCATCTTACTGGAAGAATTTAGAGATAAACTGAAAACAACCGGTATTGTTATCTTAGGTGCAAATGAAATGATGCCTAAACAGAGTGGATGGATGCGGCAAGTAATGGGGGATATAACTACTTTCTCACGAGAGTAGCTTGTAGCGGATAACTGAAAATCGACAAAGATTTTCAGTTATTGATAAAGAGAGGGCTGGTAGCCGTTTTATAACGGCTGTCATGCACAGTTTGTATAAAACTGAAAACGGACCTCGTACCGTAACGGATGTTATTGTTCGTTTAATTTTTTTCGGAAGGAGATTTTGATGCGTGTAGAGTATATCAATCCGTTTAGCGAAGCTGCCTATAATATCTTAGTGCAAGTGCTCGGCGGTGAAGTTAAACGCGGTGACTTGTATTTGAAATCTACTTGTATGCCTGTAATGGGTGTTGCGGCAATTGTAGGTTTGGCCGGTGATGTTGAAGGCCGTGTTATTTTTGATATGACACCGGAAACGGCATTAAAGATTGCATCGACGATGAATCAGGAAGAGTTCACCGAATTTGATGAATTGGGGCGTGCAACGATCACGGAACTTGCAAACCTCATTACCGCACAAGCAGTAACGAAGCTGCATGATCTTGGGTTTAAATTCGATTTAACCCCGCCAGCTCTTTTCACCGGTGATAATATGTCAATATCGAGCAGTGATATTGAAGCATTGATCGTACCGATGGAAACGGCGCAGGGTAAAGTTGAAATAAACGTTGCTATTCGCGACAGAGCATAAGAGGAGAGTAGGCTATGATTTCTAAACAAGATTTTCCGTCTATTAACGAACGTGCCCCGGGTGGCGTAAGAGCTGATGGTTCAGCTTATAAAGTCCTGGTGGTGGATGATTCTATTTTCGTTTCTAAACAGATCGGTCAGATTTTAACCAGTGAAGGCTATGAGGTTATTGCAACTGCTGTTGACGGATTTGAAGGTGTTGAAAAATACAAAGAGTTGTGTCCGAATGTCGACCTTGTTACAATGGATATCACGATGCCAAAAATGGATGGTATTACGGCTCTTGAACAGATAATGGCTTTTGATAAAAATGCAAAGGTTGTTATGATCAGCGCGCTCGGAAAAGAAGAGTTGGTAAAGAAATCCCTGCTGCTTGGAGCAAAAAACTATATTGTAAAACCGCTCGATCGCAAAAAGGTTCTTGAACGTATCGCTGCTGTTTTAGCGAAATAACGAAGATTCCATATCTTACCGTAGAAAATATATAATCTGCGGTAAGATATGATTTTTGCAGATGCCCTCGGCAGGGGGGTGGTTACTGACAACAGCTGTCATTTATGAATACAGAGCAGTTGGTATGTGTGATCTTTGTATGAAATGATGTATTCATCTCCGAGTAGGCGGTTGAGCTTATTTCTAAGCCGATAGATGTGCGTTTGCGCATAATTTTGGCTGTTTTTAACCGTTTTTGCATTTAATAATTCAATAATTTCTTCTACGCTTATTCCGTCTTTCTTTTCTAATAATCTTGTAATCAGTTGTTTTTGTTTCTTCGAGAAATGTTCCATTACTCGATTGACACTATTTGCATTGGCGGAATAAGCATTGAAAACTTGATGTTCCGTTTGAGATGTATATTTTTCTTTTTGTTTTTTATACTTTCGAAGCTTCTTTTTAACTTTTTTAATCAATTCTTTATCTTTTTCGGTTGTAAATGGAAAGTAGTAATATTCCGATAGGTAATGAACGGTAAAATCAAAGGTAGTTTCGGTTTCGCTATAGTCGATCACGGTAAATGTTAATCCGAGTTTGTCAAGTAATTCCTCAATGTCGATATTATAGTGCTGTATTCTACTGTGTTCGATGAGTAAAATTTTAAGTGACGGACTTTTGAACTTGGAAAGAAAATCTTTTAAACAATACGCAGCCGAAACTTGTATGTTGGCATCTTCGAGATACCGGTGGAGACTTTTATTTCTTTGCAGATTTTGATCATATAAAAGCACTCTCATACTTTTATTTTCGGTTGAATACCTGTTATGCTCAATCGTTTATCAGAGAATTGTCGAAACTGTGTGTCTTGCTTTTACCTACTTGCATACGGTCTATAAAGTATCGTATGATGCTTATCTATGGCAAAACGTACAAAAAGAAAAATATCGCTCGGTTGTCTCTTTTGGATTGTATTTATTTTATTGATTGCGGTACTTTTTTTCTTGAATAAGGACACAATATCTTTTGTTTTAGATAAAACGAACGCAAGAAGCATATTCTTAAAAGATAAAGTTGAAACGCCTCAAGAATCTTCACAAGCGCTACCTGAAATTCAATCTAAGGAAGAGAGCGGAGATAGCACTCCTATAAAAGGAGACGGAAGTAAAGAACCTGAACAAGAAACGAACAGTGAACCTGCTAAGCCGCAACAAAGTAGTGGTAAGCAGTCCGCTGAATCACAAAAGCCCGAAGCTTCCAATACGCGTACCAATGAGCAAATCAAGAAACCTCAGTCTGAAAATAATAGTCGAGTTAATTCGCAACAAAACAGCGGGCAAACAACTGTCCCCAGTTCGACGACGTCCAAACCGGTTGAAGAACGGACGGCGCCGCAGCGCAGTACCGCTACAGCTGCACAACAGCCGCAGGCTACTTCTTCATCAGCACAGAAACCGAATGCAACTACACCGGCAAAATCCGAAACCGATAAAAGTCAACCGGCAGCGGTAAGAAAAGCGGTTATATACTGGGTTCGGGTAGATGCGGATGGAAAGCTCGTTCCTAAGAGTGCGATCCGTTTGCTTCCTAAGTCCGATGCGCCGATGAGCGATGCGCTTGAAGCCCTTTTTGCCGCTCCTACTGTAGACGAGTTAAAACAGGGCGTACGAACGCTTATTCCACCCGACACCAAGCTCCGTTCCGCATGGGTCAGAGATGGTGTAGCATTTATCAATGTGAGTGAGGAATTTCAGTTTAACCAATACGGCATTGATGGTGCCTTAGCGCAGCTTTTGCAAGTGGTATTTACAGCGACGGAATTTTCGACCGTAAAATCGGTGCAGTTTCTGATTGAAGGGCAAAAAAAAGAATATCTTGGCGCTGAAGGTGTGTGGATAGGCACACCGCTTTCGCGTACTTCTTTCTAACGTGAATTCCCGTGCGTCTTTTAAAAACTGAAGCTTTGGAGATGTCCTGCGGTTTACCGAAGGGGATTTTATGCCGATATTGGAGAGTATGAAATCTTTTGTTGTGCTGGCTGCAAACGGTATTTCCGATTATGCTCTGCGGCCGCTTACCCAAGACGGTTGTACTGCTCTTGCTTCCGCACTGGAGCGTACAAGCCGTTTTCCCGATTATGCGGGTACCATTATAACCGCAGCAACCGAGCAATGCGCTGCAATTCAAAAATACTGCGATGATGTACAGCTTTCCACCCTGCCGCCGGTACAGGTAGTTCCGGTTGCAGAGGATACCGCTGCTGCCTTTTTTAAGGCGCTTACCCCTTTTGCAGTGGAAGCAGATCATATCTTTATTGCATGGGCAGATGCCCCTTTTTTAGACAGTGCGGGTGCGGCGCAGCTCTATGCTCAGCATTGTACCTATAAGGCGGAATACAGTTTTGCGGATGGGTATCCTGAGGGGCTTCTTCCGCAAATCGTTTCGGCAGGTCTTGTACCCATATTAGCAGCGCTGCCTTTTGCAGCAGAGGTGCCGCTTAATCGCTCTTTTCTTTTTGATACCGTTAAAAAAGATATAAACTCCTACGACTTGGAAACGATGATTGCGCCCGAAGATATGCGGCACCTGCGACTCGCTTTTTACGCCGACAGCAAGGCTTCTTGGCTCTTGTGCAGTCATTTTACCGGTATCACTGCGGAGAACTATGCAGCATATATCACCGAGCGGCAAGAATTCCTGCGGCCGCTGCCTGCCTATTACGGTATGGAGATAGTCGCCTATCATCCCTTACCTTCCATCTACCGTCCGAATCTGTTCCCTAAAAACTTTGATGATTCTTGCTGTATGGACTTTGAAGCCGCCGCTCGGCTCATTGATGCGATTGCCGCTTTTTCCGAAAGCGCCGTTATTTCGCTGTCGCTCTATGGGGAACCGCTCTTGCATCCCCAGTTTGCAACGATTGTGGCGCAGATATTGAACCATCAGAATCTTTCAGTCTTGATAGAAACGAGCGGTGTTGTAGAAAAAACGGCAGCTAATCTTGAGTGTTTTGATCGGCTCGCTCAAGTTTGCAGGGATATACCGCCGAGAAGTAACGGGCGCTTGCCGATTTACTGGATTGTCGATATCGATGCGGCAGGTTCAAAAACGTACGGCACCGTGCATCAGCTTCCCGATGAGGATGCGGAACGGTATTTAAAGCAGGCTGTAACTTTTGCGGATCAATTAGCAAAAGTTTTTCCCAAAGCGGTGTGGGTACAGATGACACGTATGAATGAAAATGAAGCGGAATTGGAGCCTTTTTACCGGCTATGGGAAAAACGAGAAGCAAAGCCGCTTATCCAAAAATACGATCATCTTTGCGGGATTCTTCCCGACCGCCGCCCTGCCGACATTTCTCCGTTGAAGCGGCATCCTTGCTGGCACCTCAAGCGGGATTTGTCTATTTGCACAGACGGAACCGTTCCGCTCTGTAAAGAAGATGTCAGCTGTTCGGTTGTACTCGGCAATGCCTTTACGATGCCGCTCGAAACGATTTGGGAAAACGGCCGGCGTTTTTACTCCGATCAGATACAATCCTGCTATAAGGGGGTATGTGAGCACTGTGACGAATATTATACCTACAACTTTTAACGAACGGAAGGTTTCACATACTATTATCGGCGGTATGCAGTATCGGGGACAAGACAAGGCGGAAAATTTTTGCGTTGTTGTGTTAAACCGCGGCAGAAAGTATTATCGACAGCTCTTTTTTGAACAGCTCTTAGCTGAAGGATTTACCTCTGTTATTTCGATAGAGTCAAGTGCCGATGTCGGCGACATGGAAAGCCTCACAGGAAAATTTCCGCAAGTACGGTTTTTATTTCCGCAAGAAAAACTCACCGTCGGGGAGATGATTAATCTCGGCTTTGCGGAAACGTCCGCTCCATATATTATGGTATTATGGAACGATACACGCATTCCGCCGGGAAGTTTTACCGAGCGGGTACTTGAAAAGATTAAACAAGAGCATTTGTTTTGTGCAGCGCCTGTGCTGGCGAATGTGCGAGGTGAAGCGGTACCTAATCAAATGGTTCCCAGCCTGAATGGGAATCGATTTTCGACCGAACAGCTTTCCTGCATCAAAAATAAGACCGCAACTATTTATCCCTATGATTTTATGGGAATTTATAGTAGAAATAAGTGTATGCAGCTCGGCGGTTTTGATTATACTATTCAGAATCCTTATTGGCAAAACCTTGATTTCGGTTTTCGTGCACACCTCTGGGGGGAGGCGATCCGGATCTTTACGTCGTTCAGGATTCACTATGAGGGCGAGCCGCCGCCTGAAAATATTTCCGTTGATGCTTCATATCGGCAGTTTTATCTTAAAAATCTTGCACCGGAGTTGACGGGCGGAGAGGCTGCTATTCCTTTTAAATTATTCTGGAGCTATCTGCATAACTCCGGCTTAAACCCGCTGCATGCATGGCAGCATTTTTCTGAAGCGCGGCGATGGACTGAATTGAATAAGAAGCGGTTTATTACCACCGCCCGTACATTGATAGAGCATTGGGAGCCTTTTATATGAGCGTTTATTCAGGTGTTGCCGTTGTTGTACAAGCACGCCTCAATTCTTCACGGTTGCCGCACAAAGCGCTTTTGAACCTTTGCGGCAAACCGCTTCTTGCCTATACGCTTGAAGCAATGCGGGAGATTCCTGCGGAACGGTACATCCTTGCTTGCGATTATACATCGGCAGCTGATTTTGCACCGCTTGCAGAGCAATTTCATTATACCCTCATCAGCGGTTCGGAAACCGATGTGCTTGGCCGTTTTTGTTCGGTTGTTAAGCAGTTTGAAACTTCACTCCGTCCCATTACAACGATTATCCGCGCAACGGGTGACAATCCTTTTTTGTTTACTGAAGCTGCCGAAGCTTCCGTTCAGCGGTTTGTGGAACTGGGAGAGCCTGATTACTTTACCTACACCGGTCTTCCGCACGGCAGTGGCGTCGAAATTATAAAGGCGAAGAGCTTGCTTACCGCAGAACGGCTGACCGATGATGCGTATGACCATGAACACGTTGGTCCCGCGCTGTATCGGCATACCGATACCTTTATCTGTGTAAAAGAAACCGCTCCATTGCGGTGGTATGCGCCGCACTTGCGGACAACAGTCGATACGCGGGATGATTTTAACCGTGCGGAATTGATGATGCAGTATCTACAAAGGGAAAAGACTGCAATGCCTCCGTCTTCGTCCGCAGTTATGCAGGCATGCCGATATGCCGGTAGAATTGCCGTGTTTGTTCCGTCGGTACGGGAAGGGCAGGGAACGGGACATCTCCGCCGTGCCTGCAGCTTGATGCAAGAGCTTGCCCCTCAGCTACGCTGTGTGTTGTATCTCCGATCTTCATCTGAGCCTCCATTCGTTCAGGATATCATTAAGAAGATGGGAAATATTGAGACTGTTAATGAAATTCCTGAGCAAACATGCGTCTTTATCCTCGATAATTTTAGGACACAGGCGGAAGAAGTGCGGCAGCTTAAAAAAATTGCGCCGGTCATCGCCTTGGATGAAGGAGGCGAGGGGAGGGCTTTTGCCGACTATCTGATCGATATTCTCCCTACTTTACCCCATTCCATTGAGTTGTCTGACGTATCGGCGCCGAAGCCTTCGCCGGATTCATTAAATGCTTCAAATTCTTCGCAATCAGCGATGAACCGTACTACAGATCACTCCAAACATACTACGGATCAGCCTGAATCGGTTGAAGCGCTTCGGGCAAATCTCACCGAAACGGGCTTTATTGCGCTGCCGCAAAAGCGGAAACGGGACGGCGCTTTTAAAAAATATGAAAGGAACGGGAAATACTTTTTTCCCATTGAAAATGCAAAACTTTTGATTGTCTGCGGCGGAGAAGATGCCGCTCACATGGGGCTTCCACTCGCTCATATCTTTGCCGAGCTCGGTGCGGAAGTTTCCGTTATTGAGCCAAATGAAAAAAAGTATTCTCAGCAGAAAATGAACCTCTATGTGTATCCCTATTTGGAAAATCTGCGGGATAGGCTCTGCGAATGGGATATCATTGTAACACACTACGGTTTTACCGCCTTTGAAGCGCTCGCCGCAGGCTGTGCGGTTATTCTTGTTTCTCCGACCGATTATCATTATCGACTGGGGCTTAATGCAGGATTTTCAACGATGCCTGCCGGTATGCCGTCCGCTCAGGATATTAAGGCGTTGTTCAAGGCTGGTATCGGTATTCCATCGATCGTTACGCCGCAGTCAAAAGAAAAAAGTCTTGCCGATTTTATCTTGAAGCTTTCTACAGCAACTGCGCATCGT